>CAJOJI010000104.1 GCA_905234715.1 uncultured Saccharofermentans sp.
AACAACTCAGTTGGAACAGATGCAGGGAAGGGCTTAGTTATGAGCAAAGAGATATATGTTAATCCGAAAAGCGGTTACAACAATGACGACATCCAGAAGATGCTCGAAACACTGAGGAACCCCGAATATAAGGAAACCTTCCTGCAACACTTGACTTGCGGAGAAAGAGACAAGCGGGCGATCCTTGATTGTATCGATGACGGATACTACGAACGCTTTGACCGTTATGACTCGGATGTCTGCGAGACTTTTATAGCAACTTACGAGGAATGGCTTGGAACGATGCAAGGGAGGACTTAGATCATGAAACCCACTGACTTTTTACGAAGAATATCAAGCGAACTTTCTCTGGTTGAATATCAGGGAAACGTGTTTGTCGTAGACCGTTACAGACTCGGTAGAGAAGAGTTCGATTATGGTATCTGTTCTTGTATCTCTTCAGAAGATATCTTGAACGGTAAATTTAGCACGGAAGATGTTCCTGATATCTATATTGACGGATATTTTGATTTCCTTCGCCGTGACGACTTGCCGAACCACTATGGGATCCCAAAAGAAGTAATAGACCATGTCTGTAATACGCCTTATGCTGGTTGGTATGAGGGTTTTGCCAAGTCTGGCTATACCGAGTTGGATGACCTTAAGGATATTTGTGAAGCCATTTGGACAGATAGGTTTGAAGGCGAAGCAATAACCGATACGGGCACGGTTTCGGAAAGGCAAAACATTGAAAGTTACCTGGCTATGCAGATGCCCGGAAGAGGAGACTGATATATGAAACTTAGCAACGATTACACAAATACATCAGAGTTTATTGAGGCAGAGAACGAAAAGTGTAAAAAAGATGTCTCGGAAATACAAGCCCTGATAAAAGAACAGTTTAGTAATTGCTCTGTCACCGTCTGGCACTGCTGCACGCCGCAAGGCAAAGGATACTACACGGTAAAAGATGCAGAAAAGACACGTTTTGCTCCTTCTGCCCGAGGCATCGAACCTGTTGGTGCAGTTTGGAGCTCAAGGGCATGGCTGAGAATATTTGAAGCACAGAAGTCCTTAAACAAATATCTCAGACAGGTCAAGCAACTTCTTGAAGAGCAGGCCAATGTCACCATGGAGATAAGACAGTTATATCTTCCGTGGGTTCTTGATACCAAGAGCTTTGAGAGGACAGTTAACTCGGAAATGTTCTCGGAAGAAGACGAGATAGCAACAAAGATCAAAGCAGCCTATGACACATTGCAAGAATACAAAAACGAGTATGCAGATGACATTGCCGAATACGAGTCTTCTAACGGTGTGTTTTCGTACTATAACAAGGAAGGCGGTATCTATTATGCAGCTCAGAATCATATCGACTCTGCGGTAAGCAAGATATACAAAGACAGAAAGTCTTTGGAAGATGCCGGGCTGTGGGAAAGTGTACGTAAGATGATAGACGAGTTAAATGACATGGTCTTGATGAGAGCTCGTTACGAGGATTGGCCAAGCCTGTAAAGAACCATAAGGGGATCTTTGACACATGAAACTCCGCAATGATATAAAACAGAGAATGGAACCGCACTTCAAGCCGGGTGATACCGAGTATGACAAGATCGTCAAGGCAGCGACAGTCCTTAATACCCAAGTCAGTGAAGTGATAGACTTTTCCGAAAGAAACTGGGAAGAAGACAAGTTCAGATTTAACGACGAGAAGGAAGTCTTGGAAGAAATATACATCAATTATCTTCCGGATGAAGAAGATAAGCCCTCTGCCGTAGTCATGAAGTTCGAGTATCCGTACCTGGACATAGCAACAGCCGTGTCTCTTTATTCCGACAGGGATCCGTACGACATGGCAGACGAAGTATGGACCTATGTTACAGAGAGAGCAGACTTTCCTGAAAGCGCTGCGATAAACGAACCCGAGTTCGGAAAAGCAGAGGAGCTCTTTACGGGATTCAAGGCCGACTTTTCCAACATTTCCTCGGATGGTCCCGGTTTTTGCAAAGACCACATCAAGAAGTTAAAAACGCATTTGACAGAGCTCGGATATTTCCCGGGCAGAAGTGTATAAGGAGATAAGACTATGGTAATAACTGTAAATGGAAAACCGACAGAGCTTGAAATCGCAGAGATTACTCTTTTATCCGTTAAAGAGGCTGGCTCTCTTCTTACTAAAGAACAGCGAGCTATTGGCTCTTGGTGGTGGCTCCGGTCGCCCGGTCGTCCTCGTTCTAATTGCGCTGCACGTGTTCTCAATGATGGCAAGGTCAACGCTGCCGGCACCTATGTCTGCGACCCCCGCGGCAACGGTGTTCGCCCCGCCTTACGCATCTCAAATCTTGGAGCTTCAAATCTTAATGTCGGCGAAAAGTTTAGTGCCGGTGGCGAAACGTGGACGGTCATTTCAAAAGATTTAGCCCTGTGCGATCGTGTAGTAGGACACACTTGCTTTAGAGAAGATTGGAGAGCCCCTGATTCAAACGTGTATGAAAAGTCTGACGTAAAAAAGTGGTTAGAGAACTGGGCTTTGAAAAAAGGTATCTATACCACGGCTCAGTTGGAACAGATGCAGGGAAGAGCCTGATTATGAGTGCTTCCTTTGAACTGATCCGAAAAGCAGTACACAAAGACGCCGACAAAGAACCGGATGTCATCAGCATCGAAGAGGAGACAGAAAGTTCCATCCTCGTTCACGACTTGGAAGATGGTATCTTCGATAAGTATTACCGGATCTGCGACACAGACGTCATGGACAAAGACTGGCTCTTAAAACGCGTTGTAATAACGCCGTCGCTTGCAAAAGCATCGGAACAAGGAAAAGAACTTTGGAGCGTTCCTGTGCCCTTTGGAGAGGTCTGTGGCGTCATATCTGACTTCATAATGTCTTGTATTCCGAAAGAGACATACCGCACTCTGAACCGCCTTGTTTTGATGTACGACGACGAGCAAGATTTCGATTACCTTCAGGAAGTCCCGATAGGCGATTACATAGAAGACTTCGATTACCTCCTGGATGCACACGATCTTCCGTCAGAACACGGAGTAGGGATAACCTGGACATCTGACTGTATCACGGTAATTCATGTCAAGAACATCAAAGACGCTTCAGACGAATTGCTGTACTCAGGCGAAATAACCGCAGCAGAACAGGACGAGGATGTAATGCGTGGCATCCTCATGACCATCGCACACGAATTCAGACATCTCCAGCAGAGTAATCCTTATCAGGACGAAAGTACGAAGTTCATGCCGGATCCCGAACTTGATGCAGAAGATTTTGCCATCGGCTGCTACTCAAGAAGGTTCTTCATCAGAAAAGCCTAAAACCCTTGATTTTCTTGACTTTGATGCAATATGCAATATCGTTGTATAATGACATTGTAAGAAAGACAAGGAGGATAAGGCTTTGATCGAGATGTACCCGGGCAGCAGTGAATATCTTTTCGAAGGATACAACGGTATCGGCGAACAGGACTACGAAGAGCAGGCTCGCGCAGGCTTTGGTGAGTTTGGTTATCTTGAGCAGGGATACTATGACCTGGGTGATGACGAAGAACTGTCCGAACAGGACATCTACGACGGCGAAGAAAGACTGCTCCTTGATTTCTATGGTGATTACTATGCTTCAGGCGAGTATCTCAGGGAAGGGCTTTCGAGAGAAGACCTCGTCGCTGATGCGATCGAATACTTCGACTATAACGGCTGCGACCTTTCCGATTACTTCGGAGGAGACTACGGATATAATTATGGCTATGGCTACTACGGCGGATATTCTTACTATGACAGTGAGGAATATCAGAAACAGTTAGAGGAACTCGACAGCGTGGGTAAGAAAAAGCCTGAACATTCCATCAATAACCCTGTTGACATCAAGAGCCAGAAAGGCCCGAAATGTTCTGCTTATTCTTCGTCCTGTCTTCTGCGTTACTATGGACAGGAATCCGATCCGTCCGAGCTCTATGACAAGTTTTTCAAACTCCCTGACGGCTCTGCCATTCCTTCCTCGGTCGGTAAGGTCATCGGAGCAAGACTTCACAAAAACGGCAAGCTCAGCGACATCAAGGCAATGATTGACGAAGGCAAGCCCGTACTGGTACTCATCTACTACGATGAAGAACCCGGCTGGGACAATCTTCACTATGTGCTTGTAACAGGCTACGATGACGAGAATATCTATATCGCGGACTCGCTGCACCGTTCAGGCAAGAGATACTACAACAGAGCAGTAAAGACCAAGCTCTTCAAGAAAATGTGGAATACTTCCAAGAGCCTTCCCGTCAAGCTCGTTTACGGCAAGAACCTTTACTTCGAATATAACCTTTCAGATAAAGGAGAAAGGCCGAAACACATCTGAATCTTATCTTGACTAAGCAAAACAACACCCGCTTTGGCTCAATGAACCTCAAAGAAAGAGCCGGGGCGGGTATTGTCTGTTGTCAATAAGCAGATACCGCTCGTTCATTTCACGGTCAAACCCTTCCGTTGAATCTGTCTGCGAAGATGTCCGCGAACTCACCGAAGAAGTCCCTGTACGCATCGATCGTGCCGAGTTTCATATCACGCCCGGGATCATCTTTTGCGATCAGGGCCTTCTCAGCTTCCCAGTCTTTGCCAAGGAAAGCGATAATGTAAAACTCAACCTGATCTATCGTACCCCGGTGAAAATATTCTTCGAATGAATGAAAGATCTTCATGTAAGTCGGCACATAACTTGCTTGGTAGAAGAAACCCTTGTTACCGCTTTTCTTTTCCCAGTCTTCCCTCTGCGCATCGTAACACCACTCTTTGATATCGTAGAGTCGGAATTCGATCTTTTCTCCGAGCTCCCTTCTTCTTGTTGATTCATCCATAAGTATTTCCTCCTTGTTTTTGGATTTCTACTTATATGATGCCGAGCAAGACTCAAAATCGGACTGATTTATCGAACAATGTATGGGAGCTGTGTTAAAAAACACAAAGTATGTCAAACAATTCTTTTTCCAGACTTGAACAGGAAAACGGTGTATCGCGCCGTGGATGCACGCTTGAACTGCAAAAATAAGCCCGCACTGCCGAAGACACACTCAAAAGCAATGCGGGTTTATCTCATTGTTCCTGTCGGTGAATACCGTGTTATATTCGCTGACAATTCGATTATACGACGGCAAAAATAGCAAGGTCAATGAATTTGGGGTGTTACATACAGAGTTAGCAAAAAACGGAGTAATAGGAGTAGTAGCAAACTTTGCGGGAATGTGGTAATGGACGAAGAAGAAAATCTGTGAAAGAACACTCCAATCGTATATACGATTCGACGGATAAGTGATAAGATATCTTCAGATAAAAACACAAGGAGTGTTATTTTATGGACAGAGTATCAATGGTTAACCGTGTTGGAGTAGGATATTTAACTGCAAATATCGAAGGTGGAGAATATAGCTATGTGCAGGAAGCTGGTTCGAGAGAAGCCTTAATAACAATGCTTGGATTTGCTCCGACGCATTTCAAGTTAGACATCAGGTTCGAAAACCATAATGATGTTGTTGTTCTGATTGAGACAAAGCAAAACTTCACCGATGCAGACGAAGATCAGTTGAGAGAATATCTGGCAGAAGAAAAGGCTTTGCATTACGGGAAGAAGATTATATGTATTTTGGCCAACACAGCCAATGACAGGATACGTGTATGGAAGTCTGAAATGGATGATACACACCTTCTCCGGGACGAGACTGTGTTAGACACCATGGAACATTACGAAAGTCTTTTCACGGAAAATAGACAAAATGACAGAGAGCGCGTATTAAAGAATACGTATACTCTTAACGAAACATTGCACAAGAAGGATATTGATGAGAAACTGCGCAGTCAGTTTGTTGGAACTACGCTCCTTTATATCAAAGATGTTTTCAGAACAAGAGGTATCAGTGAGATTACCGATGAGACCAGGGCTGAGTTAAGATCTTACTGGGGCAATCTTGACGCCAGGCAAATCCGCAGCGGAATTGAGGGGACATTAGACGGTCTTCTTGACGGTTCTGACAATAAGGCTCTCAAAGTTGCACTCTTACAACGCAACGTGTTAAACGACCAGAAAGTGAAGAAACTAACAACAGTCGACTGGGTGCAGATCCTTGATGAGATCGTCGGAAATATTTACAAGTATATCAACACTAACAGCTCCGAAGGACAGGACATACTCAATCTGTTCTTCATCGCGTTTAACAAGTACACGGGCAAAGCCGACAAGAACCAGGCCTTCACACCAGATCACATTACCAATTTTATGTGCAGAGCAACCGGGGTTGATCGAAACAAGAGACTATTTGACGGCACTTGTGGATCAGGAGCCTTCCTCGTTCAGGGAATGGTTCTGGAATTGGCGGATATAAACAGGCAGAGACTTGTTGAATCAGAGAAGGATCGACTAAGACAAATTGTAACCAGAGAACACGTTTTCGGTATCGAGGTTGAAGAGAAGGCTTATGGTCTCGCAACAACCAATATGCTTATCCACGGCGACGGCAATTCCAACATAAAGAAAGCCAACTTGTTCGACAGTGAAGCGTTTCTCAGACAAGCGGATCCTGACATCATACTCATGAATCCGCCTTACAATGCAAAGCCCATTACCATTCCTGAAAGATATAAGGTTGGGTGGAAAGCAGATGCTAAAGAAGATCCGACAAAAGGACTGGTCTTTCTTAAGTTCATTTCCGACGTTATAAAAAGGATGAATCAGGAAAGAATAGATGCCGGACAACCTGTCAAAGAAGTTAAGACGGCTATCTTGTTGCCTGTCTCAGCCGCAATCGGAACGAGTAGCTATATTTCAGATATGAAAGCCGCACTTCTCGAAGATAATTCTTTGGAGGCAGTGTTTACACTTCCTAACGAGATATTCTATCCGGGAGCATCCGCCAATGCTTGTTGCATGATATTCACTTTAGGCAGGCCGCACATGAACCCAGACGGGACAACCAACAGGACGTTCTTCGGGTATTTCAAAGAAGATGGTCATAAAAAAAAGAAGAACCTCGGCCGTGTTGAACAGTTTGACAGCGACAACAACTCGATTTGGAAACAGATCGAGGATAAGTGGCTTGATCTTTATCGCAATAAGACAGTTGAGGATGGTATATCTGCTATGCAGGTTGTATCTGGTAACGATGAATGGCTTTGTGAAGCCTACATGAAAACTGATTACAGTAAACTCTGTGAAGCAGATTTTCAGCAGACACTCAATAATTATCTTGCTTATCAGATAAAGGAGGGTAAGATATATGAATCTTAATGTGTCTGATTGGAAGCGTTTCATTCTTGGTCGATTGTTTGATATTAAGAAGGGTAAGCGCCTTACCTCTGAAGACCAAGAAGACGGTGACAATCTTTATATTGGAGCTATTGATTCAAATAATGGTGTTGCCAACCATATTAGTCAGACACCTATACATAAAGGCAACACTATATCGTTGAGTTATAATGGTTCCGTTGGTGAAGCAATTTATCAACCCGAACCCTATTGGGCTACAGATGATGTAAACGCCTTGTATTCGAAATATGAGGGATTTAATGAACCTATTGGGCTATTCATAGCAGCCACCATTCGTCAGGAAAAATATAGATTTTCGTATGGTCGTAAATGGACTTTAGATAATATGAATATTACGGAAATCTGTCTTCCTGTTAAACACAATGCTGATGGTTCAATCTTTTTTGATGAAACTAAAAAGTATTCTGATGATGGTTATGTTCCCGATTGGCAGTTTATGGAAGACTATATCAAATCACTTCATCATAAGCCGTTGACTACAAAGAATAAGTCTGGTCAGGTTCCTGATTTGAATGTACAAGATTGGAAAGAGTTTTCGCTCTATGATTATTTTGATGTGATTCCCGGAAAATATCATTATCCCGAAGAATATGAAGAAGGAACAACACCTTATTATTCTGCATCTAATGAAAATAATGGTATTGGTTCATATATTGATTTGGAAGCCGATTTTGAGGGAAATAAAGTTGTAACAGGTAAAGTAGGTTGTACTGCTTTTTATGCACCCGAGGCATTTTGTGCGACATCTGATGTAAATATATTCTGCCCGAGGTTTAACATGTCTCCGTATGTGGGCTTATTTGTAGCAACAGTTGTTAATTATAGTGAGAATTATAAATGGGCATACGGCAGACAGTGTAGAGTTGGTAATTCAAAAAGAATCAAAATTAAACTTCCTGTCGATGCAAATGGTAATCCCGATTGGCAGTTCATGGAAGATTACATCAAAGCATTACCTTATGGTGACAGGGTGGAGGGTTGATTTATGCCTCAGCCAAAGAAAGACGCAGTCATAGTCCACATGAAGATGGACAGAACCACTCATGACAAGCTCGACAGATATTGTGCCAAGACAGGATTGTCACGGACAGCTGCGATAGAGCAGATATTGAACGATTATTTCTGCAAGAAGACCAGGAGGTAACATACTATGCGTAAATTACTTGAAGAATATAACACCGGCAAGATAACCTGGGATGAAGCGTACCGGATCGCCAATAATAACGCAGCAACCGCTTCTGAAGTCGGCAATACCGAAGAAGTGGAATACTGGACACACTTGATGAATGAGCTTGGCGTAGAACTCGCTGACCAGTTCATGAAGACGCTTGGCTATAAGCAGAACAAAAGTGGTGCGTTCTTTAAGCCGGGCGAAAATTAAACAGCGTTGAACAAGTTTCAACATAGTGCCTGGGCATCCTCTTTCTCTGTCGCCCGACGAGGAGAGGATGTCTGTCTTTTCTCTGCCGGCAGCTACTTATAGTATTCCGGTCACTTTCCGAGAACAAAAACCACTATGTATAGTCGGATACGGTTTTGTGGCTGAATTTAGCAAACACAACCACAATATGTGGACAACGTAGTGTTTCGCCTTTGGCGAAATCAACTTAACCACAATATGTAGAGCATTACAAAACCCCGGACAGACTAACTCGATCCGGGGCTCAGTGTGTGCAAACTAATCTCAATAATTTTCGTGGCGGATACCACGCTTTAATTATAATATTCAAAATAATAAAAAGCAAACAAATTTTCGTTTTTATACACGCACTTACAGACACACCAAAAGTCACCTGGAGCGAACGAAATGTCAGTTGAAATGTCCGCTTTGTTGTCGGTATATTGAGGAGAACAGGAGGTTACTATGCTCGTTGACTCTATATTGAATGAAACATTAAACATCACTGATACTTCTACCATGAAAGAGTTTGCTGAACGGGTTGGTGTCAGCGAACGGCAGATATTACGCTGGAGAAAAGAAAGGTGCGTGCCTCGTACCCGCACGATCAACGAAGTATATGACCGACTACGCAGTATGTGTCCTGAACAGTCCCAAAGGCTCTCAGAACTCGAAAAGGAGATGATTAAGGTCTGTATTCACCTGAGAGGCGAGCCGTTCGTTAGAAGTGAACACAGAGCTAAAGGCGATAATGATGTTCTCCAGAGGGCTGACAATGATTTTATACTCGGTAAGAAATTCAGGTTTAATACCAAGATTTTAGGCCGCGCAAGGAACAATAACGTCTTCGTGGTTGGAATGAGCGGAAAAGGTAAGACTTCGTGTATCGTCGAACCTAATCTGTTACAGCGTAATGCGTCCTATATCGTAGCAGATGCAAAGGGCCAGATTGTCAATACGGTTGGAGGACTGTTGCAAATGCCTGGTACATCTGACGATGGTTATAATATTAGGATACTGAATCTCAAGGATCCGTCCTGCTCATTCCATTACAATCCTTTCCGTTATATCAGAAATGAAAATGACTGCGTGGTTTTGGGAAGAATAATCGCATTACACGATTGCGATGGTAACAAAACCAGTAGTGTTGATGCTTTTTGGGATAATACGAGCAGTCAGCTTATCACTGCGTTGATTTACTTCCTCTGGAAATACGGTTCTAAAGAAGAACAGAACTTTGTTAAAGCTAAGTAGTGAAGGCTTAGTAGGAAGAAATTGTTATCTTAAAGAGATGTTTCGCTTGCACTCTGATGATTTGTTTTTGATGGCACAAGCGGGATGTATGTTAGCAGCAAGCGAAAGAACACTTGATAATATTATCAGTGTTACCTACTCCTGCGTAGCACCTTTAGCAGAACCGGCGGTGTCCGAGATGATGTTGTACGATGAACTGCATTTGGAGGACTTTGCGGAAAGAAAGACAGCCGAGATACCGTCTTTGTTTGTTGTATGTGATGATATTCTGTCCAACAAAAACTTTATTGCTTGTATGTTATATAAGCAGTTGTTTGAATTGCTTTGTGAACACGCTGATCGCAGTCCGCTTGGAAGACTGCCGTTCCCGGTACGGTTTTTCCTTGATGATTTTACTGCGCTTGGACAGATACCTGATTTTAGTAATCTGATGTCTAATATGAGGTCAAGGAATATTTCCGTTGTCTTGATGGTGCAAAACGAAAATCAGCTTCAGGCTGTCTATGGAAATCAGTCAGAGAATATTATCGAGAACTGTAATTACTATGTTTGCTTGGGCGGGAACAGTTTAGACCAACAGGATAAGACCAAGAGGCGTTTTGGCAGGCGTATGTTTGAGAGAAACCGTGACAAAGGGTTTTATTTGGTGGATAACACTAAACGGCTTTACAATATCCGTCCGCTTCATTATCAGGAACACCCCAACTGGTTTAATTATCCCTTTAATTATGTTGACTATATTCAGAGTAGGAAGAGGAAGGAAAGTCCTGCTTCGTTCATTGACATAGAAGAATTACAGCTTTGTTGTGAAATAAACAGCGAAGAACTCGGTAAGATTAAGCGTAAGACTAATGTATTGGATAGTTTTGCGGAAAAAGAACTTTATTCCGTTGTTGCAAGAACTGTGAAAAGCGAGTATTTAGTTGTTCCGCACTGTCATCTAAACGAGTTAGTGGATCTGAGTCATATTCGTTCCTTGGTTGTAAAGAAGAGACTGTCAATGATGCACTGTGATCTGCTGGTCTTTGATAAAGATAATGTTAAGCCTGTTTGCGGTATTGAATGTGACGGGCCTTCGCATGATGAATCAGAGCAGAAAGTTCTCGATGAATATAAAGACATGGTATTTGAGCAAATAGGAATACCTCTACTGAGATTGAAATTGAATGGTCTTGGTAACGTTGCGGATTACGATGCAATTTGCTCTAAGGTGCTGGAAATGGTAAAAGAATACGAAGAGCATAAGGCCGAGAATGATAAAGAGGCTTTGTTGACAGCATTATAATTCAAGTAATAAAAAGCAAACAAATTTTCGTTTTTCTATTGCAATTCGTTGCAAATGAGAGTATAATGACATTGATGAAGGAAGTGCCTGTCCTTTATCTGGTGCAGCAGATAACTGTATTCAGATAGACGGCACTTCTTTTTTTATGACTTTAACGAAAGGACAAGGAAACATTCTATGAAGTTTATGTTTACACAACTGAATTGGCAGAGAATAGTCGCTGAGAAGGCGTCATATTCAGTATGTTCCTTGTTCCCGGCACGCTTACATAGTGAGAACTATGCCATTGAAGGCAAAGATACAGGACATGGGGGACGATCACAATGAAGTGATTAGTTTTTGTTAGGCACAACAAGAGTTAATGCTAATTGAGGATCGTCCCGGAAGAGAACAAACCGAGGCGATCCTTTTATTTTGTTCTCACGCACCTTGACAATTTAATCTCAATACACCCTTGTCATTCAAAGGTAGGATAGCTGACTGTTAATCAGATAATACAGGTTCAACTCCTGTCGAGGGTGCCAATAAAGAAGTTCTGTAAGGAAACAGGCACTCCTTACAAAGCCTCTTACAAAGGGGCAAAAGGAAACCAGGCACTTCCTTTGTCCCTCCTTATGGAGAGTTAGCTGATCCGGTGAAAGCTCCAGGTTGAAGCCCTGGGTACAGGTTGGTCCGACACCAACACTCCCCACCATCAAGTGCCTGACATGGATCTCTGGTGCAACGGTAGCACTCCAGACTTTTAATCTGCGTAATGTGAGTTCGAATCTCGCGGGGTCCACCAAAATGGGTATGTAACTCAATCGGCAGAGTACCGGTCTCTTAAACCGGGAGTTGCAGGATCGTTGCCTGTCATGCCCACCAAGGGGAGTTCCAAGACCGAAACGGACTTGATGAGACCATCAAGGATACAGACGGGGTTAGCACAGTGTGTTACTTGGTCAATAACGCAGAATGAGGTGCAAATCCTCTGCTCCCCTCCAATTTATACGGCTCTGTGGGAAAGTAGCGCTAATCCGCCTGCCCGTCACGCAGGAGATCGCCGGTTCGAGTCCGGTCAGAGTCGCCAGAAAGTCTTTGTCTGTGGTGTAAACGCAAGCATCTGTCAGGGCTCCGGTTGGATTCCGGACAGACAAGGACTTAACCTATCGGGGTGTCGTATAACGGTAGTATCCGTGGCCTGGGACCACGTGGCGAGGGTTCGACTCCTTCTACTCCGACCAATAAATGTCCTCATAGTCAAGTTGGCCAAGACGGTGGAACTTCACTCCACAGGCGAGGGTTCGAATCCCTCTGAGGGTACCAAATGGCGCTTTCTTCTATCGGCCAGGAAAACGGGTTCTCAACCCGTGAAGCAGGGTTCAACTCCCTGAAGCGTCACCAGACCGAAGACCTGTTCGACTCAGGAAGGCGCCCTTGATTAGTGTAACGGAGAACACGCGGTCCTAACATATCCTTGTGGCGGAATAAGGCAGACGCAGACGGTTCAGATCCGTAAAGTTGGAGGTTCGAGTCCTCTCAGGGATACCAACATACCTTCGTAGCAGAACTGGCGTATGCGCTGGACTAAGGATCCAGGTCTTTTGTGGGTTCGACTCCCACCGGAGGTACCAAACGCGCTTGTAGTAGAACGGCATATACGGCGGGTTTAAGCCCCGTGTCACTCCCGGTTCGAATCCGGGCTGGCGCACCAAATACACTCGCATAGCACAACCGGACAGTGCAGCGGTCTTCTAAACCGCGTATCGGAGTTCGAGTCTTCGTGCGAGTGCCAACACAGATGATAGGCAAAAGGAAGTAGGTACTGAGATTTCGGTACATGAAAACAATTAGCCGAAGAGCAGAATCGCGACTGTTTCATCTGATCTATATGTCTGGTTGATGCAGATGGCAGACATGGCTGACTCAAAATCAGTCTTTCCCGGGTTCGAGCCCCGGATCAGACACCAGCTGGGGATACCCAAGTCACCCAAAGGGGCCGGCGCGTAACCCGGTGTCCAAAGGACGGTGTGCACCTTGCGTCCCGGACTGCGCAGGTATGGAATCCTGCTCCCCGCACCAAATGCTTCTCTGGCACAATGGGACTGCGCCTGCCTTGTAAGCAGGAATGAGTGAGTTCGATTCTCACGGGAAGCTCCACTAAAAAGGCTCAGACAAGGCCTGTAATGCGTCCGTAGAAGAATTCTTATACGGTTAAGGTCTGAGCGACAGGAACACAGCACAGGCAAGATATGGGCCAGAAGTCGCAATGGGGTGACGTGAGTTTTGCAAACTTGAGATGGCGGGTTCGATCCCCGTGTGGTCCACCAGGGTTCTTCAAAACTTCTCCTGACAAAAGAAGCGTACCATACCCGGATAACTCAGCTTGGGAGAGTGCCTGTCCTACAAACAGGAAGTCGTGGGTTCGATCCCCGCTCTGGGTACCAAAGGCACGGTCAGCGAGTAGCCCGGCCACGGTGGATAAGCCGGAAACGGAGTGTATCGGAGGTTCGAATCCTTCGCCGGGGAAAAGCTGACCTAAACCTTATATGCAGGCATCGTATAGCGGCAATTACACCGGCTTGCCAAGTCGGATACACGGGTTCAAATCCCGTTGCTTGCTCCAACACATCAGGATAGTTTAATTGGTAAAACAGCGGTCTCCAAAACCGCACGATCAGGGTTCGAGTCCTTGTCTTGGTGCCAATATTGCGGAGAGGTACGGAAACCACGCAGGCCTCATAAGCCTGACCTTTCGAGTTCAACTCTCGGCTCCGCAACCAAATGCAGTCAGTTCAGAGGTCGGGAGCTGATTAAATGCCGTACCCTTGAGGATTCCCCGGCAGCTGGCTGCGAAATATGAGGTCGTTAGTGTAATGGCAGCACGGCAGTTTGTGGCACTGCAAGCAAGAGATCGATACTCTTACCTCCTCCCAAATATGCTTCGTTGGTGTAACGGTAGCACGCCTTCCTTCCAAGCAGGCAATGAGGGTTCAATTCCCTTAC
>CAJOJI010000105.1 GCA_905234715.1 uncultured Saccharofermentans sp.
AGCAGCACCCTGAAAGCCACTCTTATTCGTAGCAATATAGGTGACAATACCAGCTTCCTCAGGAGTAGGAAGCGACTCACTCTCAATCAGGCTCTTGATCATGTCGCCAAGTGGAGTAAATACCATAGGCTCATTCTCAAGTGAGTTCTTCTCAGCATCAGCAAAGAGCTGAGCTTCATCAATTCCGTACATCTCCATAAGCGGTTTGGAAACAACCACGCAGGATCTGCCGTTCTCGTCAGAGAAGCTGTCGAGATGAACATTAACAACAAGTGCCATATCCTCGACCATCCTGTGAGGAGTGTCCTTAAGGATCGGAGAATCACCCGGAATCATTCTCAGGTAAGTGTGATCCTTTACCTGGTCATAATCCGAAATGAAGTTCTTTACATCCTGTTCCTTCTCCTTGATCACTGAGATGCTTGACTCGATGGTGTTAACGATCTTATAGACCGCATGATCAATGTCCTCACCATCTTCAACGTTCTTATAGATCTCCTGGAGTCTGAAAGCCATAGACATCTTTGAATCACCAACAGATACCTGGAGTCTTTCAGTCTGTCCATCAGGGGAATCGATTGTAGCGAGCTTCATAGAGATATTCTCAATACCTCTGTCTTCAACTTCCTTGGATACAAGATCCATCAGTGTGTTCTTGAATTCGTTAAAATCCATGTTCTTTTACCTTCCTTTCTCACGCATCGAGCTTTGTCTTTTCAAGCTCATTCATTAACCCGGAGATGCCGGTGCCGCCCTTGACCCTAGTTCCAGTAGAAACTAAAGCCCCTCTGTCTTTTCCGCTTAATGCTGCCGAATAAGCGTAAAGTCTTCCGCCGCAGTCTTCGTTTTTAAGAAACTCAGCCTTCGGCTTGATGTTGTTATCTGATCCCATGTCAGATACCTCCTTGAAATTTATTTGCCCCGAAGGGCATGTAAAAACCTGCATCTCCGCATAACTGGAGAGCAGGTTCTAAAGAAAGGAACTTATCCAACTTTTACTGTGATTTCTGTAATCTTCGTAACAGTTCTCATCTGAATTGCCGCTACTGCAAGTCCGGTCCTAGCGTTGTTGACCTCAGTTGCAAAGTCACCCCAACGTTTGGCACTCTTGATTGCTTCCTTGGGATCTTTAGCAATCCAGTATCCTTTATCGTCGCTACAAACTGGATATCCGGACTTTCTCAGATTGTTGATATAAGTCCTGACTGTTCTGGGGCAGATATCGAACTTCTTTTCGAGTTTCTTGCTGTGAACTGCCTTATCACGACCTATATGATGCTTTTCAAGATAATCGTAGAGTTTCTGTTCTTTATTCATGGTTTTCCTCCTGTGGATTCTCAGGCACGCAGATCACGATGAATTCCGTGTTCTTTGACCTGTAGATTTTGCTGTTGTAGGGATCGGTACCGTAGCCGCACGTCGCAAGGCAAAGATGCTCTGAATCAAAAAGATCCGCACTCAAGTACGGATCGATTGCTGCATCTTTGACATAAACTGTGTCGGATATCGTATATTGGTGCCTGATTCCGTCAGTTGTAGTTACGATAACCTCTTCGCCGATATGCTTTTCGAGTGTTTGAAGCTGCCAGAATATCGTCTGGCTCTGCCTCATCCTGTGTCCGAAGATAGTGCAGTTGGCATCTTCTCCGATTTGAGCAGTCTGAGGGAATCTTCCGACGCCGAATCTCAGGGCCGTAGAAGAGCAGGAATCCCATATAGGTTCCTTTACATCGATACAAGGGATCTCAAGTATCCCGATAAGTGTTAATGTCTCGTGCTGAGAAGACAGATCAGTCATTTCACGGAGAAGATCCTGCAATGAAGAATCATCTTCACCCCATTCTCCGTCGACTTTATAGAAGTCTGATACCGGCACCTCGAAAGTGATCTTTTCATCGCCACCTTCATCAATTGCGCTCTCTACTACCTTTATCGCGTCCTTAGAAATATCCTTACGCCTGTGGTTCTTAAGAGCGGTTATACCGATAATTGCTATGCTTACTAAAAAGAGGACGACAGCCAACGTCTTCAGTACGATCCGCAGTTTGTCATTCATAAATACCTCCCTGGTATAGGAAAAGCCCCCAAGGGTTTATCCCAAGGGGGCCAGAGCCATAGAAAGAAGTTATTACTGGAGGGCATGCTTCTTTCTCTTCCTGATAAAGATGGATGCTGTAAATACTGACAGAGCCAGGAGTGCAGCAGCGATCTTTGTGTAAGTAGGCATTATCTCACCGGTTGAAGGTCTGAAGTGAATCGTTACAGTCTGTCCCTCATCACTTAAGTCTTCGTGAACGGCAATGAGAATATCCTCATCCTGATCCTCACCATCCTCAGCTACGTCGTAGATCTTTTCGAAAACAACGATCTTGTCGCCTTCAGAAAGGCCTTCGGAAGAGAATGTGATCTTCACATCAACACTTCCATCAGTTGTTTCAGGCGTAAATTCGAGAACAACCACAAGAGGATTGCCGTTTGCAAGGATCTGAGTTCCGTCAGCCTTATGAAGCGTTGCTTCAGCTCTGTAGACCTTGCCAACCTCAAGACCGGAATAAGAAATGGTATCCGTAATGGTTATATTTCTTACCTCAGTTGAACCAAGATAGATGGCTTTTTCGCCGCCGATCGTGGCAGTCGTTGAGGCTTTGGGTCTGTGAACTGTCTGATTCTCATCGCTTATATCAGCGTGGACTGCAAGCTTTACGGTCTTATCCTCGTTGTAAAGATCCTCGAACACGACAAGAGAATCAACTGTGTAAGGAACAGCTACATTCTCAAAGACTACGAGAGTTGTGCCTGTGGAGAACTCCGGCTTGAAGATCGTGCTGCTTGTATAGGTTTCACCCTTGGGACCAACATAAGGAAGACCTGTAGCCTTGTCCATAAGTGTTCCTTCAACAACATAGATCTTGCCGGGAATAAGTCCTTCGTAATAAACCTCATCAGCGATCGTAACCGTTTCAGAGTATGTCATTACGCTTGTTCCGGTATTGGCATCAGTTGCCGTTGTCTTGATTTCAGGCTTAGTGTTGTAGACAGTTACCTCATAGGTATCTACTACGAAATCAGCCGCCTGAGTATCCTTGTTTTTGATCTCGACAGCTACCTCATTGGGCTTCTCGGTAGCATTACCGTCCTTATCACAGTAGAAGTATCCGTCAGGGAGCTTTGTCTCGACGATGATATACTTCCCGGCTCTAAGGCCGTCAGTTACATAAGTCTTTGTCTTAGCGTCCCAGGTGACAGTGCAATTAACCATCAGGCCGGATGCTTCATCATAAACTTTTGCAATCGTGTCTGCTTCATCCCAAACACCGTTGCCGTTAACGTCCTCATATACGGTGAACTCAGCACCCTCAAGGACGCCTAACGTCTTACAATCCAACTTGTGGATCGTAACGGAAGCCGTATAAGGAGTATCGGGAACGTTGACCTCAACATCCTTTGCATCCTTAACCTGAACATAGAAAGGCTCGGATTCCAGATAGAATCCAAAAGGAGCTACCTGCTCAACGATGAAGTAGTTTCCTACTCCGATGTTAGTGAAGGTTACCTTGCCGTCCTTGTCTGCATCAGGAGCGATTGTGTAGTTGTGAAGTCTCTCTTCATCCTGGAGAATACCGTCGTTATTGGCATCCCTGTAAAGATTGAATCTTACAGGATCTCCTTCATAATCGGAGATAACCTCACCAGTCCAAAGATCGATCTTGTTTACCTTGATGTTTACTCTGATGATGTTTATAACGTCATACTCGATTGTCTGCTTGTCTTCCAGATTGAAAACAGCATACTCATTTCCGTCATCACCAACCATGATCTTCGTATCTGAAGACCATTCGCATCTGTTACCTTCGTTGTTCTCGCGAACACGGTACCATCCGATCGGGATAGCGTTGAGAACTATATTGCCGTCAGCGTCTGTAACTCTTGTAATGGTAATACCGGTCCAAGAAGGTTCCTTGCCGGTTCCGCCATACTCAAAGATGAATACATAACCTGAAAGATCCTCATCCTTAGTTCTTTCCTGTGACCAAACCTTGTTGATCTCGACATTGCCGTAGAGCTTGTTGTTGGTCGCACCGAAGTCAAATGCTTCGGGCATATCGTGGAAAGAAGGTGTCGTGAAGGTGTAAGACCATCTGCTCTCAGAGACCTTGACCCAGCCTTCAGTAACATTTACGACCTGATAAGGGATCTTTGCATCGCTATCGGCCTCAAAGTAACCGGGATCAAAGTCCTCATATACCGTGTAGGTAGTGTCAAACGCAAGCGCTTCCCAATAGGTACCGGAGACTGCATTTCCGTCTCTGTCGAACCACTGCCACTTACCGTTCTCGTACTTGTAGGTAGCAATCAGAATGCTGCCATCGTAAAGTGAGAAGACTGTGCCGGTGATATCGAAGTTGTCAGGAGTCTCTGTCCTCTTTACCAGAGAAAGAGCATTAGTCTCTGAGAAGTTTCCTGTCAGGTTATTGGCAATCCTTATAGGATTCGTCTTGTAACCGTTCAAACCATCGTAAACACTGAACTTTGAACCGTATTCGTCGGCAATTGCATCAGAAGTTATCTTATAGGAAAGAGTTCCTGTCTGATTGTTCTGAGTGATTCCCGAAAGATTGATGTGAACCGTATAAGTGCTTGTATCTCTAACGGCATTGCTGTCTTCAGAAGTAAGTTCCTGCTTAGAGCCGTTAAGGATAATACAGTTAGGACCTTTGGTCTCCTTTACGTAAAGATACGTATCGAAAACATAAGCCCATACTCCATCAGCTCCCTGAAGAGCACTGTTAGGGGCAATGAGGATACCGTCATCCGCTGAAAAGACGTAGTGTCCGTCACCATCATCAGTGAGAGTTCCGATTGCCTTTGTGCACTTAGGGTCTGCATAAACCGTGAATACAGCACCTGAAACGCTGTTGCCGAGTACGCTTTCCTTATCAAGGGTAAAGGTTACACGAACATAAGCATGAGGATCTGAAGCTATAACCTCAGCGACCTTAGTTGAGTCATCCTCTACTGTGAAAGGAAGGCTCTCATTGTTAAGGTAGTATCCCTTAGCAGCTTTAAGCTCTATTGCAACATAATTGCCGGAAGGAAGCTCAAATCTGTCATTAGACTTCTGGAAACCGAACTTAGGAGTAAATCCGTCAGCATAGGTTACCGACTCCATATGACCATCAGCATCGAATACAACTGTTGCCATAAGAGGTTCGCCGTCATTGTAGACACCATTGCCGTTTGTGTCAGCATAAATGCCATAGGTTGTTCCAGCAAAAGATGTCTCGAAAGAACCATTTACGGGTGTTCCTGTGTTCTCGGCTCTCTTGATAAGTCTTGCCCAGCCGTACTGTGAAGGTTCATTAACGACATAGTTACCGTCAAGGTACCCGAAAGCGGAACTGCCGGTTACAGTACCAAAGTAAGCTTTTACATCAGCCTTGCCGTTGTCACTCTGATAAACACTGAAAACAATGCCCTGATTAGCATTGTCATTAGGAAGGTTATAACCTGTAAGTGCCAAGAGGCGCCTGTTTACTTGTGCCGGTGTAGTTTCTCCAGTAATCGCCCTGAGCGCCGGAAACTGCATTTGCCTTTAAACCGGGAACATCGACTCTGAAGCTGTTTCCATTGGAATCGATCGTGAATTCGGCTACTGCTAAAGCATCTGACTCCTTAAGAGCAAGACCATCAGCAGCAGACATAATGTCTGTTCTGTCATAGTAGTAGACCCTGAATACTGCGCCGGAGAAAGATCTTACGCCCGGAACGATATTCCAGTTCTCAGGATCGACCTTCCTGATATTCCAGGATATAGGGTCGAATACAGGCTCGTCAGAAACCGAGATCGTAACAAGACCATTTACTGCCTTTGAAAAATCTACGGAATACTTTTCAGTATCGAGCATGAAACCCTTACCTGCAGAAATCTCCTGAACGTAATAGGACTTGTTTCTATCCGATACAGTGTATGTTTCTGTTGTGCCTGATGCGTTGATCGTGAAGGTGTGGACAAGAGTGCCGTCACTTGTATAGAGGCCATATGTCGTACCCTCAAGGCTATAGCAATTGTTATTTGCTACAGCAGAAGCGTTTGCAGGAGTCTTGACTACCGTGATCTTTGACGGAGGCTGGATATCTGCAGTAAGAACTGCCTGGCTGTAACCATCAGAACCATGTGCTCCGACATTAGGGTTGAAGTAGATCTTGTAATCGGTGTTGGCAGGTGCGCCTACTGCATATCCGTAAACCTTGGCTGCAACTTCTACAGCCATAGCTCTTACAGTTGAATTCTTAATGGCATCCCTGAAAGGCTCGCCCTGAGCTTTCTTGTCAGCAGTTGCATAAGCACTGTTGAACTTAGTGCCGAAGAGGTAGCCGCTCATGAGGTGCACCATGAAATACTCATTTCCGGACCAGCCATAATCGTTTGCTGCACAGATCAAGCCGTATGCGACCTGACCATAGGTAAGAGTTCTGAGGTCATCCAGAACTCCGTAACTGTCAGCTGAAGCTGTGATCTTGCCAGTGAAAGGATTCTTATAGTAAGAACCGCTGCTTACAGGATCGTCGAACTTAGGGGTGATGCAGAGTGCTTTAACTCCATCTACCGTATAAACGCCCGTTACAGTTACCCAGCCTGCATTGTTGAGAGCTGTCTTCAGAGCACCGGAAGCATGAATTGTAGAAGGCTTCCTAACAGTGATCTCGTCAACGACGAAGACGGCATCATCTGAAAGCATATCAGGATCAAGAGTCTCAGCTCCCGTACCATACTCTCCAGACTCAGTCTCGTAGGAAGTTGCGATGTCACCGGTGTTTCCAGCGATAAACTTGCCGGCAAAAACAGCAGCTGCCTGAGATGTCGATTCAGCATTAACGTAATACTCAACTGCATCTCCGTAGTTGGAAGTAGAGAGCTTATATCCGTCAGCATCAACGGCGCCGATAGTAAGTACACCATTGATGTTTGCAGGAATATACCCGGATGCATCAGCATTCTTGTTACCGGCAGCAGCGATTATAGTGATGCCGCTTGCCTCAGCCTCAGCAACGAGAGCTTTGAATGCATCGTAGTTGCCGCTATCTCTCAAGGAGAAGGCCATGAGGATGACGTCTACATCACTGTTAATTGCATACTGAACAGCAGCATAAACATCAGATACATCACCCTTACCGTCACTGCCAAATGCCTTGACTGAGATGATATAAGCATCGTCTGTGTTCTCAAGAACATAAGATGCCATTGCCGTACCATGACCGTTAGCATCTGAAGCATCGTCTGATATAACGGATACTGCTTCATTGGCTATATCAGATCCGGTGTCGATAATGGCAATCTTTGTTGTGGCATCAGGATTGATCTGGGCATTATTGATTAACCCAAAGCCTCCACAGATACCAAACTCGCCGTCTTCGCAGTACTTAATGCCTTCGCTCTCAAAATAAGAAACTGCAGCATCGTAGTCAAACTGGCTCACAAAACTGAGAACATAGGATCCGTCGAAATAAACGCCAAGGTAGACATTTACGTCTGTCAGATCAACAGGTGCCCTTACGATCAGTCTGTAGCCGTAAGGCATGTCAGCAATAAGCCTGAGCATTTCCTCATTGTCAGAAGCTTCCACGATAACTGTCTCGTTTTCAGTTTCTTCCGGTTCTGTTTCTATAGTCTCGGAAGGAGTTGTCTCAGTTACTTCTGTTTCTTCAGTCTCCATAGGCGGAGCTCTTGTTTCCGTCGTCTCAGATGTTTCAGAGATGACGATTTCCGTTTCCTCGGGCTGTGTCTCTTCAGACTCGACTGTATACTCAACTTCGCTTTCGACAGTCTCTTCCGTCTGTTCTGTCTCTTCCTGCTCCTCGGTCTCAGATGTTTCTGAGGCCTCAGTCTCAATCGTTACTGTCTCCGTAGGCTCACTGATCTCATCAGCGAAAACCGTGCTAAAAGGAGCGACGGGATTGATGAGCATGAAAGCAGCAAGAACGCCCGATACAATTTTGTTTTTGATACTCATTGTCGTCTTTACCTCGCTTCATGATTTTTGAAATAAAAAAGACGCCCTCGAGTTGAGAACGTCTTATTGGGTTTGAATTGTTGCGTTGTTTTATCTGGAATGAATTGGATTATTCAGCAGATATTTCTCACCATACTTCTCGATTACAATCGCTTCCGCCTGATCGCAAAGCTCATTGTATTTAGCTGTTGTGTAGTCAGCCTCTGAAGCCCAAGTGTATGTCAATATGACCTCATCGCCGCACAATATTTCAATATACAACGGCTTTGGCTTGGGTGTCGGTGTAGGCTCCGGGGTAGGAGTCGCAGTTGGAACCGGC
>CAJOJI010000106.1:0-3222 GCA_905234715.1 uncultured Saccharofermentans sp.
TCCGCATAAAGGTCTTCTTTTGAATTGAAATAGATATATATCGTGCCCTGCGCGATACCGATATGTTTGGACAGGTCACTTATCTTTGTGCCTGCAAAACCGTTCCTTGCAAAATAAAGGATCGACTTCTTGATTATGAGATTTTTTGTCTCTTCCCTGATCTCCTGACAGCGTTCCTGTGACTTTGGCATAACTACCCCTTTTATGAATGAATTTTTATTCATCCATAAATTAACACGGAGACATTTTGCTGTCAATACTGCTTTTTACTGTAATTTGGAACTGAAGGATTCAACCTGGGTATTGTTTCTTTCTCTGGATACTTTCTTTACCCTTACGAGAACATATATTGGAACAACAAGTGATACAAGAGAATCCACAGACTGTATTATTGTCAGGACTACAACAGAATTATCGGAATCAGCCGTATTGCTTCCCGAACGTGTTGCTGCAATTAACGACAGGTATGTTACGCTGATCGCAAGTATGGCAATTGCGTTCCAGATAACAGTAACGGTCTTTACTATCCATGCCTTCGGAATGACCTGCTCCTTTTTCCTGTTCCTGTAAAGGACTACGGTGATAATGATCGCAGCAATCATAATGCTTGCAAAGTTGCTCACATCACTTACAAGGCTGACCAACATGGCATATTCAAAACCGTTAAGGCTCGTCTTGTGAAGCAGAATATTAAGCAGAAGCGATAAAAGAGCGCTAACAGCAACAGCTGCTACCGGCAAAAGCAGAATAGGAACATATATTAACTTCTTTCCGTAATTCTTGTGAATGAAGATGCAGACGCATAACGAACTTATGAATGCGCAGATCAACGTGCCGATCATGACCGGATCTCCATATTTAACTACTTCCGATGCATCAAATTTTAATAAAGCGAAATTGTACATGAACACGGCTGCCATAGAAGAAGCAGTGATTATGTAACCGGCACCCAGGATCTTCGTAGACTTGACCCTGTTAGTAAGGATAAGAAAGCCGATACAGAGAAGTGCAATTGCAGAGCCACCCATAAGAATTCCACACAGGATCAAAATGAACATCGTCATAATATCAGCTCCCTCCTTTACTTTTCAAAAGACTGTTTACATCTGGTGTCTTACAGTCTTGTACTCGTCACCGTCTTTGTAAAAAGGACATTCTTTTGTCGGATGCTGCGAAAATCTTATGACTTCATCTTCATCGAGATTAAGATCGCAGACAGCCTCTCCCGTCTCCTCATCAACATATGCGTACTGACATGTCTCACAGCTTGCCATAATTAGTCCCCTGTTTATTCATTATCTCCGCCCGGAAGGAATTCCATTATTTCTTCGTCGGGCAAAAATTCCTTAATGTCATCACTATCCGATTCTGATGCCGTCTTCGGGATCACAGAGCGGATAACAGCAGTTACTACCTCGTATTCCTCCATCATCGAATCGTGTTCCGTATTGATAGTTCCGCTGTCAGATGTGTTGGCAGCAGCCTCAAGTTTTGCCGCACGTGCGGACAATGCAGATGCACCAATCATCTTCGATGAACTCTTGAGTGAATGAACATAGATCGAATAGTCATGCCAGTTTTGTGACTCATAACTCTTCTGCAGATTGTGGGCCTTTTCGATCTCACCGTAGGCATACTCGGAAAGGAGAGTCTTATAGAGGTTCTCGTCGTCCTGACAGTACTTAAGTCCCGCCTTCGGCTCGATGCCGACAGAACGGAGGAGCGCGAAATACTCTTCTGAAGAATTGCCGCCTTCTTCAGCATCCGTCACCTCTTCAGTTACGCGCTCAACCTTGTCTTCAGGAAGATACTTCAACAGCAGTTTCTCAAGCGCGAAGTTATCGATAGGCTTTGTCAGATAATCAGAGAACCCCTCCGAGAGATAGCGTTCCTTGGCACCGATTACCGCATCTGCAGTAAGACAGATCACAGGGACATCCCTGCTTGCACCGTCCTCTGTATCACGTATCTGATGGAATGCTTCTGTACCGCTCATTACGGGCATTCTCTGGTCCATGAAGATAACATCGTATCTGGTCTTGGAAGCCATAGTTATCGCTTCAGCGCCTGATGTGGCGGTATCTATCTTCATCTTCGTATTCTTCAATAGATTTACAGCAACAGTCAGGTTGATCCTTGTATCGTCAACGATCAGTATGTTGGCTTCAGGCGCACGGAAAGATTCCCTGTAAGGATTGGTGCCCGGAAGATTCTCATTAAAGCGTGTCTGGAAATCACCGATGGGAGTGTCGGATACTATCTTCTGCGGAATGTTGACCGTAAAGATTGAACCCTTGCCGTATTCACTTTCAACTTCAATCGTTCCGCCCATAAGATCGATGAGATTCTTTGTTATCGCAAGGCCTAAGCCTGTTCCTTCGACAGTGCTGTTGCGCTCCATCTCAAGACGTTCAAACTTCGAAAACAGCTGTTCCTTGTCTTCAGGCTTGATGCCGATTCCGGTATCCCAAACAACGATGGTTAAGAGCAGAGCATCGTTCTGCTTCTTGCCGCGGATCTTAAGGCTTACGGAACCCTTCTCCGTGTACTTGACGGCATTGTTCAGAAGATTAGTCAGGATCTGGCGTACGCGCACCTCATCACCTGAAAGCTCATCGGGAATAGAAGGATCGACCTCAACATTGAACTTCAGGCTCTTATCCTGCGCTTTGAAAAGGATCATGTTATTGATGTCGTTAATAAGCGAGCTGAGCTGGTACGGCGCTTCAATGATATCAAGCCTTCCTGCTTCGATCTTGGAGAAATCAAGGATATCGTTAACGATGGCAAGAAGGTTATGTCCTGCCTTCTTTACGTCGCCTGCGTATACGCTTATGTTCTCGAGTGCTTCCTGAACGAGCACAGGATCGGCCTCGCCTGCCTCTATGGCCTTGCTGTCCTCTCTTATGATCATCTCGTTCATGCCGAGAACGGCATTTATCGGAGTTCTTATCTCGTGGGACATATTTGCAAGGAAGTCACTCTTTGCATTGCTTGCGCTTTCCGCACGGACCTTCTCCTCAAGGAGCTGTCCCTGTGCTTTTACGTAAGGTTTTACAACAAGGAACGCGAGAACGGCTGCAAACAATTGAGATAACAAAAGGATAATCACATAACCGATTACAGTAGATCTTGTCTGTGCTGCAAGTTGACCGTCAAACCACTCGGATGAGAAGTCGACAACGACAATACCTACAACATTTCCTGCGGAATCGAAAACCG
>CAJOJI010000106.1:3279-10399 GCA_905234715.1 uncultured Saccharofermentans sp.
GCAAGAGCTTCGGTATATTCAACGCTGTCGCCGTAACTTGCCGGGCTTACCTGGTCAAGATCCATCGTGAAGATAAACTCTCCGGGTTTATCTTCCTTGATGCAGTAAACATATTCGAGCTCAACATTATCTCTGAAAACCGCAAGAGTATCGTAGACCTTGTTGTAAGCAACGCTGCCTACGGTATCTTCTGTGAATCCTTTCATTACTTCGCCGCTGACAGAGCCTGCGGCACAGTTTGCGATATCGAGCATGCGCTGCTGGATAGCCTTGCGGATGCCGACTCTGGATCTGTAAATTGAAACCGAACAAAAGAGGATACTGGAGATGAGCAGAATGCACTCAACCATCATAATGATCCTGGTAGACAGCTTTTTACCGGACACTGATGATCCCTCCCCCCTCAAGTGCATTCTATTTTATTAATTATACTAACTTAAAGGGTTTTCCTTATCAATGCGAAAAACATAAAAACAGGGCGCTCATTGAGCACCCTGCTTAATTGCAAATCGTTTAATGACTTACGTTTATCAGCCTTCAGCGATAGCGCCTGTAGGGCAGGAAGCTTCGCAAGCACCGCATGAAACACAAACATCAGCGTCGATGTTGTACTGTGTATCACCCTGGGAAATAGCTCCAACGGGGCAACCGTCAGCGCATGTTCCGCAAGAAACGCATGCATCAGAAATTACATATGCCATAGTAAATTATCCTCCTATTCATTTAGTGACTTGATTATTTCACAAAAAGGCAAAGTCAACAAGTAGTAAAATGAGTTACCGATATATGTCGGTAAGAACCGTATGTTTTTTGCAACTTTTACGGTCTTTTGGACTTATTCGTCTCCGCCTTCATCGTATGCGCCGTTCATGTCGGGATAATCCTTGAATACCTGATCGTTAGAGGGCTTGCGCTTGCTCATATCCCTGTTGAGATCTTCGAGATCGGCCCATGAGAACTTCTCGATCTCAGTCTCATTCTCCGAAACGAACTTAACACTCAGTGTTTCCTCAATATAATTAACGTCAGTAACCTGACCCATACCGCTCGGTGTCCTTACGCGTGAACCGGGTTCGGGAAGTCTTCTGTGGGCATCGTCATATGCTTCCTTCTCAAACTGGAGGCAGCACATGAGTCTTCCGCATGCACCGTTGAGCTTACCGGGATTAAGGGACAGGCCCTGAGATCTTGCAAGCTTTAAGTTGACCGGAGCGAACTTATTGAGGAAGCTGCAGCAACAAAGCTCTCTGCCGCACATTCCGATGCCGCCGACAAGCTTAGCCTGGTCTCTTGAACCAATCTGTCTCAATTCGATCCTTGTACGGAATGTATATGCAAGGTCCTTTACGAGTTCTCTGAAGTCTACTCTGCCGTCTGCGGTGAAATAGAATGTCAGTTTTCTTAAGTCGAATGTATATTCGCAGTCAACAAGATTCATCTCGATATTGCGTGCTGCGATGAGTTCCTTGCACTTGAAGAAGGCGTCCTTCTCTTTTGCACATATATCGTAGTACTTTTCGAGTTCCTTATCGCTTGCCATACGCTTAACGGAAGGAATGTCGTCTTTGGTATCCTCGACATAAGGCTCCTGTGCGACGAATGCGATCTCCTCGCAGTTCTCGGTGTCGATCATTACCGCATCACCCAAGGCGAGCGATAAGCCGTCACAGCGGTATCTCAGCGTGACGCCGGCATCTCTTGTTCTTAAATTTACGATCTTCATTTCTTAAGCTCCTCATGTATGCGAAGAAGCATGGCGGATGCTGAGGCATCAAAATTGGAATTGACATCCAGAGCCTTCATAAATTTGCTGACCGCTTCACTGCATCTTCCCAGTTTAAGTGTTGTTATATGTTTATTCGAGGCAACGAAATTCTCGATTGCCTCCCTGTCAGTCTCATTGTTTATCTTGCGGCAGTCGGGATAGTTTATAAGTCTTGCCGCATCATCAAGGAACATAAGGATCGAAGAAGCGATTATCTTCGAATCGTCCTTGAAATTTGTGAGCACCTCGCAGAAGTCCTCGAGAACGTCGATATATGTGCTCGTGGGCATTGCGATCATGATGCTGTTTATCTCGTGTCTTATGCTTACGCCTGAATCCTCTTTGGCAAGGCTTATGGCCTTTCCGGGGATCCTTCCGCTGTTATACACAGCTGTCTTAACTTTTGCATCTTCAAGGTCGGGGCAATTAGCCTTAACTATCTGCTCAAGTTCCTCGTCACTGTAGGGCTCGAGCTTGATCTCGGTAACTCTGGACATTACCGTATCAAGGACCGTATCAGTGTTGGAACTTGTGAGTATGAACACAACGTCTTTTTTTGGTTCTTCCAATGACTTGAGAAGAGCATTCTGGCTCTCCACACCCAGATAATCGAAGTCGATTATAAACGTCTTTGTCCTTGCGAACTGGGGCTTCAGATACGACTCGGCAACCACGCTGTCTTTAATGAAATCGACCTTTACCATCTTGGTATCGACCGGTTCATAGACTCTGGTTACGTCAGGTGTCGTGAAGTTATCGAAATACTTGCAGTTCGGGCAATCACCGCATGCTCCGTCAGGACCTGCATTGGTGCACATCAAAGCCTTTGCAAATTCTTCGGCAATAAGTCTTTTTCCCATTCCTTCGGGACCTGAGAGCATATAAGCACCGCTGCCGCGTCGTTGCGCTTCTGCAGCGAGTCTGAGCTTAATCTGCTTCTGTCCTGTGATGTTGGAAAAAGCCATCAGATCTTACCTTTCAATGTTTCCTTTATATCTTCGAAAATCTCTTCCACGCTTCTTGCCGCATCGACCGTTACGATACGTCCGTCAGATGCTTTTGTAAGTTCGAGATATCCTTTTCTTACATCTTCCTGAAACTTGATGCCGGCAAGCTCGATCCTGTCGGATGCCTCGCCTCTCTTGCCTCTTCTTGCAAGAGCTTCTTCAACAGTGATGTCAAAGAAGAAAGTTACGTCAGGCTTGAGGCCTCCCGTTGCCGCCATATTGAGGCCTGCAACGAAGTCCATACCCATGTTTCTGGCCATTCCCTGATATGCTGAAGATGAATCAAAGAATCTGTCGCAGAGAACGATCTTGCCATCTTCCAAAGCGGGCTTTATTACCTCTTCAGTGATCTGCGCTCTTGCAGCCTCAAATAAGAGCAATTCGGTCCTGGGATCCATCTGGGTGTTCTTCTTATCAAGAAGGATCTCCCTGATGCGCTCGCCGATTACCGTTCCGCCGGGTTCTCTAACGAAAATATAGTCCTTGTTATTGTCCTCAAGGTAATTCTTGAGGAGTTCGCACTGCGTGCTCTTACCGCACCCGTCAATGCCTTCGAAAGTAATGAATATGCCCTTCATGATCAGTTGAGATTAATATTCTTGAGGGATGCGATCTCAAGATAGATTTCCTTGGTTATTCTGGCGTTATCACTTCTGATGTCGTCAATGGTCTCAACCTTCTTGACGTTCTTTGCGACTTCATCGCCAAACTCTCTGGGGCGCTTGTTCTTCGGCTTGGGGTTCGGATTGTCGAACTGCTTCTTCTCTCCGCCCTGATTCTGTTCGCGCTTGAACTTGTTGTTCTTGTTGCGGTTGTTATTCTGTCTGTCGGAATTACGGTTCTGGTTGTTCTGGCCCTGACCCTTTCCTTCAGCCTGGAATTCGCCGTTGTCGCGCTTTTTATTGTCATTACCGCCCTGTCTGGGGCCGTTATTTCTTCTTCTGTGATTCTGGTTGCGGGATCTGGGTCTGCCGCCCTCCTGCTTAGCCGGATCGAATCTCTGGCGCTTGTTTTCCTTGTTCTGTTCGTTACTTACTGCGCCCGAATTGTTTTCTGACATAAATTCCTCCATATCTTCTATATGACGTGCCTAATTATAAACTTTGCCTACTGATAACTCAATTATCCGCGCTTCCGATATAGGGACACTTCCTTGTCGTCAGGGTGTTCAACGTCCACATCTTTGATCTCCCTGAGCGGCACCGTGACAAATGACCTCATAAACCATCTCGGATGAGGAACGGTAAGTTCCGGCTTCATAATCACTTCATCTCCGTAGAATATGATGTCGATATCTATCGTCCTGGGTCCCCAGTGAACTTCCCTCTTTCTCAAAAGGTCGTTCTCGATCACGTGTATCTTGTCCAAAAGTTCAAACGGATCTATATCTGTATAAAAGCCTACGCATGTATTAAGGAAATACGGCTGGTCTTCAAGTCCTACGGGTTCCGTCTCATAGATCGAGGCATACCTGAAACCTTCCGTTCCGCTTAATTCCGTCAGAGCCTTTTCTGCTGCAAGGATATTGGCTTCCCTGTCGCCCATATTGCTGCCGAGCGAGAGGATCACAAACTCCTTGCGTCTTCTCTCGATCGTGACTGCCATGGTCTCGAAAATGCCCTTTACCGGTGCTTCGGGCTTCGAGATATTTACGATAACTTTTAAGATCCTGCCGTCGGCTGCAAGAACACAGTCAGCAACCTTCTGCGCAAGGCACTCAATGAGATTGCCGGAATCTTCGGTTACCACCTTCTTAACTTCCTCGTAGATCATTGCATAATCCACGGTGTCGGAGAGTTCATCCGTGTAGCAGCCCTTAATTCTGTCCAGGAAAATATCCAAAGAGACGATGAACTTCTGGCCGTCAGCCTTTTCGAAATCAAGACAGCCGGTATGTCCTTCAAATTCCATTTTCGAGAGCGTGATCTTATCCAATTCCTGTTATCCTTTCGAAAACTCAGAGGTTAGCAAACGCGTAGAACGAGGTGTCGAACACGTCAAGTATCTGTCTTGAAGCGGCACCGCGCCGAGTGAAGCAGCCGTCATGGAAAGGCCTGCCGTAGCATTGTCGAGCATTGCTTCTGTTGCAGCATCGCCGCCTGCGAAAACCCTTGCATAGCGCTTTCTTGAAGCTGCATAAAGAACGGGATATTTACCCATAAGACCCATGGACAGGATAGCTGCCGTAAGCTCTGCATCTTCGGCTCTGTTTGTGCCGAAACCGATGCCGGGATCCGTCATTATCTTGTTGTCCGGAATGCCTGCCTTTTTAGCGATCTCAACGCTCTCCGTAAGCTCTCTTACGGCACGTCTGCTGACAGGTTCATAAGCAATGGGATTCTCACCGTTGGTCCTCTTGTTGAACATCAGGATCGCGCCTACGCCGTTATCTGCAACGACTTGGGCCATCTCGGGATCGCCCATGAAACCCGTGATGTCGTTAATGATGTCGCAGCCTGCTGTGATTGCTGCCTTAGCTGTCTCAGACTTAAAAGTATCAACAGAAAGCGGAACATCGAATCTGCTTCTTATAGCTTCAAGAGCGGGAAGCAGTCTCTCAAGTTCTTCTTCGGATGTGATCGGAACTGATTTGGGACCTGTGGCTTCAGCGCCGAGATCGATGCAGTCAGCGCCTTCACGGATCATGACAGCGCATCTGTCTACTGCGGCATCGACATCGTTGTATCTTCCGCCGTCGGAAAAAGAATCCGGAGTAAGATTGAGAATGCCCATTATGAGTGTCTTCTTGCCTGTCTCAAGCTGGCGGGTGCCGCACTTATAGATTCCGCAATATCTTCCGTCTGTTGCCTGCATTTCCCTATTCTCCTTTATACGGAACGCTGTCTGTTGATCAGTGCGAGCGCTTCGTTTCTTGTTCTGATATCAGATCTGCATCCGCCGCGCATTGCAGACGTAACAGTCTTTGAACCGGGCTTTCTGATGCCTCTCATCGTCATGCAGAGATGCTCTGCTTCAAGGACGACGCAAACCGATCTTGCATCGACTGCCTTCTCGATCGCATCAGCGATCTCTGATGTGAGCTTCTCCTGAAGCTGTGGCTTTCTGGAAAGCGTATCAACGATCCTTGCAACCTTAGAAAGGCCGAAGATCTTTTCGTCCTTGGGGATATAAACAACATGTGCTTTTCCGTGGAAAGGCAGAAGGTGATGTTCACACATTGAATAGAACGGAATGTCGCCTATGAGGATCATCTCGTCATTGCCTTCGCCGTGGAATGTCTTAATGTCCTTGCTGATATCCCTGTGAAGTCCTGCAAAGACTTCGGCATACATTCTTGCAACTCTTTGAGGAGTCTCCTGAAGACCTTCTCTGTCAGGGTCTTCGCCAATTGCCTCAAGGATCTCCCTTACCGCATTTTCGATCCTGGGAAGATCCATGTTCTGGCGGCTCTCCTCCGGTATCGAATTGTCGTTTGCGTAATCGTACATTTATTTCACCTTCAATCTTAAAGATACTTTTTCCTGTATTCCAGCGGCGTCATGCCCATCTGTTTTCTGAATGCGACATTAAATCTCTGGGGTGATGAGAAGCCTGACTGCAGAGAGATCGCAGACACCTTTATCTCATTGTTCTGAAGAAGCTTGCAGGCTTTCTCGATCCTCTTCTTCATCAGATAGTTCATCGGGCTTATTCCTGTCTCATCCCTGAAAGCACGGGTGAAATAACCCTGGCTCAAGTAAACGTATGTGGCTGCCTCCGATACGGTAATGCCCTGATCGAAGTTCTCGTCCATATACTGCTTAGCGATGGTAACGAGTTCTTTTGCCTTGCCGTTCTTAACGCTTAAACTCTCTTCCCATTCGCTTCTCAATGCTCTCGAAAGGATAATCATGAGCTCTACCGTGAGAGTGTGGACCATGAGGTCTTTTGCATAGCGGTTGTCAGAGTGCTCGGTAACTATTCTTTCTGCAAGTTCGTTGATCTCTTTTTTCTCGTGTCCCTTGATGACAAAGAATGGAAGTCTGATCATCTCGTTGTCTTCTGTGATACCGAGATCTGCAAAATTCAAAAAACTCTCCAAAGTAATCTTTGCAAGAGAACCGGGAATATTGACGCTGGGTCCTGCATTCTTGTTCTTATTTTCTTTATTTGAGGCAGCACTGCCCGACTCTTTTGTCAGCCGAAGATCAGATGTGTCGTGAACGAATCCGAAGTAGAGATTGAGCATATCGGCCTTCTCACTCTTGATCATCAGCTTATGTCTTACGAGAGGTCTGATGACGACCACAGAACCCTTTGTGAGCTGTATTGTCTCGCCGCCGATCACAGCCTCGATCTTACCTTCGCGGAGACAGAGCAGCTCGTGTGAATTATGCATGCTCTCCTC
>CAJOJI010000106.1:10463-15942 GCA_905234715.1 uncultured Saccharofermentans sp.
CAATAGCAGATAAAAGCTTGTTTGCCATTTGCCGTTCCTTTCTATTAGATAAAGTTGATCGAGTCGATATAGATCTCGCCGTTGCGTTCTTTGTCTTCGATGAAGATCCTGAGCTTGTCGAGCTTGATCGGACCGTCTTCAGAATACTCGAGAGTGATCGTCTGCCATGTGAGCTGCTGCTTGATCTCGGCTTCGCCGAAGTCTTCGACGATCAGTTTTTTCTTCTTCTGGTCGGGATTAAATACCGACAACTGGATCCTTGATCTTCCGTAGATCTCGATGGGCGCGAAAAGCGAAGCGTATTCGAGGCAGGGTTCAAATCCGTAAAGTGACTTATCTGTCTCATAACGGATCCTCAATGAAGCACTGCCCGTAAGCTTGTGGATATTGTCCTGTGAAATGATTCCCTTGCCCTTGAACGTTCTGTAGATCTCGAGTGTCTCAAAATCAGAATCAGGTGTTCTCTTACCGACGAACTCAAGACAGTCGCAGCGTGTGAAGCTTAAATCGGGTGCAAAGTATGCGGGATCCCTGTCGAATCTGAAAGGAAGGATCGGGAGATCCTCACCGTTCTTGAGAGTTGCATCGTGCGGGAAAGGCGTGAATCCGTATGTGATCGACTGAGGTTCCTCAACATCGTCTCTCCATACCATTACGCACATTCCGTAAAGGCTCTTTGCATGTGCCGGATAGAAGATACGGTCAGCGCCTGCAACTGCAAATCCCGTAATCTCGCCTGATGCATCGTTGAAATTAAGTCCGGAACCTAAGTTGCTGAACTTGATTATTCTCTTGTTGCCTGCGATCTCGATATCATTCGGCTCAGGTGAAGACTTACTCATCTTCGGTGAGAAATGCGTGCCCAAAGCGATGGTTGCAAGTCTCATGCCGAGGATAAAGCTTATCGTCTTATCAGGAAGCAGCATGTCATGCATGCTTACGATTCCCGAAGGCATGCTCAAAAGCTTAGTGAATGCAGTGAAATTCTCATTGAATTCGAGAACGCTGTATGGATTATCGAAATCAACGTCATCAGGATGCATCGTTACGAAAAGGATCGAAGGCATGACTGTCTCGTCATATACTTCCTTCGGTTCAAATACTTCTGCAAGTGTCGTAAGAAGTCCCATGAGGAAAAGATCGTATCTGTCGAAAAGGAGCTCTCCCTTGTCAGGTGAGAAGCAGAAACCTCTTACTGCGAGATTCTTCAAAGGAACGAGCTTTGTCCTGTAGAGGATGGACATTCTGAACTTGAGCTTGATGAACTTCTTCTCATCTTCCTTGGTGAGTTTGCCGTCATCCTTCTTCTCGGGCACCATTCCGAAATCAAGCTGGCTTGCAGATGAAAACGAGATATTCTCCTTGTGGCCCTTAGCCTCGTTAAGAGAGCTGTCGCCTGTCGTAGGGAAATCGATGTCGAGAGGCTTTATGTCGTCAGGATCCTGGCCTTCAAGTCTCTTGATCTCATCCTGCATGGAGATATCGATATCGCCTGATTCGATCGTCTCCTTGTACTCTTCCTTGAGCTCAACGGCCTTCTTCTTTTTCTCGTCGATGCTAAGAAGCTTCTTATAGCCTTCCTCATCGAGATAAAGACCCATCTGGGAAACTACGTCCTTGAGTGCTTCAACTCTGTCCATCGCGAAAGGTGCTATCCAGTTAAGGATCGTCGAATCGTTATATGAAAGATCGACTACGCCGACAGGATATGAGATCTGGTCACTCAATCTGTATGCAAAAGCGAAAGCTGATGAAGATACTTCAGAGAGCTTTGCAGTCTCCGTAACCTTGATCCATTCAGCTTCCTTGTAGTATTTCTTGTCTTCTGCGGGATAAACTTCCTCACCCTTCTCAAGACCTGATCTTACAGGCGAGAAGAATCTCAGGTAATTCATTACCTTGCGCTTCAAAGGTGCCTTTGTGGCATTTGCTTCCTTCATCGGGATCGAAAGGAAATCGGAGCCCAGGAAAACCCAGACGTCACCGCATCGGATATCCGTAAGCGTGGTCTGGTCGGTAAGGCACTTGAACGTAAACGTGTAAGCGTCTCCCGATGCCTTGTAAGGCGGGATAGTGAAACTGAACTTACCCTTTGAGGAAGTCGTGGACTCACGGCTTAAGATGACACCGTAATCGGTATCGAGTTTACTGACCTTTCTGCCGTCAGTCGGGTCCTTGACGATCTCGAGTGTAACGGTCGCACTGGGTGCGGCAACACCCTCTATCTTAAGTTCTACTCCCTGCTGGAATACGCACTTGCTTGTGAGCCAGCTGGGCAAAATAATCGGATTTATCTGCATCTTCCTACCTCATTAAAAAGAAAATGACTTTATCCGAGTATTATAACATTAAAAGAAAAATAAATAGAAATTTCGAACGAATACTGCTCAGACGTCAGCAATAAGCACTTCAATGCCCTTTGCACGGCACAAAGCAACGCTCTCGGGAGATGCGCCGGAATCCGTGACGAGATAGTCGATCCTGTCGGCAGGAATGAACGAAGAAGCCGAATCGGCACCAAGCTTGGTGGAATCGATCAGGGCAACGATCTTCTTAGCCCTGTCGGCACAAAGCCTCTTAAGCTCAAGTTCAAAGAAATTATCACCTGAAAGTCCGGCATCCGCGGAAAAACCGTTTCCGGAAACGAAATAAAATTCAGCCGAAAGCCTTCCGATCATCTCTTTAGATGAAAGTCCCTCGATTGCACCTGAATGAGGTCTTAACATTCCGCCCAGGATAATGATCGACTTGAAGTTGCTGTTTCTCTGGAGTTCCATTGCCGTATGGATACCGTTGGTAATGACGGTAACGTCCTTAACCTTCTTGAGATACGGAATCATATGAAAGGTCGTCGAGCTCGCATCCATGAAAATGGTATTGCCGCTTCCGACAAGGGTTGCAGCCTTAGCGCCAATGGCATTTTTCAGATCAACGTGGGTAACGGCTCTGACCATATAGTTCTCGCCGCTGTATGAAGGCATCTTGTGAGGAAGCTTGATTCCGCCGTGGAATCTGACGATAGCGCCTTCTCTTTCAAGAGCTCTGATATCGGTTCTGATAGTGGCTCCCGTAACGCCCAGACGCGTTGAAAGGACGGTCGTATTGATCTCGCCCTCTTCTTGCAAAATATCCAGGATCTGTTTTCTTCTGTCAGGAATTATCATTCCAAAATATTATCAAGTGAAAATCAGTTAGTCAATTCTTTTTCACTTTGAACTTACATTTGAAAGTGCTGGTAATCCTTAGGACTGGACCAGCTGCCGCCCCAAGTCCAGCCGTAATTGATGAAAAGCTCATATGCTCTGTCAGATGTCGTGATCATGTGATCATAATCACCTCTGTCATAAACATAATCGGAAGCATTGTCATGTGAATAATGTGCATCTCCGTCGGAATCGTATGTGACATAAGGATTCTGCTGTGGATTGATGTCTATTGCCCTGCCCAATGCATGCTTGGAAAGATTGCCTGAACCCGTTGCAGTTCTGTAGCAGAAACAGGAAGTGTTATTTGCTTCTATCGAATACCAGTCTGAATCATCGGGATCACCGGACCAGAAATCATCTATGAGATACATGGAATAGATCTCATATCCTTCGGCACAGAGCGTCTCGAAAATGTCCAGCACGTCTGAAACGACAAGTTCATTTACTATCATTTCACCGACCTGGTAGTCGCCGTCAAAATTCACATGAAGCATCTTGAGATATCTCAGATCACTGAGATCTATGTTGTCATTATCGACATAAGACTGGCCGTATATCCTGTTATAGACGCTGTCGCCTTCTTCGATCTCCTCTGAAGTGAAATACTGTGAAAGATTATCGGTATCGATCTGATCGCGGTCTAAGACCGTTCCTGCCTTATATCCCCTGATGCTCGTAAGCTTCTCAGGCTCGGGTTCGGGAGTGGGTGTCGGCTCTTCAGTGGTTTCAGTTGTCGTCTCTTCTGTGGTCTCTTCCGAAGTTTCAGAAGATGAAGAAGCTGCAGTTGTCTCTGAAGATGCTGAAGTAATAACCGTCTCTTCACTGCTTTCAAGTGAAACAGATGATGCTTCCGTCATGCCCGCAGATAACAGTTTATTCTCATCGCCTCGGGAATACTTAACGACAAATATAATCGTTCCGCCTACGACAATGCACATTCCGGCAATGAGAAGTGCCGTTATTATGTTCTCTCTGCGCTTTCTTTTCTCAGACACAAACAAACTCCTAAGCAAAAATGAAAGTATCCATTACTTACCCGTCAATATTAACATAGAGTTCCGTTTTTACTATCATTATGATATTTGGTAACCAAAGTGTTATAATGGTCGCCGATAAGCGCCTGTGGTGAAATTGGCAGACACGCCAGATTTAGGTTCTGGTGAGAGATCGTGCAGGTTCAAGTCCTGTCAGGCGCACCATTTAAAACAAACAGAGGCTGTCCCATCAGAGACAGCCTCTATTTAATTTCAGTAAAAATCCGGATTACTTAACCGAGTCAACCATGTGCTTTCTCAGTGTCAGTACAGCGCCTGCAAGAAGGACTACAGATATACCGAGGATAACATAATGGCTTACGGACTCACCTGATGCAGGAACAGAAGCAGCAGGCTTGATAGTAAATTTGGAAGTAACCGTTACATCATTATCAAACAATACTGAAATTGTGTGTTCACCAGTAGACAATGTCTTAAGGAACTCAGGCATGATGGTAATGATTACACTTCCCTCTTCTGCCGTAATGAACTTGCTGTCTGTAAGCTCGCCATCGATATAGATCTTGCTTCCGGCATACTCGAAACTAAAGAATGTGTTATCGAAAGCCTTATCCTTGATACCGGCCTGAAGGATCCTGATTATGATTGAATCAGTACTGCCGGCAGTCCATACAGCGTCAGCGCCTTCAATAACTTTGTAAATATCGTAAAGCTCGAAACTTGTATAGAAAACAGGCCACAGCAAATCAATAAATTCATCATAAGAAGGCATCTTACCAGCTTCAACCATTGCAGCAGCTGCATCAACTGCTTTCTTAAGTTCATTGTACGTTTCTTCTTCTAAATCAGCACCATAATCTGAAAGCAATTCCTCGCCTGCTTCCAATGCCAATGAATACATGGCTTTTACTGCTTCATCAAGCTTTTTCTTAGCAGTAGTATCGAAACCAGCCTGCTCTTTTTCTGTTAAGATTTCATTGAATTCATATGCAGCATCGTAAACGTCATAATAATTTGCTATGGTGAGTTTATCTGCAGCAGGAAGAGCATTTATCTTATCTAACACTTTCTTCTGAACAGATTCTCTTAACATGCTGTAGTATTTATCTTCTGCAGCATACATATCATCCACGTTTTCAACATAGCTTTGCTGCTTGTCTGTAAGTGCATCATAAGCATCTATAGCTGCGTTGATCTTTGCTATGCAGGCATCTGTCAATTCGACTTCGCCAATTGCATCGATAAGATCCATAACAGCTTCAGCCTTGACAACATCAA
>CAJOJI010000107.1 GCA_905234715.1 uncultured Saccharofermentans sp.
AGCGGATTGGTGTTGCTGTAGGCGTCGGCCAGATAACGCATTTCCTTACGGGCACTGAAAACTGCCTGCGCCAAAATATGAAGCTCCGCTTCCACAATACGCCCGTCGCTGCCCAGTTCAAAATATGCTGCCGCCGGAATAAGCGACAGGCTGAAGCAGATAGGGCAGAGTTTTCATGAGTCCGTAACAGAAGAGATTCCTGTTAAGACGGAGTTCGTATTCTTCACCAAGCTCCATAAGTGTGGGATTCGACAAAACACCTGTCATGTTATAAGCATTAATCCTGTCATCGTCATCGTAAATGCTGAGATCTGAAAGCCACTCGTAGTTTGCATAAGGCGCATCGCCGACCGTGACTTTCCAGCCGTTGTCTGCGAAGACCGTAGGGAGTACCTTCAGCGCCTCATTGTGTTTGTCTACGAGAAGTTCATCTGCTCTTTTGTTGAGATTTGCCGGAGTATAATCGTACCCGCCGAAAAGCGAAGGAGCTCCGTTGTTGGTGCTGTGGCCGAAGGAAACGGTGTTGGGATAATAAGTAAATCCGTCGAATTGTTCCACGAGTTCCGGACGCTCGTTCATGATATAAGGGAGATATCCGCTTATCATACGGTCCATCATTATCACAACGACATTCTTTCCCGTTGAAGTCATCGGAACGGCTATCTCATCTGCCGTGTTGTTATATGTGTAATTGTGGCCTGATGTCATTGCAAGGCTCATAAAGACATTGATACTCGAGATGGCAATTACGCCTGCAAGACCGATGCTTATCAGCAGTTTCGAATACTTTTTGAGCTTTAAGAAAAGAAGTGCGACTACAGCGATGATTGCTATATCTGCCAGAAGGTTCAGGATGATATCCATTGCTCCGAATGTCATTCTGTATTCGTAGATGAGCTTTTTAGATAGGTAGCCGAAGTTCTTGTTGAAAAGAACGTAATTCACGATAGCGGTAACGGCAATGCCCGGCATGATGCCTTCAAGATACTTACTGAATCTGTTCTTGGTGAGCACGATGAAAAGCGGCGTCCATATCATGAAGGTTCCTGCTGCCGTAAGAGCGCTGCTCAGTATGTAAAGAACAGGGTTGCAGGGATTAACGCCGAAGGGCTTAATGAGCTCCGTGGGGTTCTCTGCGATAACGTCGGAGGGGATCATTATGCCTGTAAGCACTGTAAGAACCGCACATGAGATCATAACGATCGCAAAACCCTTCTTATCCAAAGCCATGGAACCTTTCTTGAGCTTTGCTTCCGGCTTCGGCTTCTGGAAGTGCGTAACGATATTCTTGCCGAGTGAGAAGACGTTGTTAAGCGTCCAGTAGAAAACAAGTCCTGCCGGTGAATTGTAGAGCAAGACGAGGAATACCAAAGCAATCAGGATGAGCTTGATCTTGTCCTTGATCATGCCCTTTTCCGTATAGATGAATCCCGAAACGATATTGATCAGTGTCATCAGGATGGGGAGCACGTTAATGCTCAAAGCACCTATCGTGATAAGCGCATCAGGTGAACCGAGATCTGATATGGGTCCAAGTGATACGCCCTGAAGCAGTTTTAATCCGGAAAGGAAACTGTATGCAGCCATGAAGAACGGGATCTGCAAAAAGAGTGATACGGATTCCTTGAATACTGCAGTTGTCTTGTAGTTGTTCTCGCGGTAATACGCCTGGAGCATCATGACGCGCTCGTCTCCCTTGAATGCGGCCTTGATCTTGTCCACCCAGGGCTTCATGCTCTTTTTCTTCTCGAGCTGTTCCTTTTCGAGCTTGTCGGCGCGCTTATAGAGCGGCAAAACGAGGATATTGATTACAAGGCTTATGACCACTATCGAGATGCCGACATTGCCGGTAAATTTATAGGCATAGAAAAACACGACTTCGAAAAGAAGCTTTAACGGCTCGATAAACAGACAAAATAAATAATCAAGAAAAGACATAATCGCCTCAATTATAAAAACATTCTGATATAACCGCAAGCAAACACTAATGCCCGGAGATAAGACAGTCAAAATTCATTTATTATTCACCCAAAAACCAACCCGATTACTCTATAATATGTTTATGCGCTTCAAGGGGCGCACTTTCATCAGAAGAAAGGGGGATAGCTATGAACGGCAAAGCCATGTACAACCTGACTTACGGACTCTTTGTTCTGACGGCAAAAGACGGCGCCAAGGATAACGGCTGTATCGTTAACACGGTATCGCAGGTTACGACCGAACCAAACAGAATATGCGTTGCGGTCAACAAGCTGAATTTCACGCACGACATGATCCATAAGACCGGCGAGTTCAATGTCTCGATCCTGACCGAAGGTTCGAAGTTTGAGACTTACAAGCACTTCGGATTCCAGAGCGGCAAAGACATCGACAAGATGGAAGCAATCGATTTCAAGCGTGCTGCAAACGGCATCGCATACATCACGAATGAGACGAATGCTTTTATCTCGGCAAAGGTGGTAAGCGAGACTGACCTGGGCACTCACACACTGTTCCTGGCAGACGTTACTGACGGTGAAGTCTTATCAGACGATCCTTCAGTCACTTATGCGTTCTACCAGAAGTACATAAAGAAGAAACCCGGCCAGGACAATGCTTCAGCGCCGGCAAAGAAAGGCTTTATCTGCACTGTTTGCGGATACATCTACGAAGGCGACGAATTACCTTCGGATTTTATCTGCCCGTGGTGCAAGCATGACGCCAGTTATTTCATCCCCACAGGCGACACACCCGCCAAAGAATCAGTGAAAGAAACAAAAACAACCAATACACAGGAGGAATCAAAAATGAGCAAGTACGCAGGCACACAGACAGAGAAGAACCTTCAGGCTGCATTCGCAGGCGAGTCCCAGGCAAGAAATAAGTACACCTATTTCGCATCCAAGGCTAAGAAGGAAGGGTACGAGCAGATTGCAGCTCTCTTCCTCAAGACAGCGGATAACGAGAAGGAGCACGCTAAGATGTGGTTCAAGGAGCTCGAGGGCATCGGCACAACAGCAGAGAACCTCGCAGCAGCTGCTGACGGCGAGAACTACGAGTGGACAGACATGTATGAAGATTTCGCTAAGACTGCTGAAGCAGAGGGCTTCCCGGCACTCGCAGCTAAGTTCAGAATGGTCGGCGCTATCGAGAAGCATCACGAGGAAAGATACAGAGCTCTCCTCAAGAATGTTGAGGCTCAGGAAGTATTCGCAAAGAGCGAAGTTAAGGTTTGGGAGTGCAGAAACTGCGGTCACATCGTAGTTGGCGAGAAGGCACCCGAGATGTGCCCCGTTTGCGCTCATCCTCAGTCTTACTTCGAAGTTAACGCTGAGAACTACTAATACAAAACTTAAGCTACTAAATCAAAGAGGATGTCCCATGGGCATCCTCTTATTAATTCAAATCCGCTTATGCAGATTGCTTTAATCAGTTAACTTAATTCTAAAACAGTTTTACTCTTCAACAATCGGTACGAAAACTTCGATTGAATATCCCATAACAGGTGTAATAGCTACATTAAAGGTTATTCCATTACCTTCAATCTCCAGTCTTCGATAGCCTTCCATTACCTCATCGTGTACTTCATCAGAAAGGATGGTATAACCCATCGATTCGTACTTCTTGGCCAGCTTATCCAATACTTCGTTGGCAAATGCTTCGTCCTCAAAATGAGTCATTACCGCAACACCTGAAGTGCTGTTAAAACCACTGAGCGTCAGGGTATCCTTATCGTATGCAGCGATAATATCAAGCTGGCTTATATATGCCTTGCTGTCTGACCAGTCATGGAACTGCCAGTACATGTTATTGTCGACTGTCTGTATTGTGTCTTCGTCAGGCAGAATAAAACGCTCAGCGTATGCACCTTTTTCCAGTCCGACATTTACATTTGCGGTCTTCCAGATGTTTTCGACCACTTCATCCGATGTCATGCCGTCCATGGTGATGAAAATAGAATCTTCGGTAATATTCTGAGCCCTTGTCTCTTCTGTTTCTTCAGTCTCATCAAAATCTTCAGGCTCAGTATTTACTGCACTTAACACATAGTCATCAGGAAGTGTATTTCCTTCGTATTCCTCGATTGTTGTATCCTGCTGTCTGTTTTCAGTGTATGCCTTTCTGCTTAAAACACCGATAACAATTCCAATTGTTGCACCAACTGCTACTACTGCTGCAATACTTCCAATCAATACTTTCTTCATCATAATCCCTGTTCCTTTCTTTGCTGCTGATACAGCGATCTTTGTTGTGGCTCCTGCATTAGAAGCCTGTGCTGATGCGGACAGAGATATAAGTTTTGCAGGCATTGCCTTGAACGGCACCTGCTCTGCTTCCTTCATGAAAAGCTGGCTCAGGAACGGCGCTGCCATGCCGAACAACTTCGTCTTGTTATCTTCTTCATACTTCTCGACCTCCTTCTTGATTGTTTTCTTGGCAAAATTCAGACGCCATGAAACTGTGCCTTGAGGGATTCCGAGAGCTTCAGCGATCTCTTTTGTGCTCATATCGTCAAAGTAGAACAGGATAAGTGTTCTTCTTATATCATCAGATAATTTGTTGTTGATGATATCCATGACGATCCTTCTTGCATCTTCTGATTCAATAATGGAATCAGGCAGAAAATCCTCCGGAACAGCTTCAACACTGTCAAAGAACTCTTCGTCCATATTGTCGGTCTTCGCAAGCTTTATGCGGTCCAGACACTTATTGGCAGCAGTCTTTTTAAGCCAGGATGCAACCTTGCTCTTATCCTTGATGGAATCATAAGATTCGATCAAAGCAACGAAAGTATCCTGCACTATATCTTCTGCATCTGCTTCATTCTTAAGCAATCCGAATGCCGTCCAATACACTGCTTTATACGCTTCGTTATAGATCTGCTCGAGTTCCTTTTCGGTCATCATTTTGTCTCCTTTCTATCCGCATCTATCTATTAGACGAATAACGGATAAGATTTCTTGGGTGGTTCGAGAAAAAATTTTTATGAGATATTTTATTGCTGAACTTTATTACTTTACCATAACTAAAACGGGACATCTCATGGCAAGTAGGGATCCATAAATTGAAAAGGGCTGACTCTATTTTGAGACAGCCCCTTGGGTTTATTTTTCCATATACAGCAGTCCGAATGTGCCCGGGCCGGAGTTAACGGCGATGGCAGGGGAGGCCTGCTTGAAGTAGATCTCATCGAAATGCATGTGCGTTTCGATCTGTTCGCGGATCCAGTCCGTGTCACGTTTGGAGATGCCGACATAAGTTACGAAGAGTATTCTGGTGTCAATGTTTGATGAATTCG
>CAJOJI010000108.1 GCA_905234715.1 uncultured Saccharofermentans sp.
GCTTCAAGTCCGCCTTTGGAATGCGCGAGTATATTGACCTTCTCGGCACCTGTCTTGGCTAAGATTTCGTCCAAGCTTTTGGCGATAATGTCTGCGTTGCTCTCAACGGAACCTACGGAATCCTGATGTCCGAAGAAGACTTCTGCACCAAGAGATTCAAGTCTCTTGGGAACTCTGCCCCAATAGCACAGATGCTTTCTGTCGCGGAATCCCATTCCGTGAACCATGAGTAATGGATATTTTAAACTGCAATCGTTGCTCATATAATCTTCTCCCTAAGGTTTCCGACCTTATCTTAAGGGGAGTATAACGCGGTATTGTATATTGTTCAATACTGAATTTAGATTAAGAGCGCCTTTTCCTCAGAATTGCCACAGAGTGATCAGGATACGGATGCCTGACGCTTTTCGCGCCAGAGCTTTAAAGCAACGAAAGCAATAGCGAGGCCAATGCCTGTAACGATGACGCTTACGGTCAGCATGAAATCAACACCCTTGATGTCGAGAAGACGGCCGCAGACGAGGCTTGAGAAAACACCGCCCAAAGTAATCGAGCAGTTGATATAGGCCTGGCCTTTGACCTGGTCTAAGCGTGCCATGGTCCGGTTGACGAAGTATGCACCGGCGGGGATGAAGACTGCATATGCAAACATCTGGAAAGCCTGGCTGATATATACGACAGCCATGTTGGGCGCAATGAGCATCAGGAGATGCTTGATGAAGAATGCGATGCCCGAGATAAGGAGGAGATTCTTTACCGAGATCTTCTTCATTATCTTATTGATCAGGGCCATCGTGGGGAGTTCAAGGAATGCGGCGCAGCTGACGGCGATACCCATCTGTGTCTCGGTTCCGCCCAAGGGGGTGATGACCTGGATCATGTAGTCGTTGATCGCGTTGTGGGCAAAGAAGAAGCACACGGCACCGAGCACGAACAGCATAAAGGACGGATATGTCCTGATGAAGCTTATGAGATTGTTGTGCGCTGTCTCTGTTTTCGCTGCGGGCGCAGTCTTAACTTCAGGCTTTTTGAAGAAGAATAAAACAACCAGAGCTATGGACAGGAAAATAATGTCCAGGATCATGAGGATGTTGACGCCGAACCATCCGATCGCCTTGCCGGTGAAGATCGATGTGATCGCAAATCCGCATGAGCCGAGGCCCCTTGCAAGGCCGTAGTAGATGTTGCATCCTGCTGCTTCATATTCGAAATACATTGCGGTGATGATAGGCTGATAGACCATCTGAACCATATAGATAAGAGCGAATATTATGAATATCACCACTATGCCGTTCTTGATCAACAGAAGAAGTACGGAACCTATAAGAAGGAGCGCCGTCGATGCCATTGAGACGTTGCGGTTTGTGAGCTTTCCCTGTTTGTCGATGAGACCTGCCACGATCGGCTGGAAGATGACGGACAGGATGTTTGCGAGCGCAAGGGTGATTCCGATAAGTGTGTTGGAGAAACCCTTTTCGAGAAGGAAAACTGATGCATAAGCATGGATGCCGCTATAGACGGCAAAGTATGTCGCATTGATGATGATGTATCTTAAAGTCCAGAATTTTTTGCCCGATGACATGACGCACCTTCCGTTGTTTCCTGATCGATATGCAAATGCTAACATATATGCGAAATTAAACTAATTAGACTTGTTGGATAATTATCAAGGAGATTGCATGGAATATCTGCATTATATATATGAATTTATCTCAAATCCGATCCTGGATGTGCTGATGGGACTGGCCGGTCTGATCCTGGTATCAGGAATATTTCTTTTGTACCAGATGGCTTTGGCGAAGGCATTTTGCGCCAAAATGACAGATATCGAAGTGTTCGGGTTCAAATATTCCAGGAACAGTGCAGGCAAGTGGGAATACAGGGGACACAGGGTCAAGCTTGCCTTCTCAGGAGTTTCCGCCATTGATATAGAGAATCATCCTGAGATCGACGGTGATAAGATGATCCAAAAGGATAAGTCGCACATGCTGGCTACCAGTCTTCTGACCACCATCACAGGTCTTGGCATTTCCGCCGGCTGCATTATCCGGTCGTTTACCATCTACTATGCTTTCCCGGCATCTGTGGTATTCCTCACGGGTTTCTGGGTCCTGCTGTTTACGGTCGGAAGACTCATTCTGGTCTTATCGACCATGACCAAGATCTACTCGAAAAACTCTCTGGGCAGCTATCAGATGCGGGCAATATCTCTGTTGAGATCAGGCGTTCCTTACGAAAAGCTGGACCTCAAATCCGTCAGGGAATTAAACCTTAAAAAAGTATGGGAAACAGAACGTAAAATGTATTTCCCTGTCTATTTCCAGTATATCGATGCCTGCGGTTTTTACGACAGGATGCCTGAGGCAGTCGATGATGTTGAGAGGATACTTAATGCCGCAGCGGTGAGCAAGGCAGATATCGGCGTTTACATGAACCTCATCTACTACTATTCTTATCACCGCCCGACACCCTCTGCAGCGAAGGAATACTATCACAGGATAATTAATGATGTCGAAAAGGACACGGACCCGAATACGATGAGGATCAGGGGATTCTATGAGCTTAACTGTTTTGGCGATCCGGTTAAGGCGAGGGAACTTTCAATGAAGGCTTTGGAAGGACTCGATACCGTCTCCATACCCGTTGAAAGGGAGTACGAGAGAAAATGTATTGCCAAACTAAACAATGCAATAGATAACTTCAATCACGTTTAATGTATATTTGCCAAAAAATTTAATATTTTCTTCACAAAGTTGCCACATTTTACATTTTGGCATGTTATAATTCAGCCATTAAATTGGAGGCGACTATGAATAAGGGAATATTTAATAAAATAGTCAAAGCAATCGGCGGTTTTGGAATCGCCGGCTTGGTTGTCTCAACAATAGCAATATCTGTAAAAGCTGACGGTTATTCTGGCATTACTGTCGACGGTGATTTCAGTGACTGGGACAGTGTTACCAAGTACGACTGCTTAAGTGAGAGCAGCCGCGTAAATAACGTTGCAATGGTCTGGGACGGCGACTGGATCTACATCTACATGGACGAAGTCCAGCAGAATTCAGCTTCCTGGTCAAGCGACACACACAACACTCACGGTCAGTTCAACATCAAGACAGATATTGGTTATGTTTTGGTCGTAACCGTAAGAGATAACGGTGCGGCAGGGAATATAATCGAAGTAACTGATGTTACGACAAACGAGACTTATACGGTAGAAAACGGCGGAATCGAAGTTGCATTCAACAGTGATTATTCCGTATGGGGAGCCCCTACTCTCACTGAGATCGCAATCCCTTCAAGCCTTCTTCCGCAGTATTCTTCAACGATCAATTTCGGATACTATCTCGGCGGAGACATCATTACTGACGTTGCTGATGCAAGCGGCATCATTATCGATGATCCCGATGATCCCGACGATCCGACACCTACACCCGCACCTTACAATGACGGTTCAGAGATCGTAATCGATGGTGACTATCACGATTGGGACTACTATCCGGTAATCACGATCCAATACGATTCATCCGGTATGGAAAACACATATAACGACGCTGACGGCTCCATCTATCAGAGAGACGGCGACGCTTATGTTCACTGCATCGCAAATGAATTCAGCAAGCAGGACACAGGCTATAAGTATGGCTCCGAGTTCCTGGAAGTAACGGTTCTTTTCGGATATTCCCATACAAAGCTCATCGCAGTTGAGTTAGGTCCTGACGGCAGCCTCGACTGGAGTTTGCACGATAAAGCGACTTCGCTGTCTGAAGGCACACATCACTATGCGTTATTCTATTTTTCAGATTCGCAGGCATCTACAAGCATCTATGATATACAGTCCGGTGATCACTATCTTGGTGAGATGTATGTCACTGTCGGGGAACATCAGGATGAGACAGAGTTCTGGTTTGACATTGCCGCCCTTGCTGAGTGCGGCGGGATCGAACCTGACGAGTCACAGTCCGTATTCGTTCACTTCCACAGAGTCGGCTGGCCGATGCTTGAGACATCGGGTGTATCGACAGGTCCTGTTTTCGTAGCACTGTTATCAACAGTTGCGGCAGGCTCTTATCTCACCCTTAACCGCAGAAAGAAGGCCGGATGATATATGTAGTCGCTGCCGCCGCAATCGGATTGTGGGTCTGGCTCCTCCGTGTACTTCGAAAAGCAGGACTTAAGTTCTGGAGTTACCTTTTAGGTTCCTGCGGAATCTTTCTCATCCTTCTCATACTCGTAAGACCATGGTTGGTTTTGCCTCTGGCAAGACTCATTGCGGCCATCGCCGGCATATTCGGAAAAGTAACAGGTTTTTACCAGGCTTACTACCGTTACGGCGTAATCTTCATCGAATCACTTAACGGTGCGATCACGGTCAATATCGATCTTGAGTGTTCAGGCTTTATCGAGATATCGGCATTCATATCGCTTCTTGCATTCTACGGAATCTATAACATTCCGGAGCGTATCTATATAGGTGTTGTCGGCACGCTTTACACGATGCTTACCAACGCTTTGAGAATTGCCGTTATATGCACCATGATCAATTTCCTCGGAACGGATTACTACTATGTCGCACACACGATCGTAGGAAGGATCGTTTTCTATGTGCTTCAGGTAATACTGTATTTCTTCATATTCACCAAGCCGCATGTCCTTAAGATGAAGACGGGCGACTTCGGTTACAACAAGAAAGAGGAAATAGCTCCAAAGAGCGGGGGAGATGCCCAATGAACCAGTTCATGACGCACATCCTTAACCCGTTCTTTTACTGGCTTGCGTGGATCATTATCCCGCTACTCGTAGAAGTGCTTCCTTCCATCGGTTCATTCTTTGTGCTTCTCCATCAGAAGCATAAGAAGTCTAAGATGGAAAGACCGGCTATCTGGCCCGACATCGTTCTCATCATCCCGGTCTACAATTCCGAGGACAGCCTTGAGGAATGCCTCGAATCGATTAATAAGAGCGATTATCCCAACGAGCACATGGAGATCTATCTCGTCAATAACATGAGCCAGGACAAGAGCTTCGATGCCTTTGCAAGAGCGCAGGAACAGTTCCCGACACTCCGTATGAACTGGCTCAATTCAGGACAGGGTAAATCAAGAGCTTTGAACCTTGCCATATACAACAGTAAGGGTACATATCTCATCAACATTGACTCAGACGGATACCTCGAAAGATATGCTATTTCCAACATGGTCCTCTATCTTGAGAATCACCGTGAATATACCTGCCTTACGGGTTCCATTCTCATAAGACCCG
>CAJOJI010000109.1 GCA_905234715.1 uncultured Saccharofermentans sp.
TGTATGCAACCGATGATGATAAAGGTGCGTTTGAAGCCCGGAGAATCGAAAACGGCGCGGTTTACGCTTTCCCGGAAAGATTTTGAGGTTTACAGCGACGTTCTTCATCGCTGGGGCGTCCAGAACGATGCCTGCGATATTGTTGAAGCCCGTGAGCTCGCCCATATTGGAAGGCGTTCTGTAGCCGTCGCCGTAAATGAGGAGTGGGATGCACTCTCTTGAGTGATCCGTTGAAGGCGTGGAAGGATCGCAGCCGTGATCGGCGGTGATGATGAGAAGGTCATCTTCCTTAAGCTTTGAGAGTATCGTACCCAGTGCATCGTCGAATTCGTGCATTGCCGTAGCATATCCTTCGATATCGTTGCGGTGGCCGTACTTCATGTCGAAATCCACGAGATTCGTAAAGCACAACCCGGTGAAGTCCCTGTCCATCATTTCGATCGTTTTGTTTATGCCGTCAGTATTGCCCTTTGTGGGATTGGATTCCGTGAGGCCTCTTCCTGCGAAAAGGTCGAAGATCTTTCCTATAGAGATGACATCATATCCTTCGTTCTTAAGGAGATCGAGCATGGTTGAAGACGGTGCGCTGAGCGAGAAATCGTGGCGGTTTGCAGTCCTTGTGAAGTTACCCGGTTCACCGACGAAAGGTCTTGCGATTACTCTTCCTACGGCATGGTCGCCTGTCATGACTTCTCTTGCTTTGGCACAAATATCGTACAGTTCATTAAGAGGAATTATCTCTTCGTGAGCGGCAATCTGGAGCACGCTGTCGGCTGAAGTATAGATGATCGGTTTGCCTGTCTTCATGTGTTCTTCGCCGTAATCCCTGATGACATCCGTGCCGCTGTATGGCTTGTTGCAAAGATATTCCTTGCCCGTAGCTTCCTCAAGGGCTTTCATGACTTCTTCCGGGAAGCCGTCCGGATAAGTCGGCTGGGCCTTGTCGGAAATAATTCCTGCGATCTCCCAATGTCCGATAGTCGAATCTTTGCCGGCAGAGATCTCCCTTACTCTCGCATATGAACCGATGGGTGAGGGGATGGATTCCTGAGCTTTCTTATAAGAAATGATCCTGGGATCATCTTCGTTGTCTATTGCAAGAAGTCCCATTTTTGCGAGGTTCGGAAAGGCCGCATTGGAGTAGGAGAGAACGGCTGCAAGAGTATTGCTTCCTTCGTCACCAAACTTAGCGGCATCAGGTGCGCCGCCAACACCAAAACTGTCCAAAACAATCAGAAATACACGCTTTGCCATATGAATGACTCCTTATCCAAACATAACTTTTGACACTATTATAAATCAGTTTGGGTCAATTATTGGGGTAAATGGGAGTGACAGGCCTGGTCGGGTCATGGCGAATGTCATGAAAATTTTATATAAAAGCCACGCTCATGCTCCTTTACTTATTTTTATTATTATGGAAAAATGGTTCTTATAGTGGATAAAAAGGTTTAAGGATAACTATGTCTATCCGAAGGCCGGACGAAAATAGAAAAATGCTATCTTTGCGTTCTTGAGAATAAGGGATTCGATAAGCCGCAGACTGATAGGAAAGGTTAAAGTTATGAGTAACAAACTGAGATCGTTCTTGATTGTTGTTATTTCCATCGCAGTCGTTATGGTTGCGTTGCCGATGAATGCATTAAGAGTAAATGCTGAAGGTTATTCAGTCTGTTATTGGCTTGACGATGACGCAAGCTCCCCTGTGGAGGTCTTGGATTCGGAAACTGTATTATCTCCAGATGATGAGAAACTGAATTTTAAAAAAGATGGATATAAATTCACAGGTTGGACTGATTTTAGCGGTCATCCTTACTCCGTTGGCGACCCGGTTGATAAAGAACTAGAACTTAAAGGTACTTGGACAGAAGATACAGATAACTATGTTACTGTAACGTTCATGCCTAATAATGGTGAAATTGATGGTGATCCTGTAACTATTCAGGTGGCAAAAACTGGCACAGGAATTGCAGTACCTACCGAATGGACTGTGCCGGCTGGTTATAGATTAGATAAATGGACTACAAATGCTAACGGCTCTGTGGAGAGCTACAACACTACTGATTCATATACGCTTAGTGGTGATACGACGCTCTATGGTCAGTGGAAAGAGTTTTATACGATTACTTTTAACGCTAATGACGGCACAAATAGAACTCACCAAGAGACACAGGATAAAGATCCCTCAGGAACGACAAAGTATCAACTTAGGCCGGATGTTTTCCCATACGATGGTTATATAGTAGATTATTGGACACATAGTTCTGGTGGTTCTTCAAGCGGCGTTAGTTACGGTGCTTCGGATTTAATTACTCTTACGGAAAATTTGAGTCTTAATGCTTATTGGGTAAGAGAAATTACTTTCCACGCTCACAACGGAAAAGAGCCTGAGGAAACACCTACTACTCAGAGAATTCCGATTAAAGACAAGCAGCCTCTTGATGCTAATGGTTTTACGGCTCCTGCTGGAAAAACATTTGTAGGTTGGTCAACACAGCCTGACGATACAACAATTAAGTATGTTGATAAAGCAAGTGTTGAAATTACAGGTGATAATACAAAAGACATAGAACACGATCTTTACGCACAGTGGGGAAGTATTTGCACTATTACTTTCGACGCAAATGATTCTTTGCTTTATGCAAAAACCTCAGATACAATGGCGAATCAGGTTGTAGGCAAGGGCTTTACGACTCCCATTAATGCCAATACGTATCATGTTGAAGGTTATGAATTTACAGGGTGGAATACCCAACCTGACGGAAACGGTACTTCATATACTGATACCATATCTTTAGCAGATGACTGTGCTGATACAATTACTCTTTATGCTCAGTGGAAGGCTGTTCCTCATACACTTACATTTATGAGTGAAGATGGAAATACTCAAGTTGGCACTGTTTCATGTAATCATTGGTCAACGCCGGATTCTTCATTTTTTCCGGCAGCTCCTGCAAAGGATTCAACCAATGATAAAGATTTTACTTTTGACGGATGGTCAGCCACACCGAATTCAGAAGGTAGTGTCATTACTTCTTATCCCGTAGTTGAAGGCAATGCAACATATTATGCACATTACACTAATTCTCCGAGACATTATTCTATTTCTGCTTCAGTTCCTTCAGGTGGTGGAACTATAAGTGTTTCAGGCAGTGATGAATGGGATGGAACAGCAACAGTAACTGTTACATTGAACCCCGGATATCATGTTGTAAAGTGGACTGATAACGATGTGGATGTTGCAGGTGATACTACAGAGTATTCTTTTAAAGTAAATGGCGACCATAATAAAATCATAGCTGTTCTTGCTTTAGATTCTAAAACGGTTACAGTAAATGCCGCTCAAGGCGGACAAGCTACTATCGATAAAAACACATACTTATATGGAGAACAAGCTACTGCAGTTGCTACTGCGGACACCGGATATACTTTCTCAAATTGGACCGAGAATGATGGCACGGTAGTTTCCTATGATTCTACTTATACTTTCGAAGTTAAAGCGGACCACGATTTGACAGCTAATTTTTCAATCAACTCCTATGAAATTACCCTTTATTCCGATGGGAACGGTACTGTTGAAGGCGAAGGTGCATATAATTACTCATCAACCGCAACTGTAACGGCTTCTCCTAATACAGGCTATTATTTCGTTAACTGGACTGATGGAGATGGAAATGAAGTAAGCACTAATGCTTCTTATTCCTTCACGGTTAACGATGCACGTTCTTTGAAAGCTAATTTTGCCCGCAAATCCTATAACATCGATGTTGAAGCCGAGGATCACGGATCAGTTACGGGAAGCGGCATTTATCTCTATGCCGAGGAAGTTACCGTTAAGGCAAAGCCTGAGACAGGCTATCATTTCGTTAACTGGACTATTGATGGAAATGTTGTAAGCACAAACGCCAATTACACATTTAAGGTTTCCGGACCTGCTGATCTGAAAGCTAACTTTGCTATTAATACATACACAGTTAAGTTCGTTAACGATGACGGTACTTTACTCAGGGAAGGCGAGTTCGTTTACGGAAGCACTGCGTTCTACCAGGTTAATGCAACTCCTACGAAGAAGGCTACTGCACAGTACACTTATACATTTGCAGGCTGGGATAAGAAGCTTGGTACGGTAACTGAGGATATTACATACACAGCTGTTTATGATGCAACAGTCAACAAGTATAAGATCACATTCCAGAATGAAGACGGTTCTGTGCTCCAGACAAGCGAGGTTGAGTACGGCAAGCTCCCCGTTTTCGAGAATGGAACACCTACAAAGGCTTCGACTGTACAGGAGTCATTTACTTTCGCAGGCTGGGATAAGGATATCTCCAAGGTAACAGGCGAGGCAGTATACACGGCAACTTATACCGCCAAGAAGATCACAAGAGACGACATCAACTATCTGCACTTCACGGTTTCTTTCGAGAGTAACGGCGGTTCAGAAGTAGTTTCTCAGCTGGTTGCTGACGGCGGCGTTGCATTCAAGCCTGAAGAACCTATGAGAGAAAGATATACTTTCGGCGGCTGGTATATCGATGCGGCACTTACAAAGCCTTTCAGCTTCTCAACACCGATCACATCCGATATCACACTCTATGCTAAGTGGATCAAGGGTTCTCCGGAAGTTGAAGCTACATACGCAGTCGTAGGTTTGGGCAGCATGACCTGGACCGAGGGCAGCGATGAGGATTTCGCCGTAACTATTGAGAGAAGCAAGGAGAACGATACGATCTCTTCACACTTCAAGGGCGTACAGATCGACGGCGTTGATCTTGATTACTATCTCTACGAACTCTCTGAAGAAAACGGTACGGTAATCATAAGATCAGATGCTTTCGATGATCTTGATGGTTTCGTATATGGTAGTGTTGAGATTCAGATTCTTATATCTGCCGCTCTCATATACGTCTTCGATCTTAACTGCATGTGCGAGCTCATTGTATGCAAGCAGATTCCCGTTACGGTCATAGATATTTCCACGGGTACCGTCTATCGTCAGTTCCTTTTTGATCCTGGTTTCAAAAGAATTCAGATATTCCTCACCGTGAACGATCTGAAGATTAAATACCCTGTAGATAAGAGAGCCGAAAAGTACTGTCAGTACCACGAGCAGTACAAACGTCCTGGACAGGATAAGTTCTATGAATTTTTCTTTG
>CAJOJI010000110.1 GCA_905234715.1 uncultured Saccharofermentans sp.
TGCTAATACTGATAAACAAGCTCTTTCTACAAGCAAATCTCTCCATAGACTCATTTTAGGTCAAGAAATTACTGGTGGTTTAGGCGCTGGTGGTGAACCAGAAATCGGTGAACAAGCCGCAGAAGCGAGTGTCGAAGAAATTAAAGAAATCGTCAAAGACGCCAACATGGTCTTTATCGCTGCCGGTCTTGGTATCTGTAGCATGAGCATTCTGCAGGTTGGTTCCGGAATGCATATCCGCAAGGAAATCAAAGGCTATTTCCAGTTATTCTTTACGCTTATAAATGTCTATATCTCGATGCATTTCATCAGGATGCTGTTAGAAGGGCATACTGGAACAGGGTATTATTACAGCATCCGTATCGTCACTTTTATTGAATTCCTCGTGTCAGGATTCATGATCTACATGCTGACGCTCCTGATCATTTTTATCGCCAATCCGGGCAAGATGGCAAGGATAATGAATTACATATTCCTTGCATTGCTTGCAATCCATTCGATTGGTCTTATCGTTGACCAGTTCACCAATTTCTATTACTACTTCGATGAATTGAATGTCTATCATCGTGCCAGAGGATATGTCATGTCAAACGCAATGCATATCCTGATGCTCTGTCAGAACATATTCCTCTTGCTCAGATATAAATCCAAATTCGATAAGAGGCTTGCATCTGCTATATGGATATATCTGCTTGTTCCTTTGGCCGCAATCGGTGCACAGATCCTTTTTCAGGAAATTCAGTTTATTATACTTGCAACAGTTACCGCAGCAGCTTATCTGTACTTTGTTATCATCCGCATTCAGCTCGAAAGATATCATACCCAGCAGATCGAGAAGGACCGCCTTGATACGGAGCTTTCAATGGCTACAAGAATTCAGGCAGAAACTCTGCCCAATATCTTTCCGGCGTTTCCAGAACGTGAAGACTTCAATATCTATGCATCAATGGATCCCGCAAAAGAGGTGGGAGGAGACTTCTATGATTTCTTCCTGATAGATGATACCCATCTCGGAATAGTAATTGCCGATGTATCAGGAAAAGGAGTTCCTGCAGCGCTCTTCATGATGGTATCAAAGATCCTGATACAGAACATTGCCATGATGGGCAAAAGTCCTGCAGAAGTCTTGAACTACGTAAATAACCAGCTGTGTGCCAATAATCCTGAAGAGATGTTCGTAACGGTCTGGTACGGCTGTCTTGACCTCGAGACAGGAAAAATTGAGGCTGCCAATGCCGGTCACGAATATCCCGTTTTAAAGAAACCTGACGGCACCTTTGAACTCATAAAAGATAAGCACGGACTCGTCATTGGCGGAATGGAAGGCGTCAACTACAAGCAATATGAGCTTCAGATGGATCCCGGATCAAAGCTTTTTATCTATACGGACGGTGTTCCTGAAGCAACCAACTCAGCCAATGAAATGTTCGGCACAGAAAGGCTTGTACATGCGCTGAGAATGGCTGAAAACAAGACTCCAAAGCAGATACTGGAACACATAGATTCAATCGTAAAGGACTTCGTAAAAGAAGCTCCGCAGTTTGATGATCTTACGATGCTGTGTATCGAATATTCCGGACCAAAGAAAAACGACTGAATTTGATATAGAACAAAAACGAACAACTGTTCGGTGGAGACCTGATAGGGAAAACAGGTATAAAAAGAGACCACTAAAAATTTCGACTGAAATGCAGTTTATGATGATTTAGCCGAAATAATATTTTGGTTAGTTCGAATAGTCGACTAAAAATACTAATCGTAAATCCAAACGAAAATACTGAATCTAATTTTCTGATGATCAGAAATTAATCGTACGGATAAATTAGATTAAGATTTATAAATGAATTTATCAGAAAAAATTCGGCTAAATGATCGTTAAAAACTAATCAGTCAAAAATGAAATCATATAACAATAAATCCGGTCGAAGAATATACAGAATAGATTTGTTTAGACGAAACCAGATCAGATTATCATGAGCCGCTGGTAATTGTCAGGAAAAACCGTTAAATCAGAATCTTACATATGATCATTTTTCTATATATACTTTTAATACCTCTTCTTAATTCACCAAAATTGTAATTATACCGAATTGGATATATAGAATAATCAGAAAAATGGAAGATACATCGATGATGGTCTTCTCAGATTTGAAGTCATGTGTAAACGACTTCTGTTCTTCCTTTTGTCTTGAGATAGATCGTGAATACAACTCTGATGATTATCAGAATAACTACGATGCCGATCATATCGATCATAACATCAAGGATCGAACCGTCGCGGCCCGGAACAAACAACTGATGATATTCATCAAAGATTGAATTAAGAATTGCAAACCATAATGTAAAGATAATATTCATCTCGTTATCAGATCTCATGAGCTTTACAGGGCTCTCTGAATAAGATGTCTTATTGGAGATCTTATTGGTTGATGATAATGCCATATAAGCAAAAAGTGTCAGCAGAGCAAACTCAGATGCATGTGAAACCATTCTGAGTACTCCGTCATCTGTCATATCCGTATTAAATACTTCATTGAAGAAACCGAGTATTGCCTGTGAAAGATTAGAAGATTCGCCGGCTGTCTGAGCTGATAAATGGAAGATTACGGCGATCCAGGCGAGTGTCAGTACCCAGAAAACAAAAGCAAAAAGGGAATATCTGATCGATATTTCCTTGCTGTGTGCCTTGTCTATGAGTCTGGTAGTCATCTTCTTCCCTGCCGTCTTCTAATATATATGGTTATTATATCAATTATGTATATTTCTTTGAATTCTTGATTGCCCTGTCGATATCTCTTGCTGCTTCTTTCTTGGCCATAACAGCACGTTTATCGTAATCTTTCTTACCTCTGGCAAGACCGACCTCGAATTTTACTTTGCTGTCTTTGAAGTAGCATTTTGTCGGAACGAGCGTTAAACCGTCCTGTTTTACCGTTGAATACAAACGGATGATCTCACGCTTATGCATGAGGAGTTTTCTGTTTCTTTCAGGATCAAGATTAAATCTGTTTCCATGTTCATAAGGGCTGATGTGTACGCCTATAAGCCACATCTCCCCGTCTTTTACCTGAATATATGAATCCTTGAGGTTGACCCTCCCTGCCCTGAGGCTCTTAACTTCAGTGCCGGATAAAGCCACGCCTGCTTCAAACCTTTCCTCGATGTAGTAATCGTGATAGGCTTTGCGGTTCTCAGCTATTAATTTTATACCTTTTTTAATTGCCATAATGGAGTATTTTACATTCAAACTTGAATTTTTACAAAGAAAAGCCTGAAATGTCCTGATTTACTGCATTTGCAGAGACGGATAAGCGTTGAGATCCAATGTATCACGCTTGCCGTTAATGAATTCATAGTAACCGCAGGATGCAATCATTGCAGCGTTATCAGTACAGTATTTTAGCTCGGGATAGTAAAGCTTGATGCCTTTTTTCTTGGCTTCCTTTTCGAATGCTGCTCTTAAGAATGAGTTTGCTGACACGCCGCCTGCAAGACAGAGCTTCTTTATTCCTGTCTGTTTACATGCGGTCATCGTATTCTTGAGCAGAGCTTCTGCAATCGCATTCTGATAAGACGCTGTGAAATCTTTTATGTCGATCTCTTCGCCCTTCTGTCTTAATCCGTTAATGAGATTTAATGCAGATGTCTTAAGGCCTGAGAAGGAGAAATCCAATGTATCACCCATATGCGTCTTGGAGAATTCATATCTTGTTATGTCTCCTCCCTGTCCTGATTTATCCATCTTTGGGCCGCCCGGATAACCAAGACCGATTACTCGTGCGATCTTATCTATGGCCTCCCCTGCCGCGTCATCTCTGGTGCGGCCGAGAACTTTCATGTCTGTATATCCGTCAACACGAACGATCATGGAATTACCGCCGCTTACACATAAGCAGAGGAACGGAGGTTCAAGTTCTTCAAAGCAAAGATAGTTAGCTGCAATATGGCCTTTTAAGTGGTTAACACCGACTAACGGCTTGCCTGATGCTTCGCATAATCCCTTTGCGCATGAAAGTCCTACAAGAAGCGCACCGACAAGGCCCGGGCCGTATGTTACTGCAACTGCATCGATATCTGATAAAGTGACGCCTGCATCTGAAAGAGCCTTTTCGACGGTCGGGTAGACTGCATCAACATGCATACGTGATGCAAGTTCAGGTACAACACCGCCGTACTGTTCATGGAAGTCAGCCTGTGAAGCAATGACATTGCTCATGATGATACGGCCGTTCTTAACAACGGATGCAGCTGTCTCATCGCATGAACTCTCGATGCCGAGTATCAGAATGTCTTCTTCACTTTTCATATCATTTGTCTTCCAGCATGTAGTATGAATCAAGGAAATTATTTACGGAATCAATATAAAGATTCTTATTGATAGTATATTCCTCAAGATATCCGGCACCTGAGACCATTACGCTTCTCGTGATGCTGGAGTTAAGTCTGTTGCGTTCAGTGATAATCTGGTCGATCTTATCAGCTCCGATAAAGGTATCGTGACCGCCGTAAAGGATAAGTACGGGGATCGGAAGTCTTGCGATCTCTGCGGCAAGGCTTGTGTTGTCAGCACCTGAAGATACTCTGATAGCATAAGGCACTGAATACTGTGTGATGAATCCCAAAGGCTCGCTCTGAACAACTTCCGGTCTGATATAGTCATCGGATTCCTTTGCGGGAGAATCTAAGATCATGCCGATTACATAAGACTTGTCGAAGCCGAGATTTCTGATGTTCTGGCTGTATTCTGCAAGCGTATTCTCGTTTGCGCCTTCAGGCGGAAGGCTTGAATATGCGATTATCGAAGATGTGCATCCCGTACCGATTCCGAAAAGGATTACATCCGTTGTGACGGAGATCTGTCTTACGATAGCTATCGCTCCAAGAACGTCCTGCCATTCAAGGTATCCGTATGTACAGATATCACCGCCTGACGTACCTGAGTTTCTCTGATCGAAAAGGAATACGTTATATCCGTTTTCGAGCCAGCTCTCGATCATATCGATCATTTCGACGCCGAACGGAAGTCTGTTGGAACCGGCATCGTGTTATCGTTGATATCGGATTCTTTGTCTTAAAGAACCAGCCCTGCAAAGATGTTTGTCCGTCAGCAGATTCAAAGCTCGTCGTACTGTATGACGGAAGGATGTTTGAAGGAACGTTGGTTACTTCGTTTCGGTTGATGTTCATCAGTCTGTTTGATGAGAAAACCGTAAGTGCAATAAATGAGATAATTACGAGCGCAATGATACTTAAGACCAATGCAAGTCTCATTACGAAAGGGTTTCTGCGCCTTGAAGCGTTACCGCTGAAGCTGACAAATCCGCTGCTGGCTCTGACCATATAAACTCAGTTCACTCCGCTTGAGCCGAATCCGCCGCCTCTGTCTTCGCCAATAGCCTTAACGTTGTCTGTCTCAATGAAGTTGCAGTATTCAACTTTTGCAACGACCATTTGAGCTATCCTGTCGCCCTTACGGATCTTATATGTGCCGTGAACACAGCCTTTCTGATCTATCGTAAGAAGGTCTGAAACGCATTCTTCATGCATGAATGAATCGTTGAATACGATAACGTTAATTTCATCTCTGTATCCGCAGTCGATCGTGCCCGGAGCATTGGGGATCCTTAAAGGTGTCTTTAAAGATACGCCGCTTCTGGGTCTGATCTGAACTTCATAACCATAAGGAATGGCAAGCTTGATGCCTACAGGTACAAGTGCCGACTTGCCGGGTTCGATGATGACATCTTCTGCTGCATAAAGGTCCATGCCAGCATCACCGTCATGAGCATATGAAGGAAGCTTAGCGTCTTCCCTGCACTTTTCGATATGTATATCAATCATCGTTTCTACCTCCCGGTAATATCGTGTAGTTGCAGATAACGTCAAATCCAATTTCCGCAATTGCTTCAGCATAAGATTCATCGATCAGATTCTTTGATCTGCCGTAGATCGTGCAGGAGCAGTCCAGAGGATGAGGAATGACTTTAAGATCCGCACCGTCATTTTCTCTCTTCGGACTCAGATCATATACCGCATTTCCGTGGCAAAAACCGCAGGGACGCTGATTTCTTCCTGCAGCGCAGAAATCCGACTGCATCCATGGGATCATTCCGTCAGAATGGATGATAATCTTTCTTGCTTTCCCGCCGATATCAAATGTCTCGGTAAGATCTCTTATGTTCTGGAGAAGATCATCCGCATTTACTTCATATGAAGGCATTACCGCATCAGCATAATCGAATGCATAAGAAAGCGACTTGCTGCTGTAGATATTAGTGCCTGCAGAAGCATAAAGCTCTATGCCGTCTTTTAAGAACTTGCGGTCTGTGAAAAGCCTTGAAGACATAACAGCCTTAAAGCCGTCACCGAGATCCACCTTAAGCAGAGCGATAACATAATCGATTACCTTGTTTAACTTATCGTGATGGAAATCAGGAAGCATCAAAACGAGTTCCGCACCCTGGTCTTTTACGAATTCGATCGTTCTTCCGTAGATATCGGGATCTGCAAGATCGTAGATACTGAAAGCATAGATGTCGGCGCCCTCTTCAAGAATATCCTCGTTAAGTCTTAATACGGGATACGTATACATGTTCTTGATCTCACCGGTTCTTTCGGTCTGCTCGCCGAAGAACTCGGAATCATTGACATAGTCCGTGCCGTGCTTTCTCTTAAATGAGTTGACTACGCTTACTTCAAGAACTGTAAGCAGGTCTCTTCTTAAAGAATTGATTATGCTTACGGGGCAATAGAACTCGTCATTGCCTTCGAAATCAACGGTAACAACAGTAAAAGGTGTATCGAGAGTTTTGGATAACTGCTCTACGATCCTTTCCTTATCGAGTGATTTGCCGTCGTAATCTTCGGGGATCAATACCTTGGAATCGGCATTTATGCCTGAAGCGATACCATCAACAACAAAAGCCTGGGCTGAGATCTCAGAACCGTTATTGTTGAGTACTATCCTTACAGGAGTTCTTCTTAATTCCTGTTTAGGAATGGAGATCTCATGGTTCATCAGGAATACTTCATAACCGGGTCTTAACTTTTTG
>CAJOJI010000111.1:0-4291 GCA_905234715.1 uncultured Saccharofermentans sp.
TTTTTGTCGTGGATCCTTCTGTATCTCCGAAGAAGGCCGAAGCTTATACGGATATTATTGGTCTTTCTTCAGGTGAGGGCGGTGTTAAGTGCATACTTCTGACACACGGTCATTACGATCACATCAAGTACGTTAACGAGTGGATCGAAGCTTATCCTGATGCTAAGGTGTTTTTCAGCAGCAAAGATGAAGAGCTTTTGGGCAGTGCATACATGAACTGCTCCTACATGGACGGTCTTCAGGTAACTTTCGATTTTAAATATGAGAATATTTCCGGAACTGATAGTAAGAGTATTTATAAAGATGACAATACTGAGATAAAGGTTTTCGAGACACCCGGACATACGGAAGGAAGCGTATGTTTCCTTGTGGATCAGGGCGAAGATAAGATGCTGTTTACCGGAGATACCGTATTTCAGGGCTCAATTGGACGTACGGACATGCCCGGCGGTTCTATGAAGGTTATGAGCGAATCGTTAAAGAAGTTCAGTACTTTCGATCACGGTCTTAAGATATATCCCGGACACGGTCCTGATTCCTCGGTCGGAGATGAGGTAAAATTCAATCCGTTCTTTTAATCCCAAGGGGTTTGCTTGACTTTTTTACGAATGTTTATGTAGAATAAGCAAACGCAATGAAGGTGCGTAAGTAGTCTTTCTATAACAGGAAAAGAGAGTCGTGTCACCGGCTGAAAGCACGATCCTAAGTGTATTAAGATGAATTTCAACACCGGAGCGTTCCGTCGAAAACGGCATTAATGCTGATTAAGCGGATGCGTGGCGCGGCATCACGGCGCGAAAACAAGAGCGGGTAACTATAGTGGTTTCCCGAACATGGGTGGTACCGCGAAGGTGCAGATTTAATTGCGAATTCGTCCCGTGGCAATGAATAATTGCCGCGGGCTTTTTATTTGTTAAGGCTAAAGCGGATATGACAAGGAGGAAAACATGGCTGAACTTGGTGAATTAAGCGCAAAGTTATCAGAGATCAAAGCTAAGATCGAATCAGACCTTACCGAGATCAAGAGCTCCAAGGGCGTTTTCGAGTACAGAAAGAGCGTTATGGACTCTAAAGAGGGTAAGATCGGATCCCTCATGAAAGAGATGGGTAAGATCCCGAAGGAACTCAAGGCCGATTACGGCAAGATGGTAAATGAGATCCGCAACTGGGCTACGGAGAAGTTTGATGCTTTGGATGCCGAGTTCAAGGCTAAGGAGCAGAAGGCAAGATATGAATCAGAGACTATCGATGTAACTCTGCCTTCAAAGAAGCTCAAGAAGGGTTATCTCCACCCCAATACACAGGTAAGAAACCAGATCGTGGACATCTTCGGTTCCATGGGTTTCTCAGTTTACGAGGGTAACGAGATCGAGACAGACCACTATAACTTCACGGCTCTCAACATTCCTCAGGATCACCCTTCACGCGACATGCAGGATACATTCTATTTAAGCCCTGAGTTCCTTTTGAGAACACAGACTTCTGCAGGTCAGGTTCATGTAATGGAATCCCAGCAGCCGCCTATAAAGATCATCTCACCCGGTAAGGTATTCCGTTCAGACGATGACGCAACACACTCACCGATGTTCTCCCAGATGGAAGGCTTGGTTGTAGATGAAGGCATCACGCTCTGCGACCTTCAGGGTATGCTCGACGTATTCGTTAAGAAGATCTTCGGTGAAGAGACGACAACACGTTTAAGACCTTCATACTTCCCGTTCACTGAGCCTTCAGTAGAGGTAGACGTTTCATGCTTCCAGTGCGGCGGCAAGGGATGCAAGCTCTGCAAGGGAACAGGCTGGATCGAAGTTCTTGGCGCTGGCGTAGTCAACAAGAAGGTTCTTGAAGGCTGCGGAATCGACAGCAACAAATACAGCGGACTGGCTTTCGGTATCGGAATCGATCGTATTGCCATGCTCAAGTACGGCATCAACAACATCAAGCTCCTGTTTGAGTCTGATCTCCGCGTACTTGAACAGATCGACGACTAAGGTTAAAGGAGGCAAGAACAATGTTAGTACCATTAAGTTGGCTTAAAGATTACGTAGATATTGATGTCACACCCGATGAGCTCGAAAACAAGCTCTTCAGCTGCGGCTTCGAAGTAGAAGAAAAATATGAAGTAGGCAAGGACATATCAAAGGTCGTTGTCGGCGAAGTTAAGACATGCGAGGCAATCGAAGGAACACACCTTCACCTTTGCACTGTAGATGCAGGCGAGAACGGTGTTCTCCAGATCTGCTGCGGCGCAGACAATGTTGCTGCAGGCGGCAAGTATCCTTTGGCTCTCATCGGCGCTCAGGTATATGCAACTGCAAAAGACCACAAGACTGTAGAAGGCTTGATGACAATCGGCCAGGGCAAGCTCAGAGGTTACGATTCCTACGGCATGCTCTGCTCAGGCGTTGAGATCGGCGTTACAGAGGACATGTTCCCCGGCGCAGGTTATGACGGACTTCTGGTTCTTCCCGCTGATTCCGTACCCGGTGCAGACGTTAAGCCTATCCTGGGCCTCGACGATTATATTTTCGACGTTTCCATCACTGCAAACAGACCTGACTGCCAGTCCATCTTCGGTATCGCAAGAGAAGTAGCAGCAGTTCTCGGCAAGCCCGTTAAGGAGCCTGCTCTTGATTACACTGAGAGCGATGTTGCCATCGATTTCAACATCCGTGTTTCAGCACCTGATCTCTGCCCGAGATATATCGGACACTATGTGTCAGACGTTACTATAGGTGAGTCACCTCTCTGGATGAAGCGTCGTCTTGCACTTGTCGGCTGCTCTGCAATCTCCAACGTAGTTGATATCACGAACTATGTTCTTTACGAGCTCGGCCAGCCGATGCACGCTTTCGACTTCAATTATCTTGAAGGCGGCGAGATACGCGTACGCCGTGCAGAAGCAGGCGAGAAGATCGTTACATTAGACGAGAAGGAGTTCGCTCTTACAAGAGAGAACCTCGTTATCTGCGACGGCAAGAAGCCTGTTGCTTTGGCAGGCATCATGGGCGGTCTTAATTCCGAGATCCTTGATACAACAAATGCTGTAATGTTCGAAGCTGCTAAGTTCGCTCACGACAACATCCGTAAGAGCTCTAAGGCTTTGGGTCAGGTATCTGATTCTTCAATGAGATTCTCCAAGGGCGTTGACGAGTACACGACTGTTATGGCAATGAAGAGAGCTCTTCACCTTATTGAAGAACTCGGCTGCGGCAAGGTATCCAAGACATCTTTCGACGTTAATACAGGCAACTCGATCGAGCCCAGAAAACTTACGGTAAGCGTTAAGCAGGTTAACGGCGTATTGGGTATCACGGTTCCTGATGAAGACATCGTAAGGATCCTTACAAACCTCAGCTTCGCTCCCGAGCTTAACGGCGATGAACTGACGATCTATATTCCGGGTTACCGTGTTGATATGGAATCCTATCAGGATGTTGCTGAAGAAGTTATTCGTATGTACGGCTACGATCACATCACGCCTACATTCATTCCTACAGCAAAGGTTACTTCCGGCGGATATAACCTGAAGCAGCGTTCAGAACTCAAGATCAAGAGGGATCTCTGTGCTGCAGGCGCAAACGAAGGCGTACATTATTCGTTCTTCTCACCCTCAGACTTCGATCTGTTAAAGCTCCCTGAGGATGCACCCGAGAGATTTGCTATAAAGATCATGAACCCTATCAACATCGATCTTTCCTTGATGCGTACGACTCTCGCACCTCAGATGATCAAGGCTATGGCAAGAAACCAGAAGAACGGTATCCTTACAGGCCGTATCTATGAGATGGGCAATAAGTTCCTTCCCAAGAGTCTGCCGCTTACAGAATATCCTGATGAGCGTGAGACTATCTGCATCGGTGTATTCGGTGAGGACGAAGATTTCTACTCACTTAAGGGTCTTGTTGACGTAATCGCTGATTCTCTTGATGTTGAGTTCGATTACGAGAAGGATACAAAGACATTCTTACACCCTGGCAGAACTGCTAAGGTCATCTGCAACGACGAAGAAGTAGGATATCTCGGTCAGGTCCTCTATGAGATCTGCGATGAACTCGATATGAGAGTTCCGGCTTATGTTGCAGAGATCGATCTTAGAACACTCAGCAAGTACTACGGTAAGGACAGAAAGTTCATTCCGCTCCCGAAGTTCCTCGAAGAGAAGCGTGACTTCTGCTTCGTTATGGACAAGGAGATCACATGCGCACAGATCGAGAAGGAGATTGCAGCATCCTGTGAGTACATCACAAAGATCGAGCTCTTCGACATCTATGAAGGCATCCAGCTCGGA
>CAJOJI010000111.1:4297-9242 GCA_905234715.1 uncultured Saccharofermentans sp.
CTAAGGACGAGGAATTCAAGCCTGAGGTAATCGACGGATTCGTTGATAAGATCCTTTCTAACCTCAACGAAAAGTACGGCGCAACGCTCCGTGCGTAATCGTTTAATAGGATAATAAAGACGAACATGGCTTCGAAAAGAGCCTGAAACACAAAAAAATCAATGCTTTGAAGCACATTTGCGCCCGGAACTTCCGGGCGTTTTTCTTTGTCGGTTTTTGTCGGTAATTGTCGGTTTTTGTATGGAATATCAAAGGCTTTCAGATAGTAAGATTACCCAAATAATCTCTGCATTCAGTTTGGGATTCATGGAGGTGTTTTATGTCCACTTTGGAAGCCGCAATTACATTTTCTTTAATACTCGTAATGCTCGCATTTATGGTAACGGGTCCTGAAGCAATCGTTCTGGATTCTTTTGAATGCGCCAAAGACGGCGGCAATGAGCTTTTCTTCATGGAATCGGATAAGGATGTTGCAGATAAAGTCATCGTCGGCGGCGTAGACTGCTATGACACTTCTCCTGAAAAGCTCTGCACTTATCTGACCGGAATTTCAGACAACTTCAGGCTTGTCTACGGAGCTTTTTACGAACTGTCTCAGGAGGGAACCAATGAAGAGAACTGATAAGTACACAAAGACCAGACGCGGCGTTTCATCTTTGTTTCTTGCCGTTATCTTATCTGCACTTATCCTTGTGGAGTGCACGTTCGTTGCTTTCGTATGGAATCTTGATTATGCATTAAGCGTCAATACGGCGCTTAAGACTCAGATCGATACGATCCTCTGCGACTATAACAGACAGCTTTTCAGTGTATACGGTGTCTACGCTTTTACTTTGGATGAAGTAGATGATGAATGCTTCTACAAAGCATTGGAGATAAACGGGCTTTCTTCAAAGTCGACTCTTTATGCAACTGCATACGATGAGTTCACTACTGAAGACCTTAAGACAGCGATCAATTCTTATTACTGGTACAGGGGAACGGGAATAAGTTTAAGGTCGGTTGTCGACGGTTATTCAACCATGATAAGGGAACTGGACGATAAGGGGATCCTTAATAAAGTCGGCGAGTATATGCAAAGCCCTGCATCAGGTTATGTGACGCAGATGATAAAGGGGTCCGAAGATGCTTCACAGTGGATTGGCAAAGCCGGTGAAACTCTGAACATAGATGAACTCCTGGAAGAAGCAGCCGATCTTGATGACATAAGGTCTGATTACAAGGACACGATAAAAGACTTAGAGCTTGATATCGATATAGACATAGCCAAATGGGAATCTCTTCTTGATACCATGACGTTTCTTGAGAGCACGATGGATACTCTCACCGATTCATCCGACAGTGTCCTTACCAAGATGAATGTTTCACATTACTGTGCATATAACTTCGACTGCTGCTTTGCGCCTGACGGAGATGCGTCTATTACAGGAACGGAGTTCTCGAGTATACACGGTGATAAGAAGGCAGATGCCGAATACATAATCACGGGCCTTGATGAATACCCGGCATGCTTTAAGATCGAATACCTTATGGTCCAGGTATTGATCGTATCGAATATGTTGAAGGACTATGCCAACGAAGAGTTCAGGAACACGATGGAGGTCTTGGGGCAGATAATATCAACGATTATCTCGGCCGTAAGTGAGGGCGCGGTAAATATCGATTACCGAATAATCGCAGCAGGACTTACGTATATCTGCGCTATATTCCAGTCCATAAAGGATTTCTTCAGGATAATTCAGGGCCAGAGGGCAGTCATTTTCGAATACGAAGGCGTGGAGATGGTGACATTCAGCTACAGGGATTTCCTTTATCTGTTCTGTCTTTGTACTCCCGTGGAAGAACTTCTCGAAAGAAGTCATGTGGTGCTAACCAGAGATTACGGTGAACTATACAAGGGAATAACGCTTGAAGCTGATTTTAGGGGAGATACATATTCGCTTAGTAAGAGTTATCAGCTATATGAGACATAAGGAGCAGCATATGAGACGAGTAAGAAACAAAAGGGGACAGGTTACTGTAGAAGCGGCCATCGCATTTACGATTACTCTTGTCTTTCTGGCATCGGTCGTAAGTGCAATAGATTACTACCGCACGGATATCCTTATGAGAAGGTCCGTTGAGCAGACCTGCGAGAAGATGTCTCTGCTTTATCCCGTGTCTGTTCCTGCGACGGATCTCATGTCTGCCGCAGTAAATGCCTTTCCTGATCTCGGCATAGGAGATACAAAGGGTGCGGAGGTCGTCTCAAAGGTCGTATCTGTTGCTCTCGGCCTAGACGATGCTACAGGACATAACCTCAAGGAACTGATCCTTCAGGGCGCATTCTCGCACACTATGGAAGAGCAGATAAGGCAGGGCTGCATTGAAAGGAACGGCGGGTCTGATTTCTTCGTGCCTGATGATATTGAGGTGTTTTTCAATATCAGTGACGAGCATCACATAATAGAAGTCACCACGGAATATTCGGTCGTTACGCTCGCCGGCCGCAAACAGAGGAGCATCTATTCGGTGATCCCGTTATACGGTGACCCGGTCTTAATGCTTCAGAGTGAGGAGCATAAGCAGTCGGAGGGTGAGGACAGCAGCAACGACATATGGTCTATGAGCAATTTCGACAGGGGAGATGCGTTCAGGGAACAGTACGGCGCCAACCTGCCGAAGACGTTTCCGGTAATTGATTCGGTTGACGGAGGAGACGTTACGGCCATTAGGAGCATTGATCTCACATCGCCTTACTATCAGGATACGGCCAATGTCCAAAAGAAGATCAAGGATGACATAAGGTCTATCGGAGGGTTTGAGCCCCAGTCAGCCGTGATAAACGGCCAGACTTATACGGTCGACCATATAGATTCCAGACATCTTACGGTGATTATTCCTGAAAACTCAGGCGAGGCCGGAAGGGAAGCCGTAGAGGAACTCAAGGGATATGCCTTTGTACACGGTGTTATACTGGATATATGCGAATACGGGACCTCTGAGAGGTACATTTCGGGCTGACCGTCCCTTTATTGTATTAAAATAAATAATGCGTTATTATGTATGAGTATGTTTGGAGGTATGAACATTGAAACATGATAACAGCGTTAGACGCCCGAGTCTTGCTAATTCAAAGCTTAATACAGACAAGACGGCTTCGCTTTCTATTGGGGATTCTCTGAGAAAAGCCAAGACCAATCTCATATTTACCAGATTATTCCTGGGCATTCTTGCAGTTCTCGCCATTACGGGGATCTTTATTGCGATCTACCTGGGTTACGGCAAGATCGTTTGGGACTACATCATGAGAGTTGTAACTTAATTTCAGGTAAAGGGTATCAAAATGGATGACATTAAAGACGCTCATTTTACGGAAAGTGAATTGGAGGAGTTAACAGATCTTTATAACGCAATGCTGACCATGAGAGACAGCACCGAGATGCATAAGTTCTTTGTGGATCTCTGCTCGATAAACGAGCTTCACTCGTTTCTCCACCGTTGGCAGATCGTAAGAAGGATCGAACAGGGTAAGAGCTATGAGGAGATCATAAAAGAGATCTCGCCCGCTGAAGCAGAAACACATACTGAGGCGGAATCAGGCAAGAAATCAACAGGCAGAGCTCGCGGCAAAGCCAGGTCATCGACCAAGGTAAGTTCCACGACGATCTCGAGAGTCAAGAACTGCTATGTAAATCCGGACGGCGGATACAGAACGGCATTGAACAGGCTCAAGGAAGCTGCCGAACAAAATAAAGAAGAAAATTGATTGAAGGTACAAGATGGGTTTATTTGAAAGTATTTTTGGAACACACAGCGATCACGAACTCAAGAGGATCAATCCTCTCGTAGACAAGGTCTTCTCATATGAAGACGAGTATGCAAAGCTCTCAGACCACGATCTGGCTGCAAAGACAGAAGAGTTCAAGAAGAGATATGAGGATGGCGAGACGCTCGATGCACTTCTCCCTGAGGCATTTGCAACCGTAAGAGAGGCAGCATGGCGAGTTCTCGGCATGAAGCCTTACAGAGTTCAGGTCATCGGCGGAATCATTCTCCACCAGGGCCGTATCGCCGAGATGAAAACAGGTGAAGGTAAGACACTCGTTGCTACAATGCCTGTTTACCTCAATGCCATTACCGGCAAGGGTGTTCACGTCGTCACGGTCAACGATTACCTCGCAAAGCGCGACTCCGAGTGGATGGGTAAGGTTTACAAGTTCCTTAACATGAGCGTAGGTCTCATCATTCACGATATTCCTAATAAAGAACGTAAGAGCATGTATGCATGCGATATCGTATACGGAACAAACAACGAGTTCGGTTTCGACTATCTCCGTGACAACATGGTCGTAAACAAAGAGCAGATCGCACAGAGAGAACTCAATTATGCTATCGTCGACGAGGTCGACTCAATCCTCATCGATGAGGCAAGAACACCGCTCATCATTTCAGGCCGTGGCACAGAGTCTTCAGACCTTTACCAGAAGGCAGATACATTCGTTAAGACATTGAAGCAGTACACAGTAGTTGAGACTGACGACAAGGTCGACATGGATGAGCTCGTAGGCGATGCCGATTATGTTACAGACGAGAAGGCTAAGACTTCAGTCCTCACATCAAACGGTATTGCAAAGGCCGAGAAGTTCTTCAATATCGAGAACCTTTCCGATCCTGAGAACTTTGATCTTCAGCACTATATCAACAATGCTTTGAAGGCTAACGGTAACTTCAAGAAAGACCAGCAGTACATCGTACAGGACGGTCAGGTAGTTATCGTAGACGACTTCACAGGTCGTCTTATGCCGGGCAGACGTTTCAGCGACGGTGTTCACCAGGCTATCGAAGCAAAAGAGCACGTTAAGGTTGCAAACGAGAATAAGACACTTGCTACAATGCCTGTTTACCTCAATGCCATTACCGGCAAGGGTGTTCACGTCGTCACGGTCAACGATTACCTCGCAAA
>CAJOJI010000112.1 GCA_905234715.1 uncultured Saccharofermentans sp.
GGCGTGCGTTGCGCCGATTTTAACGTTGAGGTGGGGATAACCGATTGAGTTTCTAACCTGCTCGAAGTTTCTGCCTGCTGCAAACATAGCGAAAGAAGATACGAAGGGGATCTTGCCGCATGTGGAAAGACCTGCTGCGATACCTGTCATGTTTGCTTCTGCGATTCCGCAGTCGATATGACGATCCGGGAATGCCTTCTTGAATGTGGAAGTCTTTGTTGCGCCTGCGAGGTCGGCATCAAGAACGATAACGTTAGGGTTCTTCTGTCCGAGCTCTGCGAGTGCGTTACCATAACTCTCACGTGTAGCGATTTTTACTATATCTCCCATGATCATACCTCTGCTTCCAATTTTGCTAACTGCTCATCAAGCTCTTTCATAGCCTGCTCGTACTCTTCATCAGAAGGAGCCTTGCCGTGCCAGCCAGCCTGATTCTCCATGTAGGAAACGCCCTTACCCTTTGTGGTCTTCATGATGATTGCAGTGGGCTTACCCTTGCATTCCTTAGCCTTTGCGAATGCATCTCTGATCTGGTCGAAATCGTGACCGTCGATGCAGATCGTATTGAAGTTGAATGCTTCGAGCTTCTTGTCGATCGGATAAGGTGAGCAAACGTCATCGATCTTACCGTCGATCTGAAGTCCGTTGTTATCGATAACTACAGTGAGGTTGTCGATACCCTTAGCGCCTGCAAACATGAAAGCTTCCCAGATCTGGCCTTCCTGGATCTCACCGTCGCCTGTAAGAGCATAAACTCTGTAGGAATCGCCGTTAAGCTTAGCAGCAAGAGCCATACCAACTGCAGCGGAAACGCCCTGTCCGAGTGAACCTGTGCTCATGTCAACACCGGGAGTTTCTGTCATGCAGGGGTGACCCTGAAGATAAGAACCTAGCTTTCTCAATGTCTTGAGGTCTTCAACGGGGAAGTAACCTCTGTTTGCGAGTGTGGAATAAAGACCCGGAGCTGTGTGACCCTTGGAGAGAACAAATCTGTCTCTGTTAGGATCCTTAGGATTCTTGGGATCGATATTCATCTCTTCGAAATAGAGATAAGTGAACATATCTGCAGCAGAGAGCGATCCGCCCGGATGTCCGGACTTTGCACTGTGAACTGCTTCAACGATTCCCTTGCGAACTTTGGTCGCTGTGATTTGAAGTTCTTTATTGTTCATTTAAGTTTTCCCTTTTTCTATAGATTTTATCTGCTTGTCTTTAACATACGGAAGGGCTTGACCTTTTAGGATCAACCATACATATCCAAACTATATCAGTTGAACGGAGCGTTAAAAGGATTTTCCTTCGGATACTTGTCACCCTCAGCCTTGTTGTAGCCGATGTCGCAAGGGCAGATGCCAAGATATGTGAAGAGGTTGTAGAGAGCCTTTCCATAGTGACCGAATGCAACTGCACCGTGGTGAGGGAAGTTCTTCTCGATAAGGAAGTATCTGTAGAATCTGCCCATCTCCTTGATAGCGAAAACGCCTGTGCCGCCGAAAGACTTTGTAGCAACAGGGAGAACTTCACCCTCTGCAACATAAGCTCTGATCTGTCCGTCGGATGTGGACTGCAGTCTGTAGAATGTGATGTCGCCGGGAACGATGTCGCCCTCGAGTGTACCGTTTGTAACCTCTACAGGGAGAGCACGAGCCATGATCATCTGGTTCTTCATCTCGCAGAAAGCAAGTTTCTTGGAGCATGTGTTACCGCAGTGGAAGCCCATGAATGTATCTGTGAACTTGTAGTCGAACTTGCCCTTGATGGACTCGTCGTACATGTCGTGAGGTACGGAGTTGTTGATGTCGAGGAGAGTAACGATATCTTCGGAGATTACATAACCGAGGTACTCAGAGAGGCAGCCATAAATATCAACTTCGCAGGATACCGGTATGCCCATACCTGTGAGACGGCTGTTTACATAGCAAGGAACGAACTTGAACTGTGTCTGGAATGCAGGCCAGCACTTTCCTGCGATTGCAACATACTTCTTAGAACCCTTGTGAGCCTCAACCCAGTCAAGGAGTGTGAGCTCATACTGAGCGAGCTTCTCGAGGATCTCAGGCTTCTTATTACCAGCGCCGAGTTCTTCTTCCATTTCCTTAACCTTAGCAGGGATTCTCTCGTCACCCTCGTGATTATTGAATGACTCGAAAAGGTCAAGCTCAGAGTTCTCTTCGATCTCAACGCCCATTCTGTACAAAGGCTCGATGGGAGCGTTGCATGCGAAGAAGTTCTGCGGTCTCGGACCGAAAGAAATAATCTTGAGGTTCTTCATAGCGTCGAGAGCACGAGCTACAGGAATGAAGTCCTTGATCATGTCAGCGCACTCTTCTGCGTTTCCTACAGGATACTCAGGGATGTAAGCGTTTACGCCACGGATCTTGAGGTTGTAAGAAGCATTGAGCATACCGCAGTAAGCGTCGCCTCTGCCACCAACCAAGTCATTCTGTGATTCCTCAGCTGCTGCGCAGAACATAACGGGGCCGCCCCACTGCTGAGCGAGCATTGTCTCGGAGATCTCAGGTCCGAAGTTACCAAGATATACGCAAAGAGCGTTGCAGCCTGCTGCCTTGATGTCAGCCAATGCCTGCTGCATATGGATCTCAGACTCAACGATGCAGATAGGGCACTCATAGATGTCATCAGCACCATACTTCTCGGTATAAGCCTTAACAAGAGCCTTTCTTCTGTTTACGGAAAGTGATTCCGGGAAGCAGTCACGGGATACTGCTACGATAGCGAGCTTAACGTCGGGTGCGTTAAATAATTTCTTTGACATTTTTAGATTTCCTCCATCTGTTTTTTAGTTACACTGACTTCTATATTTGCACCAATGAGTCCGGGGAAATGTCCCTTCTCACCGGGAGCGTCGGGATGAGCGATAAGCCACTTATTCTTTGCTGTAAGGAGCTTATCTTCGCTGTCTGAATCTGCCAGACAATCGATATGTTCTTCTTCAAGATCGAAATTTGTTCCGTAAGGAAGGATGACGCCTACCATGAAGCCGTCATTCTCGATGCCGCAGGGTGCATAGTGAAGTGTTGTAGCATAGAGCTCAACAGCTGTTCCCTTGCGGATATGGAATGCTTCAATCTTGGATGTGTCGTATGTAAAATCATCTGCAACATCCTGCTGTGATCCCAAGAGAAGGATGCAGTCTGTAGCAGCAACGTTTACCTCGGAAGATCTGTGATACTCAACGGCGTTGAGGAGTGTGTTGTGACCTGCACAATAACCTGTCTCAAGCTTGAGTTCGCCACCGAAAAGTCTGCTTACATCAACCTTTGCAGATGCCTCTTCAAGAGAAGCTACCGTAGGCTCATAAGCTACGCCTTCTGCAGGAAGAGCGATCTTACCCAGCGCCTCGATAACAGGTGCAAAATCAATGTTCTTAACAATTCTTCCGTACTTTTTGAAATTAGAAGATGTTGCCTCGTAAATTACCATATACCTGCCTCCTTACATGCGGGATAGATTTTTGAAAACTCTTTATATCTCTCGTCGTACTTTGCAACGAGCTCAGGATCAGGTGTAACGGAAACGTGCTTAGAAACTGTAGCTGCGCAAGCATCTGCTACTGAAGCATACTCACCGCATGCAACCGCTGCGAGAAGAGCGCCGCCCATTGCCGGACCTTCGTCGTTCTCTGTCTGTGTGAGCTCGATTCCCAAAACGTTGGAAACGATCTTGCACCAGAGCTTTGACTTAGCACCGCCGCCGCAGATGGAAGAACTCTTGATATCAAGGCCCATCTTCTTAGCGCACTCGAAGGAATCTCTCAAAGCGAAAGCAACACCTTCCATTACTGCGAGTGTCATGTCTTTTCTTGTTGTATCCATGGACATGCCGATGAACATAGCGCGGCAGTCAGGATTGTTGAGAGGTGATCTCTCACCCATGAGGTAAGGCAGGAAGAAGATCTTGTTTGTGCCGAGAGCATCAAGACCTTCCTGTTCCTTAGCGTAGTCAGCTGTTCCGATGATCTCATCCATCCACCACTTGTTGCAGCTTGCAGCGGAGAGCATGCATCCCATGAGATGGAATCCGCCGTCTGCGTGATCGAATGCGTGGAGTGAATTAGCCTCGTCGTTCTTGAATGTGTCAGAGGAGATGAATATCGTTCCGGAAGTACCGAGAGAGATATTGCATCCGCCATTGCCGATGATCCCCATACCTACGGCCGCTGCCGCATTATCACCTGCACCTGCAGCGATAACGCAGTCCTTGCTGATACCAAGTTCATCTGCGATCTCAGGAAGGATCTTGCCGATGGGCTCATAGCTCTCGTAAACCTCAGGAAGCCACTCGGGCTTCATGTCGAGGATCTTGAGCATCTCGTCAGACCACTTTCTGTGCTCGCAGTCAAAATAGAGCGTGCCGGATGCATCAGATACGTCTGTTGCGAAAACGCCGCTCAGTCTGTAAGCGAGATAATCCTTAGGGAGTAATACCTTTGCGATCTTTGCAAAGTTCTCAGGCTCGTTCTTATGTACCCACATAACCTTCGGAGCTGTGAAGCCTGCGAAAGCGATGTTGCCTGTGTACTTGGAAAGGTTTGCCTTGCCGATCTCATTGTTGAGATAGTCTGTCTCAACCTGGGATCTTCCGTCGTTCCAGAGAATAGCAGGTCTTATAACCTTGCCTTCACTGTCAAGAAGAGTAAGTCCGTGCATCTGTCCGCCGAAGCTGATGCCTGCGACCTCATTGCCGTCAATGCCCTCAATGAGCTTCTTCAATCCCTTGATGCTGCCGTCGAACCAATCTTCAGGGTTCTGCTCAGACCAGCCTGTCTGGGGGAAGTTTACGGGGTAAGTCTCAGAAACAGTTCTGATGATCTTTCCTCCGCTCTGCATCAGGAGCAACTTAACTGCTGATGTGCCGAGATCAATACCGATAAAATACATATGAACCTCCCGATTCGCGTAATAGTACAAGAAACATACTAAATGATTAAAAGATAAAAGGCATTTACCAAAATGCAAATATTATTCAAAAAAAGTTATGCGTGTTCAACAAATTCGACACTTTTTGCGATTTGGCCATTGATCTGATTTTGCTAACTTTCGAAAAGCACTTTTCAATATTCACGGACACTTATCATTTTCAAGAACTCGAAAAACACCCGATTTTTACAAAATTTGCTATACAATTCTTGCGGAGTTGGATAGCAAGATTTATTAAGTGAAATCTGTGGCAAAAGGGCACTACAGTCGGACTTTTTGAATTTCTCAGAACCGCTAAGTTCTGTTCGATAGCCGCTATATTCTGTTCGGCAAATGTTCGGCATAGCCAAACAGATGTAGTAACAAATCCGCCGGTTTAGGCCGGTTTTTACGATTTTTGTTCGGCAGTGCCGAACAAATGCCGAACCAAATACAACCGGCAACAAAAAAGACCGGGCAAAAAATGCCCGGCCTCTTATAAAGTAATCTAATAATCTATTACTTAATATCAGCGTGATAATCCTGAAGTGCCTTAACTTCGAAGACTCTCTCCTTGGCAGCCTTGATACCTTCAGCGCAAGCCTTGGCAGCAGCCATTGTCGTGATATAAGGAACATGCTGGCGGATGGCGTCCTTACGGATGTAGGAGTCATCGTGAGCGGATGTCTTTCCTGCAGGTGTGTTGATAACGAGATCAACGTCACGGTTGAGGATCATGTCGCCGATGTTGGGTCTTCCCTCGTAGAGCTTCTTGACCTTCTCAGCCTTGATGCCTGCCTTGTCGATCATGTCGAACGTGCCGCCTGTAGCGTAGATCTTGAATCCGAGGTCAGAGAACATCTGGGCAACTTCAATGAGGTCAACCTTATCGAGATCAGATACTGAAAGGAGTACGCTGCCTTCCAAAGGAAGCTCTGTCTTTGTTGCTTCCTGAGCCTTGAAGCTTGCTTCGCCGAAGTGGCTTGCAAGACCCAATACCTCACCGGTGGATCTCATCTCAGGTCCGAGTATCGGGTCAACTTCCTGGAACATGTTGAACGGGAATACAGCTTCCTTAACTCCGTAGTGAGGGATTACCTT
>CAJOJI010000113.1 GCA_905234715.1 uncultured Saccharofermentans sp.
CGATCTTGCAGTCGGGCTTGAGTCTTATCTGTGAAGCGATAAGCTCTGCGCATGCCATTGAAGCTTCTTCATAGTTGCTCTTTCTGATTACTCTCATATTCAATTCTCCCGAAAAAAATTTTATATAAAACGGCTCCACACCCATAAGGTGCAGAGCCGCTATACCCTGGTTTAATCTGCTGTTAAGCCTTGCTCCTTAATGACAGCAATAAGCTTATCAACGTACTCTTCACAGATCTCGTCAGTCTTTGCTTCGACCATTACACGGATCTTAGGCTCAGTACCGGATGCACGCAGAAGCATTCTTCCGTCTCCGCCCAAAGCCTTGTTGACATCCTCAACGCCCTTAAGGACTGCAGGATTCTTCTGTGCTTCTTCCTTATCCTTAACAACAACGTTCTTGAGGCACTGGGGATACATCTTCATCTCGCCTGCCAGCATTGAGAGAGGAAGCTTCTTCTCGAGCATGGTCATAAGAACCATGAGAGATGTAAGGATTCCGTCACCTGTTGTAGCGTACTTGGCGAAAATGATATGTCCGGACTGCTCGCCGCCCAATACGAATCCGTTAGCCATCATGTTCTCAGCAACATACTTGTCGCCGACATTTGTCTTTTCAGTACGGATGCCGATAGCCTCGCAAGCCTTGTAAAGTCCCATGTTGCTCATGATCGTTGTAACGATCGTATTTCCGTCGAGCTTGCCGCTCTCCTTGAGATACTTACCGCAGAGGAACATGATCTGGTCGCCGTTGACCTCGTTGCCGAGCTCGTCTACTGCAAGACATCTGTCAGCATCGCCGTCATAAGCGAAACCTACATTGAGGCCGTTGTCCAAAACATACTTCTTCAATGTATCGATATGTGTAGAACCGCAGTTTGTATTGATGTTAAGTCCATCAGGCTGGTTATTGATGATATAGACCTTCGCGCCGAGAGCCTCGAAAACTGATCTTGCGATGTTCCATGAAGCGCCGTTTGCACAGTCAAGACCTACCTTCATTCCGTTGAATGCTCTTGTAGGGATCGTCATGAGATATCCGATGTATCTGTTACGTCCGGATGCATAGTCAACTACGTTACCGATTGCCTCACGCTCTGCGAGCGGGATCTCCTCGATCTCGCCGTCGATGTAAGCTTCGATCTTCTCCTCGATCTCAGCCTCGATCTTCTGGCCGTTGGCACGCATGATCTTGATGCCGTTGTCATAGAAAGGATTGTGTGATGCGGAGATCATGATACCGCAGTCAAAACCGTCCGTTCTGCAGCAATATGAAACTGAAGGTGTAGTTGTTACGTGAAGGAGATATGCATCAGAACCTGAAGAAGTAATGCCTGCAGTAAGTGCTGCCTCGAGCATGTATGAACTTCTTCTTGTGTCCTTACCGATGATGATCCTTGCTCTGCCGTCATCGTGCTTCTGGCCGTAATACCAGCCGATGTATCTTCCTACCTGGAATGCCTTTTGCGCGGTGAGTGCTTTGTTGGCTTCACCTCTGAAGCCGTCGGTACCGAAGTATTTTCCCATAGATAAAACCGCCTTTTTTTATGATTTTCAATTTTACCATAAAAGTTTTATTATCAATCATTTCTTTGAGGCAAAGATAGAAAACGGGGTGCCTCTGATCGAGACACCCCGCGAATGGATTTATTTAAGAACCGATGGATCTTATTCGATCTTTGTGCCGCACTCAGGGCAGAACTTAGGCATATTGCCGTCAGCGGGCTTGAATCCGCACTTAGGGCAAGCTGCAGGAGCTGCTGCAGGCTGAGGCTGACCACAGTTACCGCAGAACTTACCTGTATTACCTGTCTGACCGCAAGCGCATGTCCAACCAGCTGCTGCAGGTGCCGGCTGAGGCTGTCCGCAGTTGCTGCAGAACTTACCTGTGTTGCCTGCCTGGCCGCAAGCGCATGTCCAACCAGCTGCTGCGGGAGCTGCAGGAGCTGCCTGCTGAACTGCACCGCCGAAGAAGCCGCCCTGCTGAACGGGAGCCTGCTGAGCTGCATTGATACCTGCTGCTGTAGCCTGATTGCCGCCTACTGCGCCCATCATACCGAGACCCATGAAGCCGTTAACTGCGCCGTTAGCGTTAGCACCGGCAGCCTTCATTGCCTCTGTCTGACCGAGAGCAACAGCTGCGCCGAGAGCACCCGGATCCTGACCATAGAGCTTTGCCTCGTCGACCTTCTCGATTCTCTCACGGGACTTATCGTCAGGTGTAACGGAAGCGATAGCAACTGTCTCTACAACGATACCTCTCTTCTGGAGCCATTCGTCATCGAGGCAATCCTGCATGTATCTACGGAACTCGCCCTGCTTTGAAGGCAGTGTTGAGAACATGATGCCGTTCGGGTAAGGGCCGCCGCACTTATTGAGTGTCTCAGTGATGTTGTCGAGGAACTCAAGACGTGGCTGCTGAGGCTTAGCGGGTGTACCCATGAACTCAGCTACTGTGTACTCATCCTTAACGTTACCAACGATGTTTCTGAAGAAAGTAACAGGATTCTCAACTCTGAAGGAGAATGTACCGTTCAAACGGATGTAGATGTTACGATATTCAGGGTCTGCATAAGGTACCGGTGAAGGTGTACCGAAGTTCTGATTCATCATCTCGAGCTTGTTTACGAAGTAAACTCTCTGCTGCTGCTGAATCTCTCCGCCCATCTTCATACGGTTCCAGATATCACCGATGGACTGCTTTACATTCTCACCGAAATTCTTGTTAGCAAGAATTGAAGGAGCTGTGGATGTATCCCACTTATAAGCACCTGCATCGGAAACAACGTCTACGATCTCACCATTGTTAACGAGGAGACAGAAGCATCCCTCAGGTACGTTGATGACGGAGCCGTTAGAGATAACTTCGGAATTACCCTTGTTTCTGCCCTTCTCCATCTTATTGGCACCCTTCTTAACAAGGATATCCTGTCCCAAAGAATCCTGAGTAAAAAACTCAAGATACTGATCCTGAATCTGGCTGGAAATTGAATCAACTGTTACTCCTGCCACATTCTTGATTAAGCTAATCAATCCCATATTTAATTCCTCCTAAGGTCTTGGTCGAAAATAACTCCGCCGATAAAAATAATATCATTTATTTGATAAAACAACAATGATTTTACATAATCATCGGAGCAGATATTTGAAATAATAAAACTGCAATATCAGCCCCACAATGCAGTAAGCATCGGGATGATCTGCTTTTTACGGCTCATTACGCCCGGCAGGAACAGTTCGTTGTCATGAGCTTCAGCTGAAAAAGCATTCTGAATAGTATCGTCGCTGCCGATGTAAAGGAGCACGGTACCTTCGACGAGAACGTCAGTCAGCATCAAAAGGATCATGTCATATCCGTTCTTTTTCTTTAGCATCTCCATCGTCTCAAGGAACTCTGCTTTCCTGGCGATCATTGACTTCGAGTCTACACAGATGATCTGGCTTACGCCGAGAGTCTGCCCTGCAATATGGAATTCCTTGAAATCTGTCTTGATAAGGTGCTCTGCGCTCTGTTCGAGAATGCCTGAAGCATCGTAAAGCTCTGCACCGATCTCCTCAATAGAAACTCCTGCGATCTTCGCAAGTCGCCCTGCAAGAACCTTATCGCGCTCAGTGCATGTGGGAGACTTAAACATAACCGTATCGGAAAGGATGGCCGATACCATAAGACCTGCCATAGCAGGAGTCGGCGTTACGCCGCTTTCCTGATACATCTCGGCAATTATGGTCGTCGTGCTTCCGACAGTCTCGTTACGCACGTTGATAGGCTGGGATGTCTGAATATCTGCAAGTCTGTGATGGTCGATGATCTCCAGAAGTTCAGCCTGTTCAAGACCCGGAACCGACTGTGCCGATTCGTTATGGTCAACAAGGACGATATTCTTTCTCTTGGGTCTCAAGAGATGGTATCTGGAGAGTGTTCCGACAACCTTATCATTTTCATCGAGTACGGGATAGCTTCTGAATCGACTCTTTAGAATTGTATCGCGAACGTCATCAATGTAATCCGTAAGATGGAAACATACTATTCCCTCTCTGACGCAGACACGCTCGATCGGCATGGACTGGCAGATCATCTTGGATGTTCTGAGCGCATCAAACGGTGTGTAAATTACACAGGTGTCACGGTCTTTATACTGATCGATAAGGTCCTTATCGATATTGACGCCGCAGAGGATCAGTGCATTAACATTCTTTCCAAGGGCATACTTGATCATGTCAGGCTGGTTGCCGCAGAGAACTATCTTGTCACTGTCCGTGAACGAAGGCAGATTGCCGTTTACGGGCAGAGCGATAGTAATGTCTCCCGAAATGGTATCCGCACTCTTTCCGTCTTTTGCTATCTGACCTTCGATAACTCCGAGAAGGTTAAAGAGCGGCAGATCGGTAATGTGAGGGTTTTCGACGGTGCCGAGTGTATAAGTGGCAATGTCTCCTGCAGAAAGAGTGCCGAAGAGCGTGCCGTCGGAATTAACGACAGGTATCGATGTGGTACCGTCGTCGTTCATTGTTTTCCATGCGCGGTTCAATGTGGCCGACGGCTCTAATACAGGCGGTTTATCGAATTCGATGTCGCTGACCTGAGTCCTTACATCCTTAATGCGCACAGGAGATGTGAAGCCGAATTTGGCAAGCATTCTCTTTGTTTCATCGCTTAAGTGATCGAGTCTTCCTGCAACATAATTCCTGTCTCCTGCAGCATTTCGCAGTGCGGCATAAGCCATAGCGGATACAACCGCAT
>CAJOJI010000114.1 GCA_905234715.1 uncultured Saccharofermentans sp.
CAAGCGTGAAAGGGAGTTTGAGGCTCTTAAGGAATTCCCAGACCTCGTACAGGTTCATGCGTCTGTCCACGGAAGCCAGGTCAACGATCTCTGCGTACCCTGACTCATGAGCTGCCGCGATGACATATCCCGTATCAGACATCAATATCCTCAGTTCGGATCTGTCGCACTCACAGTAGCGGGCTATATCTTCCCACGTACGGCAATACTGCATCTGGGAATACGGAGTACCGGAATACGCAGTACGCTCTATGAGCTTTATCTTCTCAAGGTTTTCTTGAGTAAATGCTGCCTTTTTCATATCCGTTCTCCTAAAATCAAAGTCTCTCTTCCGGGAGAAGCAACGAGGAAGTATTAAGAAGAAAGAAAGACTATCCGATGAACGCGATAGTGTCACTTCCCCCGTGAGAGATATGCTTAAAAGGCCGAAGCCCTGTGAGCCTGAACTAATCACTTTTCCTTGCCTTTCGCTCTGGCATGGACACATAGTTCTATGACCTTTGCCATAGACGGTACCTTGCACTCCGTGTACGCTCTTGCACCAAGAACAGGCTTAATGAAAGCGGACTTTGCTATGGTCTCCATATAGAACTCGTCAGCTGCCCACTTTTCGCGGTCAACGGGTGATACCGCATAGAAATAAGTGTATTTTGGTATCGTACCGACAGGAGCCTTGGACTGGAGTTCCAGGTAATACACATACCAGAAGTGAAATAGTTCGCCTCCGAGTGTCCTGGATACAAACAGCGGTTCTATCGTCTCTCCGTTAAAGCCGAGATAGAAAACACTTCCCGCCGGGCACACGTTAAGGTCAACATCAGTAAAGCCTCTGAGGAGTGATCTCTTCCACTCCGCATAAACATCGTTTGCTGATTTAGCCATGAATTAAACCTCCTTGGTCAGATTTGGTCTTGTAAATATGTTTCAGACCTCTCCGCTCACCATAATAAATAACGAGGGAGAGGTGCAAAAACAACAGTAAATGGAGAAAATTTCTCAATATTTAGTGTTTTGTGTTCGAAACGGCACAATATGTTGTATTCCTTAGAACGGTGAACGACCTGTGTTACCGATGGGATTATAGGTAAGAATGTCAGGCAAACACACAGGGTTTATCGCGACCTTGATGAATTCGCTGTCATACTCATACTCATTTTCGGGCTGGTCATACTTAGTCTGAAGCCCAATCCACTCATCCGGGCTGTAATCAGATCTGCAAAACTCAAAATATTCGCATCGTTCTTCGGCTATCGCCACACCCCGGTCAATAAATAACCTTTCTGAAAATTCAAGCGCATCATTAAAGGACACGGCGGAAAAGACCACCTGATATTGAGCAGATTTTTTTACGAGTTCGTTATAACCCGTCGTGCCGTTGGTTCCGAACTCGAAATCAAGCGAGTTTTTGCATGTATTATCAATATGTACGGCATACTCACCGGGACGGATCTCTTCGCCTTTAACATCAAGGGCAGAGCAGCCGTCGAATATATCCGCACAGAACCCAAGAACCTTTTCTTTCTCGCCGAGTATCTCCATTTGATAAGAACATAAACTACTCATAAAACACCTCCGTAGTTCCTGTCGGCTTGCAGATCACGATAAACTCGGTATTATATGCGTGCCAATCGCCTTTGTAATTCGTTCCGTATCCACAAGTGACTATTGCCAGGGTTTCATCGTCATAAGTATCTCCGTACATAAAGGGCATGATCTCCGCATCTTTTGCATAGATGCACTCGACGATCTCATACTCGTGTCTTACATAGTCAGGAGTTGTGACATAAACGATATCGCCGATGGAATCCTGCAACTCTTCAAGCCTGTCGAGGTTGTCATCGCCGCCCTGATTCCTGTGTCCCCAAACAGAACAAAGACCGGACTCGCCGATACCGACGGTTCCTTCGAACTTTCCGCAACCGTAGCGGAGTGCAAGGGTAGAGGCACAGTCAAATACGACTTCTTCTACTTCGATGCAGGGTATTTCCAAGAGCCCTACGATGGTAAGGCTCTCGTAATCCTCATTGAGAGCGGAAAGGTCCTTAAATATCTTATCGGCCTGAATGACTTCCTGACCGTCCTCGCCATCAACGGAAAGCGCATCAGTCTTTGGTACCGCAACGGTGACTTCACCCTCCTTGAAGAGCTCTACTGCCTTGTCAGAATACCGTCCGCGTATCAGGTCCTTGATCGGTTCTATCAGTATAAATAACACTCCGGCAATGGCAACGAGGACACACAACGCTATGACACCCCGTCTGAGCCACTTAAACGGTTTCTTTGTCTTGTGTATCATCACGATATCCTCTGTGCGAGCATCACATCACGACACTTAAACACGGCACCGGCAAAAACTGACTCGGTAACATAATCAGACTTGCCGACATCGTTATACCTGTGATCTCTGACAAATTCCTGGTTTGGTTCATCCGGACCTGACTTTACGGGTACCTGAATGGCTTTGTAAGGACTCCACGATTCACCATTGGGACCATGGCCTTCATATCTCAGACATTTAGTTATTTTGTCATCTTTTATGGTCAGGACATCATAGTAATCAGGGAAAACCTTTCTGCAATCCTCCTCTTCATCAACGAAGCCGTCACGACCGCGTCTTAACTCATAATGGTTATTAACCTTGACGAGTTCGCATTTGCAACTGTAAGATGCAGAACCGTCATCATTAACACGGCCATGAGGCTGACAAAGATGCAGGACAGTGTTGTTATTTTCCATTTCTGCCAGAGGAATAAACGTATGGCCGTTAAGATACATTCCGTGAGGCTTATCGCCGTCAGCGATCAGTTGTATCTTGCCCGCATCCATCAGCTCGGCAGCCTTTTCTCCGACCAGTCTGTCAAAGATCTTCTGAGGCGGTTCAAGTCCCGGGATCTTGCCGGAATACAGTTCTGCAAGCACAGTGTCTCTGAGCTGACTGTTTTTGGGATTCGTAAGATATCCGAGAGCTTTTCTGTACGGTGCCAATGCAAACTCTGTAAGCGTCAAAACGAGGTGTTCGGGAGAGATCTTGTCCTTTGTATTATCAAGTCGGATCTTGCCGTCAGCAGTACCATATAGAGTCTGAGTGTCAACGTCATAATTGACGCCCCACACAATAGGAGTGTCAAGGACTGCCTTAACTGTTCTTAACCCCGGAAGTTCCAGGACCGCCTTACAGGCAATATAAGGATATATTTTATTGTCCTCTTCCGTAAAGACTTGGTCTGCTCCTTTATCTTTGCGGATAAAGAAACACTTATCATCAATGTGCTGCTTGTCAAGTCTGTTGGCAATGTCATCTACGGCATCATTATTCTGCCTGATGGCGTTCAGGATACGCTCAGCATATTCCTCACTGATCTTTTGAGTCATCAATTCTTCTTTTGACGGTTCGGACTGGACATAATAACCGCCGCAAGTGTCTCCAAGCATGGCTTTTGGCCAGATCAATCTGTCAACGAAATTAAGATCAGAAAAAGGTTCAGATAGTTTTGTTTGATATGCCTTTTTCTTCAGCTCATCAATAGAAACTGCTTCCTGACCTACGATGTAACGTGTTGCACTGGCTATCTCTATGAAGTCATTGTCATCACACTCAATATCGCCGTACTCGTCACGCCCATATTCTTCGACATAGTCATTCATCTCCGATTCGGTAAGAAAAGGACATTCGGGATCACTTATCATGTCCTTAATAACCGTGTCTTCGACGATTTTATCAGAAGGAAAATACAGGGATACCTGTTCTCTCTGGATCTTTGTAGTAATCAGCTTGCCGTCGGCAACACTGAAGAGAACAGCTGTTACGGGTTTCACTCTGAATCTGTCAATTTCAGTCGGGTGAAAGTGCATTTTTTTATCAAGTCTTTCGTTCATGGTCTTATCCTCCAAACAGGCATAAAAAAACCGCAGGGGAGGGAGTACCTCACTCTGCGGAATATGTTAATTTTATTATACCATCATTTCAGAAAATGCAAATAGTTGCACCGAAATCACCTTATTCGGGAGTTTTACGTCAATAATCCAATCCGATCAGCTGCGACGGATCTATTTCAGTAATGTTCTCAGGTGTGATAAGTCCTGCCGTCTGTCCCGGAGAAAGCAGTTCGTCTTCCAGTTCTTTTAATGCCTGAGCTTCGGAAATGTCAGAGACGTATTCTCGAAGAAGGATCATACCACCGTCACGGGAAGTACATTCGCCCGTCTCTTTGTCATAATCATAGAGGTCATAATTGAAATAGTCCACATAACCCAGACGCATATCGGTAGGCAGGAGATTGTCACCCGTGCCCTCATAAAGATACACGAGAGCCTGGCCCTCGATACCGGCGATTTTTACGGAAGCATCCAGGGTAAACCACATTTCGGATTTCATAATTATTCCTCCCATGAATTCTTCATAAACTCAAGAAGCAGCCCCGAAGTGTTACCTCCGAGGCCGCCTATCAGTCTATGAGGACTGTTAGTGAAGAGCTATCACTGTTCTTCAGCATTTTCCTTTCTCTTTCTGACATACTGCATTACCGCAATACCGCCGAGAGCAAGAAGGATGAGTGTACCACCGATCGTTACATAAGGCGTAGAACCTGACTGATCAACCGTAATTGTTGACTTACTATCGAGTTTAGTACCATCAACAGTAATCTGGACATCGTTAATTGTGATAACGTCAAGTGTATCACCGCTGCCGCCGGCATTGACA
>CAJOJI010000115.1 GCA_905234715.1 uncultured Saccharofermentans sp.
CGGAAGACCTTCACCATATAAAGTAACATCAGGTCTTACCATGCCGCCGCACTTGGGGCACTTCGGAATGGGACCTTCGGATTTGAAGATGAAATCATAAGGATATTTCTCATGACACTTCATGCAGTAATTGCGGTAAGTCGTGCCGTGAACTTCCTGCACGTTCTTGCTTCCCGCTCTCTGATGAAGTCCGTCGATATTCTGTGTGATGATTCCGTCGAGCTTGCCGGCTTTTTCCATTTCAGCAAGCTTATAGTGAGTCCTGTTAGGCTCAATGCCTGCAGTGTTGAGTTTCTGTCTGTAGAACTCATAGAACACGTCTGGATGGTCTACAAGACAGTCTATGCTGAGGAGATATTCCGGACTGTATCTGTCGAACTTTACATCGTGCTGGTTATAAAGTCCGTCCTTGCTTCTGAAATCAGGAATTCCGCTCTCGGTAGACACGCCTGCGCCGCCGAAGAAGACGATATGCTTGCACTCTCTGATTATCCTGTTAAGTTCAGCAACTTTATGTTCGTCCATGAATATTCCTCCTTTATATCATCTCGATGTTTTCTGCTCCTACAAGTTCTGCGAGTTTGTTAAGCACCGCTTCATCAGGTGCTATCCTGCATATGTCATCAAGTCTGGTGATGCTTTTATCGGATTCGAAAAGGATCTCCACCGCCATATTACCATGGAAATAGGCAAGGAAGTTAAGAAGTCTTGCAAAGCCCTTTGAATCAGGCTTGCCTGAATAATGAATGCGCATGACATGCTCTTTGTTATCTTCGGGAGCCAGAACTGCAGCCTGCTGAACAGGTTCTTTGGGAGCAACCGTTTCTTTGGTTATAACAGGCTGCGAAGGTCTTGCTATCTGGCCGCCGTCTCTTTCTCTTAAAGCAGTCTGGTAAGACCTGTCATTTCTTATCCTGGAAATGAGCGAAGGATCGTCCGTCAGTTCAAAGCAGCAGTCGGCAAACATGGAGAGTTCGCCGCCTTCTCTCATCTGTCTTCTTCCGACGAAAAGATACGGTTTGTTCTTTTCAATAAACCTGTTGAAAGTATCGAAGTTCTTGCCGAAGAGAAGCACTTCAAAAGAGCCGCTTAAATCTTCACAGCTGACAGTGCTCATCATGGTCTTTTTCTTGGTATATCCGGTCTTCTTGTCGGTAACCATTCCGCACATTGCAACCTGCTTGTTGTCATCCAATGCATCGCTTCCTGAAAGAGCCAAGATATCGGATGCTTCTGACATGTCGAACGTGGCAACCTCTGAGATGATCTTCGTATATGAAGCAAGAGGATTTCCGGATAGATAAATACCTACCATTTCCTTCTCATATCCGAGCTTCTGGCTGTCGGGATATTCGGCAATATCAGGTATATAAATAGAAGGTCCTGCCGCTGATGCATCACCGAAATCAAAGAGCGATAACTGTCCTTCGATGTTGCGGCTGCCTTCATGTGCAAGCCTGTCCAATTCAGTCTGAACACACGCGGTCATCTGGCTTCTTGTAAGCCCGAATGAATCCATGCATGAAGCAAGTATCAGTGATTCGGCAACAGGTTTCTTAACACCTATCTTAGAAGCTCTTACAACGAAGTCTTCAAAAGACTTGTACTCGCCGTTCTTATCCCTGTCATTAAGGATATCCATAACGGCACCTTCACCGACATTCTTGATGACATTCTTATCTTACGGTCGCCTTCCGTGGTAAATCTTTCACGGCTCTTGTTGATGTCCGGAGGAAGCACTTCGATTCCCATCGCGGAACAGCATGAAATGTAATAAGATGCCTTGCCGAGATCGCCCCTGAAAGAGTTAAGCGTAGCGGCCATAAATTCAGTCGGATAGTAGTATTTGAAATATGCAGTCCAGTAACCTACGACCGCATAACAAGCAGCATGCGATTTGTTGAATGCATAACCTGCAAATCCCGATACGTCATCGAAGATCTTCGCAGCAACATTTTCAGGCACGCCACGCTTGATGCATCCGTCGATCTGGCGTCCCTTGTCATCAGTTCCGCCGTACAAGAAGAGGTTTCTGTAATTCTCCATTATCGACTTTTTCTTTTTGCTCATGGCACGTCTGATGTTATCGGACTGACCCATTGAGAAACCCGCAAGATCTCTTACGATCTGCATTACCTGTTCCTGATATATCGCACATCCGTATGTGACGTTAAGTATTGGTTCGAGCAGCGGATGATCGTATGTGATATGCGAAGGATTTTTCTTACAGTCAACATACTTAGGGATCTGATCCATAGGACCCGGTCTGTAAAGCGAGATGCCTGCGATGATATCCTCAAGACTTCCCGGCTCAAGCTGCTTCATGAATGACGTCATTCCGCGGCTCTCAAGCTGGAATATGCCGACTGTCTCGCCACGGCCTATCATCTTAAATACTTCAGGATCATCCAAAGGTATTCTGTCGAGATCGATATCTTTTCCGTAATTGTTTTTAATGAGCTCTTTTACGTCCTGCAAAACAGTTAATGTTCTGAGACCTAAGAAGTCGAATTTAAGAAGACCAATGCTCTCAACATCGCTCTTTGCAAACTGCACCGCAACCGTATCGTCGTTAACTGCAAGAGGCGCGATATCTGTAATGTCTTTACCGGAAATGATTATTCCCGCAGCATGTGTTCCTGCGTTACGCGGAAGTCCTTCAACACGCATGGCCATATCGATTACCTTATGCGCTTCAGGATCGGTATCGTATGCTTCTTTAAACTCGGTGCTTATCTCAAGAGCCTGCTTCAAAGTCATGCCGACGGAGAAAGGTATCATCTTCGTAAGTTTGTTGCTCTGGGCAATCGGCATGTTAAGAACTCTCGCAACATCCTTCACAGCCTGTCTTGCTGCAAGCGTACCGAAAGTGATTACATGCGCAACTCTTGTCTTACCGTATTTTTCAGTAACGTAATCAATCGCAATCTGCCTTCTTTCATCGTTGAAGTCAACGTCGAAGTCCGGCATGGATACTCTCTCGGAATTTAAGAATCTTTCGAAGACAAGACCATACTTGATAGGGTCGATATCGGTGATGCCGACGGCATATGCGACAAGTGAACCCGCGCCCGATCCTCTTCCCGGACCTACCGTAACATCGTGAGTCTTAGCATAGTTGATGAAGTCCCAGACGATTAGATAGTAATCGGTATATCCCATGCTGTTTATGACCGAAAGTTCATACTCGGCACGCTTCATGTATTCTTCTTCACTGCCTGTCGGCGGTGTTACTTCGAATCTCTTTTTAAGGCCCTTATATGTCAGGTCGGAAAGATATTCTTCGTGGCTGCTGTAGCCTTCAGGCACTTCATAAACAGGAAGATGAATCGTCTCAAAATCGTATTCGGCATTGCACATGTCAGCGATCTTGCCGGTATTCTCAATAGCCTCCGAAAGTTCAGGGAAGAAACGTCTCATCTCAGTCTCTGACTTAACATAGAAATCATTGCAGGACATGCGCATCCTGTTCTCGTCATCTATTCTTGCAGCGGTAGATATGCAAAGCAGGATATCCTGTGCTTCGTAGTCTTCCTTCAAAAGATAGTGGCAGTCGTTTGTAGCTACCAAAGGAATGCCCGTCTCATTGGATATCTTAACGAGAGCTGCATTTACTCTTGCCTGTTCAGGAGTGGTATTTGCCTGTATCTCCAGATAGTAATTTCCCCTGCCGAAAAGCTTGTCGTACCATACGGCAGTCTGTGCGGCTTTCTCCATGTCGCCATCAAGAATGAGTGAAGGAACTTTACCTGCTATGCATGCTGAAAGGCAGATAAGTCCGTCATGCCATTTTTCAAGAAGTTCCTCATCGATTCGGGGACGTCTGTAAAAGCCTTCGGTGAATCCTGCCGAAACAAGTTTATTGAGATTAGTAAGTCCCTGATTATCCTTTGCAAGAAGGATCAGGTGATTGTAGTATTTGTCTTCTCTTCCCGGAACGGCAGTCTTATCGAATCTTGAACCGGGTGCAACATAGACTTCGCATCCTATTACGGGATGGATTCCGTTTGCTTTCATCTCCCTGTAGAAAGAAACAGCACCGTACATAACGCCGTGATCGGTTATGGCGCATGATGTCATGCCCATCTCCTTAAGCCTTGCGGCAAGATCCTTGATCTTTATCGCGCCGTCAAGAAGACTGAATTCGGTATGAAGATGTAAATGACAAAAACCGCTCATTATTTCTTCCCTTTAAGTTCGATGATTATGTCTCTTATCTCTGCCGCTTTCTCAAAATCGAGATCCTTTGCTGCCTTTGTCATCTCGACAGTAAGCTTCTCGATAAGTTTCTTGTTCTCTTCTTCCGTTCCGCCGGATACGCCTTCGTTAATAAGCTTGGCAGCGTCTATGCCGCCCTTTGAAGCTTTGCCTCTGCCCTTGCCTGAAGAATCCTTGCTGCTCTCGGCAACGATGTCGAAAACGTCTCTGACGGCCTTTTTGATGGTCTTAGGAGTGATGCCGTGAACTTCATTATATTCCTGCTGTATCTTCCTTCTTCTGTTTGTCTCGGATACGGCATTCATCATGGAATCAGTTACTTCATCAGCATAGAGAACAACTCTTCCGTGATCGTTACGCGCGCATCTTCCGATTATCTGAATGAGAGATCTCTCAGATCTTAAGAAACCTTCCTTATCAGCATCAAGTATCATGAGAAGCGATACTTCAGGAAGGTCGATACCTTCTCTTAAAAGATTGATACCGACGATTACATCGACTTCATCATTACGAAGCTGGTTAAGTATCTGCATACGTTCAACAGCCTTGATATCGGAGTGAAGATATGTGACCCTTACGCCCTCTTTTTTGAGGAACTCCGTAAGGTCTTCAGCCATCCTCTTTGTAAGTGTCATTATGAGGCTCTTATCGCCTGTCTTCTTCTGCTCTTTGAGCATGCCTAAGATGTCTTCGATCTGGCCTTCAACGGGACGTATGAATATCTCAGGTTCAAGAAGACCGGTAGGTCTTATTACCTGTTCAACGATCTGTTCACTGTGTTCCTTCTCATAATCCGCAGGCGTGGCGCTGACAAAAACAGTCTGACCCATGCGCTGCTCAAACTCATCGAACTTCAAAGGTCTGTTGTCAAATGCAGAAGGAAGTCTGAAGCCGTACTGTACGAGCATCTCTTTTCTTGATCTGTCGCCGTTATACATAGCGCCGACCTGAGGTATGGTCTGGTGCGACTCGTCGATGAAAAGAAGGAAATCATCCGGGAAGAAGTCCATTAATGTGCACGGCGGCTCGCCTGCCTGTCTTCCCGCGATATGTCTTGAATAATTCTCGATGCCTTTGCAGAAGCCCGTCTCCCTTAACATATCCATGTCGTAACGGGTGCGCTGCTCAAGTCTGTAAGCTGCGATCATGTCGCCTGCATCTCTTAATTCCTTAAGCCTTACTTCAAGCTCTGCTTCGATCCTGTCTATTGCGGTATTGAGCTTTGCTCTTCCTGTCGCATAATGCGATGCCGGGAACAGCTCGATGTAATCCTTGGTATATTCTGTCTTGCCTGTGATGGCATCAACATAACTTATCTTGTCTATCTCATCACCGAAGAAACTGATCCTCGTGAGCGTATGCTCGGAATCAGGAGTCCATATGTCGATGATGTCGCCCTTGCGTCTGAAACAGCCTCTTGAAAGATCAAAATCATTACGCGTGTACTGCATGTTTATGAGCTGTCCCATAACTACATCCATAGGGATCTCAAGACCTGTCTCGAGCATGAGTGCGAGCGAGAGATAATCTTCCTTCTCACCGATGCCGTAAATGCAGGATACAGATGCGACGATGATCACGTCTTCACGCGTAAGCAGCGACTTGGTAGCCTCATGACGCATACGGTCGATCTCGTCATTGATCGATGAATCCTTCTCAATATACGTATCCGTAGCAGCGATATATGCTTCAGGCTGATAGTAATCGTAGTATGAGATGAAATACTCTACGGCATTCTCAGGGAAAAGCTCTTTGAACTCAGCGTAGAGCTGGCCTGCCAGAGTCTTGTTATGCGCAAGAACTAATGTCGGTTTCTTCACCGCTGCTATTACGTTAGCTATTGTGAATGTTTTTCCGCTGCCTGTTACTCCCATCAACGTCTGAAATTTATTGCCGGCATTAAGACTCTGAATGAGTGAGTCTATAGCTTCGGGCTGATCTCCTGAAGGCGGCCAGTTTGAACATAGCAGAAAATCTTTAGGCTTCGTCATATCGTATAAATTACTCCTCTTGAAATAGTCAGCTTACGATTCTAGCAATAATTGAGCGGGTTATATGGCTATGCTAAAATTTCTCACACACCACATCAACAATCAATATTTCCTGAAATTATGGGAGGTCAGCAC
>CAJOJI010000116.1 GCA_905234715.1 uncultured Saccharofermentans sp.
AGGCGATGCGTTCGGGCATGCTGAGCATACCGCCTTATATTGCCGACAGCTTCGAGAATTTCTGCTATGCAAAGAACATCATGGACCAGGGAAGACTCTTTGATCCTAATGCTTATTCCGATCCAGATGAAGAAGGCAAGAATAAGCGCAAGCTCTGGATATTTGAGAATACCGTTCCGGGATATAAGGAAGGCTTTGTCGACAGCGGAAAGTTCTTCTATGAATATGTCGTTGTCCGTTCGCTTATTCCTTTGAAAGAAGCATGTGAATCGATATTCGGCGAGAAGACTCTGGCGGGCAAGGCAATGGCAAGCCTTAAATATCTTGACAGCGTTCGCGGCTTTATCGAGCCGCTAAGAGATGAGTTTTCCGCAAGAGGCGACGATGCAGCCGCTGTAGCGCTCGTCAGAGGATACGATGAACTTGTAAGCCTTTTGATGTGTTCCACACATGAGATGAACGACTGTGAGATAAGCCAGAAGGATTTCATAGCAATGCTCAGGACTGACATGAGGAACCGTACCGAAGGCACGATACCTTTGAAAGTAGATTCCATCGAGATAACAACGCCCGAGCATGCCTTTGTAACACCCTGTAAGGTGCTCTTCATTATCGGCGCACAGAAAGACAACTTCCCTTACATGAGGATGCGAGAGGGCCTTTTAAGCGGCATTGAGCTTAAGGCTTTATCAGCTTCCACCGAAGACATCGAACTTCCCGATAAGGCGGAGAGCAAGATGAGGGAAGAGTTTGTTACTGCATGCCTTGATCTCGGAGCTGCAACTGACCTTATCTATATGGTTCACGAGTACGGTGCGCCGAAGAGCCGTGTTTTCGAATATCTCGAAAACTATGTCGATGAGAAATACCACATCGTCAACACATTCAAGAACCCCATTTCCGGACAGGCCGTGAAGTTCAGACATGATTTCGAGAAAGCAAGGATTCCTGCTGAAATTATGGACAGACTTCTTACAGGCAAGAAAGAAGACGGAACGAAGGGAAAGATCATTTATGCGAGTGTCTCCTCCATCGAGAGCTACAGGCAGTGCGCTTTCCAGTTCATGCTCGAAAGAGAACTGAGAATAAGCCCGAGAGAAGATAACACAAGGATCCAGCCTAATTCTTTCGGAAGCCTTATTCACGGCATGTTTGAGGAAGCATACAGAACTCTTCGTGACGACAGTTCCAAAGACCCTGAAAAGTTTAAGGAACTGGCAGAGGAATTGCTTAATGATGAGAATAAATATGATGCCTTTGCAGATAAATGTCTTAAGGCTTCAGTTGCTTCTAGAGCGTCTTTCGGTTCCGTTGATAAGGAAGGTAATCCCAAAGACAAGGTTTTCGAGATGGATACCTATGCAAAGCTAAGAAGGATGTTTACCAAGATGTTCCGTGACGTGCTTCAGGATTCCGTAAATACCGGATTCGTTCCTGAAGGCGTTGAGGAGAAGATCGGCCAGGACGGTCTTGTCCTTGATATTCCTTATGAAGGAATCGATCTCAAGTTCAGCGGATACATCGACAGATATGACACGAAGAATGGCGAAGACGGAAAGATCCATGTAAGAACGATCGACTATAAGAGCGGCGATAAAGCGGTTGATTCGACAGCACTTCTTAACGGCACTCAGATCCAGCTCCCTGCTTATTCGGGTGCGATACTCGACATGAATAAAAAGGCAGGCAACGATGCTGTTATCGACGATTACGGATATGTCCTTGTAGGTCTTAAAGCCAATGACGACGGCGAGCCTCTCGTATGTCTCCCGCAGCTTGCAGGATATAACGACGAGGCTGTAAATATAGCGATCAAATACTCCAAGCACATTATCAAGGAGAGTATCGATCAGATAGCAGAGGGAAAAGCTGATGCGATTACTGCCGCTCCTCACATCAAGCTCTGCAGTTACTGCAGTTACAGAGGTTACTGCGGAAACGATCCTTCTTTCTCGAAGGGCAGGGCGCAGATAAATACGGGTAGCAGCAGTGAGTACGGCAAAGTGGTTGCCAACTGCGAGAAAGCGGCAGAGCCTACTAAGTCCGGAAAGCCGAGAAAAGATTACGGCTACGATGATGTTACCAAGATAATCGGTGCGGATAAGAACATGAGTAAAGATGACAGGCGCACCATACTTGCGATGAAGGACATTCTTGAAGGAAAAAGTAACGAAGAAAAGGGAAAGGAGGAGTAAGTTATGAAGTTTTCAGATGAACAGAATGCGATCATAAATGCAGGACTTGATAACAACCTCGTTTCCGCTTCCGCAGGTTCAGGTAAGACAACTGTACTTACTGCCAGAATCGGTGATGAAGTCAGCAGCGCTCTGCTCTCGGTCGATCAAATGCTGGTCGTTACATTTACCGAAGATGCCGCAGCGCATATGGCAGACAAGATTGAGGAAAAACTCAGGGGATTGAGGGTGGAAGCGGCCGCTTCAGGCAACAGTGAACTTGCTTCGCGTTTGTCTTCACAGATAGACCTTCTTCCCAATGCATATATTCAGACGATGCACGGATTCTGCTCACGTGTCATCAAGGAGAAGGGTTATCTTTTAGCAGACGGTCCGATGGCTGAATTTACCGATCCTTCATGCAGGATAATCTCAGAGAGCGAACAGGGAGTTTTGCTTCAGTCTGCCGTTGATTATGCAATCCGCTCTCTTTATGCGGAGTGCAAGACTGAAGATGATCCTTTTATCAGATTTACCAGAAGATTCGGTGACGGAAGAAGCGACATGACGCTTGTTAACATAGTTACAAGCACATATAAGACGTTGCGAAGCCTTCCTGATTACCTCCAAAAATGTGAGGAATTCGTCAATGCGCGCAAGGAGCGTGATGCCAAGGGACAGATCATGTTCTTTGAGGGCGATAACGAGATCCCCGGAAAGATAGTTGAGTATCTGACCGGTTTAAGAGAGATATTTGTCAGCAGTGATTTTGCTTCAATGCTCGCTGAACACGACAGTTATCAGATCGTTGAAGAATATTCGAATGAAGATTTCATCAGAGAAGTCACATCAAGAATCGATCAGGTCGTTAAAGGTTTTGAGACGCATAAGGGTGCTGATTTCTTCGGATGTCTTACACCCGTAAAAGAACTTGCGGGACTGAACTTCAAAGGCCTGTTCAGAAATGCCGATCTTAAGTGCGATGACAAGCCTTTGTTAGCTTTGATCTCTCTCAGGCACTTTATCGATCCCGGCAAATGGGCAGATGTAAAGTATGAGAATCCTCTTGATCTCCCTGAAGAATACGGAAGCCTGATGGGATTTGATTACGATACGATCCTTGCAAACCAGAAGGCCGGAACAGAAGCTTCGGAATGCTTTGTCGAACTTCTCAAGAAGACTGACGAGTTCTATGCGGAGCTTAAGAACGGCATGCACGGAATGGACTATTCCGATCTTGAACATACGGCATATGAGATCCTGAAGACTGACGAGGCTTCTTCATTCTACCGTGAGAAGTTTACCGAGATCTTTGTCGATGAATATCAGGACAACACAAGACTTCAGGATAAGATAATCGAGACATTTGAACGTGCAGAGGGCAATGTTTTCAGAGTCGGCGATATCAAGCAGAGCATCTACAAATTCCGTTTTGCAGATCCGAATATATTCGGCAGCAGGATGGATGAATACAGCAGCGATCCCTCAAAAGGAAAAGTTCACTATCTCAAGGAAAACCACAGAAGTACTTGCGAGATCCTTGCTTTTGCAAACTATGTTTTCGGACAGACGATGAGCAGGGATGCATCAGAGATCGAGTACGACAATACGCAGCGTCTGAGCAAAGCCTCAGAGTCCAAGCATGGTCCGATCCCGAGGATCGTTGTTGCCGATAAAGGTCTTCCGAAAGATGAATCAGGAGACAGAATTGAACCTGATACAAAAGCTGTTTATGCGGCTGTTGAGAGCGAAGTCAAAAGATATCTCGAAGAGTGTACCAGAGTGGACGGAAGCAAGACGGAATTTAAGGACATCTGCATTCTTACTGCTTCGAATAATCAGGCTGAAAACATAGCGAGATATCTTAACGGATGCACATTGAAAGACGGAAGAAAGATCGAAGCTTCAGGCAGATTTACAACGGATGTTTTTGAGGACCGTGACATTCACAGACTCATCAATTTCCTCATTTGTTTAGGCAACGAATACAGAGATGAATATCTTGCGGGAGTAATGCTCTCCAACTATAAGTTCTCGAATTTTACTGTCGACGAACTTGCTGCGGTTCAGGTATTCATTCACGAGCTCGAGGGACCTTCTCTTGATAAGGAACCTCTGATGCTGAGACTGAGAGTCTATGCTGAAAAGTGTGACTCTGAACTTGCATCACGAGTTAAGACATTTGTAGATGTTTTCGACAGGATACGAATGAGTTCGATGGTTACTGACATCGATGACATAATCGAACTCATCTACCGTGAGACCGGAATCAAGGCCACGATTGAAGCAAGAGAAGGGGACAGCAGCAAGTTTGACGTCTTTAAGGACTGGCTGTCCGAGAGCTTCAAGAGAAGAGGTTCTGATGTTTCGGGAATCTCATCCGAACTCGAACTGATGAAGATCCAGATCAAGAAAGCTGATATCGAGATCGTTGATGCGAACAAGAATAAGATCACGACCATGACGGTACACAAGAGTAAAGGTCTTGAATATCCGTTTAGGCGGACAGGATGAGAGGAAAGACAATCTTTCGAGTATCATGTTCGACCGTGACGACGGCTTCATCACGGAAGATTACAACTTTGAAGACATCACGAGAAGTCATTCTTTCGAGCAGTATATCTACAAGATGAAGATGAGACTCGCATCCAATTCTGAGACCGTAAGACTTCTTTATGTTGCACTGACGCGTGCCGAAGAAGACCTCTCGGTAATTACTTGCTGCGACTTTTCAGATGACGGCAAATCAAGTGCGTTAAGAAAGGCATTCACGCAGGCTGTGGATTACGAAGAAAAGGCTTTTGACAAGCGTCACTGGCTCGCAGGAGACATGAAGCTTCCATACTGTCTGTTCAGCGCTCTTGCCAGAAGCGAAGACGGAGATGAGTTAAGAGACCTTGCGCGTTCAAACGATCTTAAGCCTTCAAATGCAATTCCGTTCTTTGATCTCGACGGAAATAAGACCAAGGGTTATGAAGTTGTAAAGGTGCCTGCAGAAAAGGTCATCGAACTCTACGATGCACACAAGGCTGCAAACCAGGCT
>CAJOJI010000117.1 GCA_905234715.1 uncultured Saccharofermentans sp.
GGGAGCGCCGATCTCCTTATAGTGAGCAGCAATTGCATCTCTTAAGAAATCGTAGCCGTATTCCGGCGGATAACCGTGGAATGTTTCCTTTGCTGCCATTTCTTTTACGGCATCTTCCATTGCGGATGTAACGGATGCGGGGAGGGGGAGCGTAACGTCGCCGATTCCCATTCTGATGATCTCTCTGTCAGGATTTTCTTCCTGGAACTTTTTTACGCGCTTTGCGATGTCAGAGAAGAGGTATGTTTCTTTAACGTCGAGAAAGTGATTGTTGAGTTTGATCTCCATACTGATAGTCCTCTGGTTTCAATAAATATGCGAACATTGTAACACCTTGATAAATCAGCAAAAGAAAAAACTTATCGTACACATGCACAAAAGATTGTCTGGAATTACGGGGCCGATGTAAAAAGTTTTTGATAAGGGGTATAATAAGCGCGTTTGAATAACAATTATCTGCTTTATCTTGAATTAACGGAGAACAATCTTGGAAAGCCTTTGGAGCGTTTTCTATCCGGAAAAATACGCCGATCCCGAGACGGATACCAACGATACGCTTTACATGCGTATCAGGAGAGTCAGTTCCAAATATCCTTACAGAACGGCTTTGGAATACGGGGGCAGAAAGTTTACATACGCAGCCCTTCTCGATAAGATCGACGAGGTGGCTTTGGCATGGAAAAAACTCGGGCTGGGGGAAGGCGAAAGGGTACTTCTTCTCATGGGACACAATCCCATGAATGTAATAAGCGTTTATGCTCTGGATAAGATAGGTGCTTCGGCTGCTTTGGGCGTACCGAATCTGTCGACCGAGCATTTCGAGAAGTTCGCAAATTCCGTGGATGCAAAATATTGCGTAATGAGCTGTAACCAGTATCTGAATTATGCTCCCGTTCTGAAGAATACAAAGATCAGGACCGTCATTATCGGCAAGTATAAGTTTATGATCTCAGGAAGAGACAGATTGTCTTTCCCGTTCTATCCGCTGGCAGGTTATGACAAACCAAATCCTAAGAATGTTCCTGAAGGTATCAGGCTGATGTACTGGAAGGATGTAATGGAGCTTCCCGATAAGACCGGCGAAGAGCGTAATGAAAACTTTGACAGAAACAACAACAGAAAAGCGCTTTATCTTTTTCCGAGCCTGGCAGACGAGGCTCTTACCGCATCTTCATTCAGTGCAAAGAACATAAACATATCGGCGAACATCACGGAGATGGTATTCAAAGCAAATGAGGATCTTACGGGAAAGCCTGCAAGAATGCTCTGCCTTAACGAGAGCTGTTTTGCATTCGGTTTTGTTGCCGGCATCCATAATGTTCTTTCCGCCGGACAGACGGTTCTGCTGTTTACCTGGTTTGACACAGATAAGCTTTTCTTTGCGATAAAGCGGTATAAACCCGATGTTCTTATCGGATACAATAGTACCGTTGCATCGATCAACAAAGCGGATAATAACTCAGGTGTCCTCAGGACTGTGGACAGGATAATAGTCGGAGGAGGTCTGCTTACGAGCAGCCAGAAAGCCACACTGTTTGAGATCGCAAGGACTTCGGGCAGAAAGCTTTCCGTTTGTTCCATTACAGGATCTGACGAGCTCCTGACTTATGCATACGGTCCTTCCGATCTGCAAAGTGACAGACTGCTTGGATTCCCTCTGCCGGGAGTCATTATGAGGATTGCCGACAGTTCGACGGGCCTTGATGTTCCTGAAGGCGCAGAAGGCGAGATAGCCGTATGTTCTCCCATTGCATCAAGCGTCGGAGAAGATGAGAGCAGGATCGATAAGCCGGGATACAGAAAACTTCCTGACGGAAGAATCTGGTATTTCACCGGAAATATCGGAAAACAGGACGGCAACAAGATGTTTTACATCGTCGGCTCAAAATCGAGAGAGGCCAGGATCAACAGCTATCCGGTTTATCCCGATAAGGTCGATGAGGCTGTCCAGATGACTGAGGGCGTTGTTGAGGCCTGCTCGGTAATAATCGAAAAAGCGGAAGGCCCTGTGCTGATATCCGCAGTAGTGCCGGAAGAGGAGTACTTCTACGACAATTCGATGATGGAGGAACTCAGGGACAGGATCAAGTCGGAATGCGAGCTGACTCTGCACGAGGCTATGAGACCGTCGGAGGTCACATTCCTGGTATCTTTGCCGAGAGATTCAAAGGGCGGAATCGATTACGAAGCCGTCAAGGATAAGATCGAGATGATCCAGGCTGATGACCTTGCGGATGAGGCGATAGCCGATGCACCGATGCCTGAGTAAGCAAATAAATATATTTCGTGGTATTATCATTTAGCATCCTTGTTAAGGGATAAAGGATGAAATGGATAATGGATAAAGGAGTTGATTTTAATGAAAAAGCTATCTGTTAAGATAATTGCCCTTGCATGCTGCACATCTTTGCTTTTGTCAGTTGCAAGCTGCAGCACCAAGCCGAACTCAGGTCACGGCGGAAGACAGTCCGGTGACGGCTCTAAGCCCGAAGGCGGACGTCAGACGGATCCGACTTATGAGACAGATCCTACCGACCCCACAGACCCTACAGATCCCACACAGAATCCCGGCAACTATGGAGATTTCATCCCCACATCCGATGAGCTCACATATCCTGATCATGTGGCTACATTTGATGAAGTTCACCCGGTTCACCAGAGAGGAACCGTAACAGGTAAAAATGCTACGGATCTTCTTACCCAGGTTGAGTACGACATCATGCACCATGAGATCGATTGTTATGCCGATGTTGAGATCTATTTCGAGCATCCCGAGAACTTCGGTTTTGACATCCAGGAAGCTACATGGGGCGAATTCACCGGCATTGAAGATTATGACGAGGAAAAGGCTTACTACCAGTCACAGCTCGACCTGCTTCTTACCATCGATATCGAATCGCTTCAGGGCGATGATCTTCTCTGCTACGAGAAGCTTGTCTATGACTGCGAAGAATCCATCTACGGCTATTCCTACACGGCTTTTGAGTACTACAAAATGGTATTCAATGCTCTCGTAGGTCCCCAGTCTGATATTCTTTTCATCCTTGATGTTTATTCTTTCGATAACGTTAAGGATGCAGAAAACTACATCGCACTCGTTAAGGACCTTGACAGATATTTCGATGCTCTCTGCCAGTTTGAAGAAGAGAGAGTTTATTACGGCTTCATCGCTTCAGACAACAGCTATGAGGAAGCCGCTAAATCTTTCGACAATCTTGTCGAGCAGAAGAATGACTGCTTCCTTTATCAGTCCTTTGAAGAGAGACTTGATAACATCCAGGGTCTTTCTGATGCAGACAGAACCAGACTTATCTCCGAACACGAAAAGGCAATGAAGGAAGTTCTGTTCCCTGAGTTCGAGGAGTGCGCAAGACGCATGAGAGCTCTTGAGGGTTCAGGCGGAGAAGATGCAGGCCTTTGCAGATACAGAGGCGGCGACGCTTACTATGCAATGCTTACGAGAGCTATCACCAACAGCGGCGCAACTGTTCAAGAGAGCATCAATGCGTTGGATACAAAGCTTGACAGCGTTTACGACGAATACATGGGTATCGCAACTTCCGGTTTTGACTGGTATGACGAGTACATGAATCACGCTTATTCAAAGGGTGATCTTTTTGATAATCTCGATTATCTCTATACAGCCGTAATGCCTGATTTCCCTGATATTCCGGCTCATGAATACTATACGATGGAAGTTCCCGAAGTATTCCAGGAGAACTTCTCGCCCGCAGCTTACCTCGGTTATCATCTCGACAACTACAATGCGAATGTTCTTATCGTAAACAACGCAAGTGTTGATGATGACTTCGGCGTCACTGTTGCGCACGAGGCATATCCGGGCCACATGTTCCAGTCGCTTTATACACGTGCCCACACAAGTCACCCTTACCTGTACCTGATGTATTCCACAGGATATGCAGAGGGCTGGGCAACATACGTAGAGAATTACGCAATGAAGTATTTTACCGAGAGCGGCCAGGCAACAAATGCCATGAAGCTCGTTCAGTGTGAGTCCGTATTGGGACTTGTCGCAAGCACAAGAGCCGACTACGGCATCAATGTCGAGAACTGGTCTCTGACGGACTGCGTTGAGTACTTTAACAATCTCGGATTCCAGGTTACAGAAGATGATTTTGCCGAATTCTACACGCTTCTCGTCATGGATCCGGGCTATTATGCCAAGTACGGCATGGGTTACCTCTGGACTCAGAAGACAATGGATGACATGCATGCAAAATATCCGAATGCAACTGATGAACAGATCCATACGGCATACCTTGATTCCCTTACCGGAACATTCGAAATGATCAACAGAAATATGGACAGGATCCTCGGTTGATAAACTGCCACAGAATTACACCAATCGGCCTCGTGGGTATTAAGCCCGCGAGGCTTTATTTTGCAGCATCTTGCATAAAATTACCATTAAATTAATTTTTATTAAAATTGATTGAGATAAAAAACCTTGTGTTATAATTATCATGAATATTTATACGGAGGACGGGCTTCATGGCTACCTTAACACGGCTTGCTAGCACGCTGACGGCGCGCTATTTCCCTTCCAGCACGCTGACAGACGCATTCTATCTTGACGGCAG
>CAJOJI010000118.1 GCA_905234715.1 uncultured Saccharofermentans sp.
TCGTATTTCTTCGCTTCTTCCGTCAGGCGTTTGATGCAATTGGCAATCTGATCCACCGGCACAACAAGATCGTCCGACTGGGAAATCTTGCTCAGGGAACGGGTGGATTCCAGGCAGTTACGGCGTACGGTCCAGACGCGGTCATCTGAGACACTACCAGTCAGGCAAAGTGGTTTGGATCCGTGAGCAACAAGTCCATAGAAAAGCGTTCGGAGACAATGAGAGCGGAAGTGTTACAAAAAGAGATTATTATGTTGAGCCGGAACTTTCCAAGACGGCCGGCAGAAATGAGGCATCATGACAAAGCATACCGGAGCAAAGACTTTTTCGCTCAGCAATGACTGTGTAAGGTTCCGCTTTGTCAATCTGGATACGCAAGAAATTGTCCTTGTGCATCTTCCTCTGAGCGCGTATTACTGTGAGGATCAGGAAAAGTGGAAGATCGGAGAGCTCCTCTTGGACGCTGAAAAGAAGATGCTCGGCGATGATGAGCAGGGCTCATTGAGATTTTTGGATCTTGACCGGTATCTGGAATGGACTTCTCCTACCAAGGTCCTCAAAACGAGGTTCCTTACCATAGGCACGGTCAAGAAAAGCAGGAAGTTTCCTCACAATATCAAGGTCGAAGTGAAAAGAGTTCCTGAAAAGGATTGACACAACACCCCGGCACAACACTTTACTAAGTCCTAGCTTTGACGGCTATAACACAACTTCGGACACACACAACTTGTGCCACAATTTTGTGTCCGTCAAGGAGGTTTTTATGAGTATTGATAACCAGCTTTCTTTGTGGGATATGCTTCTTTCAGAGGCTCCGCAGGAGCAAGAAAGACAGATGAAGGAGAAGTCAGCATGAGTGCGTTTGTTTCTCATCCGTGTATCAGTTGCAGATACATCAAGATCTGCGGCGATAAGAACAGAACAGAACCTTGCAGCGACAGACAGATCGTCGGCAGAAAGGTCAAAGGTCATGGAGGCTCGTATTTCCTTTACGAGATCACCGATAGCAACATGAAGTGCGTCGGCGGAGCTGACACGGTCGAAGATGCCAGAGCTGCCATACAGCGCTACAAGGCCTGTGATGCTGCACACGGATTTGACAAGGAACACTACTTTGTATTCCGTCTGGACATCAATACCGGCGAGAGGTTACAGAGAATATCGATAGGAGACGACAATGGGCTGGGAACAAGCGAGACTTGCGTATAAAGGTTGTCAGGTCTTCCATGACGGTTATGGCGGTCGCAAGACGCACGAAAGAAATAAATACGGAAAAGTGGTGCTGTGTTGCTACGGCGCGTATGAGGGAGATCCGGACTGGCCCGAATACTGCAAAGAGTGTACGAAGTGTCCGAGATTTATAAGAAACGTAACGGGAGATTGATTATGAGCACAGAACTTCATTTTGGAAACACCCCCGATTATCGGAAAGGCTTTCAAATATCTTTCCCGTCAGTAATTTTAGGAGGCAAATTTTGAGTATAAGAGATTTTAACTATGTCAGAGTGCCGGGACCGGTACGTCTGCCTCATGTACCAAGATAACTATAAAGGAGTTTTTTATGGAAAAGAATGATTTTTACCGCCTTGTTGGAAATATTGCTATTGGAAATATTGATGATACTTCTGCCGTAGAGCCGATAATGAAAGACATTTCTTTGCTTTTAGGCCATGCTTGTCCTTACGAGATAAGAGACAACGAGTTCGGAGGCAAAGACCTGTTTGTAAAGTTTAATGACGAAAGAGAGGAAACCAGAGTAACAAGTAGCGCTATTCTGATCGATCATTTGTACCGTGGACGAGGTGGAGTGTAATGATACCGAGAAAATATAAAGCAGATGAACTTGTCGGAAGAAGATGCAGACCTGTCCACTCTATCAAGAATGGCAGTGGCTTGGTCATAACGCCTGACACTGTCTGTACGATCAGGTCAGCTCATTACGGCGTAGAAGTGGCAACCGAGAAATGTTCCTGCTGCGGTATGTATGCGATCATATCCCGCATACCGCGTGAGGAACTGGAATTGATCGACTAAGAGGTTTTTATGGGTGTAAATCGTATGACAGGCACGCCGTGGCACCTGGAGACTCTGCGAAAAAATGATGATCGCCGTCATAAGACTAAGTGTGTTTTCTTTTGTAAAGAACGCTGCTTTTATCTTTGCGAACAATGCAGAGGCAGTGCTCACTGCGACTATTACCGGGAAAAAGAGTCTGAAGATGATGATAAAGATAAGTCCCGGCTCGGATTCATAGGCAAACCGAGACGTAAGGCACGGATTCCTAAGCCCGGTCTTACGCACCCTGCAAATCAGGTCTTTTCAGTCGGTCAAAAGATAGAGTTCAGAGAGTCTAATGCAGGCTGTTCCAAGAGATATAAGTATAAGACCGGAATCATCAAAGAAGTCAAAGGCTCTGTCCTGAAGGTCGAGTGCGAAGGAAGATCCGGCAAGAAAATCATTCGCTCTTTCCCCTACCCCGATTGCATGAGATATATCCGCTAAAAAACCTTGAACTGTCAGAGTACCGGTCCCGGTACGTCTGCCCCCCATACACCGAGATAACTAACGCTGAAAGGGGACCAAGTCCTCTTCCCTACATTTTTTGACCAAGAATTTATGGCTTTGTTCTTTGGAACAGGGCCTTTTTTATTTTGTGAGGAAATGTCGATGGATAATAACTTCGAAATGAACGATCTGCTTTCTGCCTTGATGACGAGTGCGCCTGCCGAAGAGACAAGTCTGTTGTCTGACCAGGAAATGATGGTATTATTGAGGCGCAACCCAGAGATCGCCCACAGGTTAATCGCTATGACTAACATGAAAGCGAAACAACTGTATGTCGATTCCAGGCACACCCAGAAAATATCTGTGCTCAGGACCAAAGACAGATACCGCAACGGGCACTGGACGACTTATGTATATGTCAACGGTAAGAGAAAGAAGGTGGAAAAGGCTACCGAAGACAAATTATACGATTTTCTATTCGACTTCTACCACGGACAGGAGAACAGGAACAAGACTTACGAAGAAGTTTTTGAACTGTTTATCAAGTCCAAGCGTGAATTCGGTAGGTCTGAACTGACTATAAAGGACTATCAGCGTTATCACGGATTCCTGGATAAGAACATCAAGAAGAAAGATATTGCTCTTATTACGGAAGATGAGATAAGAAAATGGTTCGTCATGGACTTCCTTACGAGGAACCCGAAAAAGGAAGGCATGAAAAAGATGCTCCAACAGGTTCAGGCCGTATTCTCTTTCGGAATGGAGCAAGGTTATTGCTTTTCCAATCCGGCCAAGAGGATATATGCCAGGGACTATTTCAAGTTCTGTGATCTGTCCACCAGGTCAAATGAGGAAAGGTCATTTTCCTCCGAGGACATAGACAAACTCAGGACTTACTGTCTCGGTGACCGGAAGAACCCTCACGCTGCCATGATGCTCGTGGCCATGGAGACCGGTATGCGTGTCGGAGAGCTCGCAGCTTTGAAACACGAGGACATAGAAGACGGCTTTATCCATGTTCACCGTCAGCAAGTCATACAATTTGACTCTGAAGACGATACCAAGCGTCATTGGAGAGATGTCGAATATACCAAGAACGAGAGAACCAATCCGAAAGGCGGAAGGCTCGTGCCGATAACCGACAGGTGCCAGAGCGCTCTTAACGTTGCTCTGGAGCTCCCGGGCGAATCGGAATATGTCTTTCATCACCCTGACGGCCGGGCCGTGCTCAAAGACTCGTATCTGTACTATCTCAGACGCAGATGCAAAGCACTGGGCATAAAGATCTCACACAATCACGCTTTCCGAGTAACTTACAATGCCAAGTTGATCGAGGCGGGTGTGGACGGCAACGAAAGGTGTCTCGTTCTCGGACATTCAATGCAGACTAACGAGAGGCATTATTCATTCAGCGATAGGAGAAAAGCGGAAGATGTCAGGAATAAACTTAACGAGCTGGAAATGGCATGAAGAAAACATATGTGCTTTTTCAGGCTTGGTCTTATCTCCTTCACTCATCTTCACTCGATCCCGAACGATGAACAAAGGGCCCGGGAATAACCCGAACCCCTTGTAAATACTGGTGATCGTGGGGGGATTCGAACCCCCGGCCTACTGCTTAGGAGCGGTAACGACAATTATGACAATAGACTAAAATTGTGAAAGGACGGGCTTCTCTGGGTGCCCGCTCCTTTTATTTTTGCCTTATCACTCATTTCATCACTCAAATTCCCGACATATCCCCTATAAATACGGCATTTCTTCATGTTCTTTCTTGCTTTTTCGTCTGTGTCGTAGTATAATGACATTGTAGAGACAAGGAGGATTTAATAATATGATTTATATTTTGACAGATCACGAAGACAATAACAGCATCAGTGCAGTCATTTTGTGCGATTCGATTAAGTGTAATCCTTCTGCGGAAGAAATCCAAAATGTGATTTGTGAAGCTAAGGAGGAGCCGGGTTATACTTGCGATATTGTTGACGCTCTGCTTCGTGCAAAGTACCCGGGTATCAAAATCTTCTGGACTCCCGATGAGAATTTTGTAAGATTTTTGGAATGGTAAAGGAGGCGTCTATGCGTGAACCCAAGATCAGATTCAGGTTCCTGAACTTCAAGACGGAAACGGTCTCCGATGTCTTCCTCCCTGTCGGCTATGACACCAACATGGAAGAAGGCGTTGTCGAAGATAATATCCGTGCTCTGCTCAACTGTGAGCGTGCCGTATTAGGCGATCCCGGGCAGGAAGAACTCGACATTCTCTTTTATGACCAGTACATCATCTGGACTGTTCCCGGTAATGCTGTCAAATCTTATGACAAGACCATTGCCAATGACAAAGACAGAGGCATTTCAGTCATGGTAAGGCTCGTGGCCTGAAAGCCTGTCGAGGACAAATTTATTAAATAGGAATTATATTTCCGTTTTTCTTTTGGAGGTAATTGACATGACATTTTCAGGCGTTCTGTCCCCTTGCATCGCTTGTCATAATCAGGGCGATTGTATGAAAAAGTCTAAACTTCTGAGAATGGAGCAACTTTGTTCTGCTCTGGAAGAAAATCACGATGTCAGGCATAGTCCTGATCTCGGACTCTATGTCCATTCGAATTGCAGATACGGTCTCTCCTGTTCCACCCTGACAAACTT
>CAJOJI010000119.1 GCA_905234715.1 uncultured Saccharofermentans sp.
CTGCAACCTTTGAACCGCTCACGGTATATGAACCGAATGTATAAGTATGGTTTGTAAGGTTCTTCAAGTCATCAGAAGAGATCTGCTTCTTCGCGGAGAACTGTGCAAGGTGAGTGACCTCAACATTACCACGCGTTACAACCTGGTAATCTGTATTTTTAATATATCTCTGTTCTGCATCTGACCATTCGCCGTTTGCTGCATAAGAACAGCACTGGTACCATTCGCACCACCAGTCAGAAAGAATAACACCGGGGATAGTCGTTGTTCCCTGGCGAACACTGTCAACATAATTGTAATACGAATCAAGAAGCGACTGGAAACTGCTTGAGATTCCGCTTGGCCACGAATCACCATAAGCCCTACAAACAAGCAAGTGCGTGATGATATACATAGCCTGCTCCATCTGAGTGCTGTTGTTCTTAACGGAAGATGGGATTACGTTGCCGGTGTCATGAGTTTTCCACCAGTCAACGCCGTACGCATACAACTCTCCGGCAGGACCAAACGCACAAGCAGCCTGTGTTCCGCGAACCCAAGAAACAACTTTTCCGTCACTACCGACAGGACTATTCGTAAACGGTGTTATGGTGTTGTCGTCATCATCGTCCCAGTCGATCTTTCCGTAATCGTTATAATGCCTGCCATACTGGTCTACGCTTTGTTCAGGAACCATCTTGGCCGATTCGACGCAATACAGGGTATTACCATCGATAGTTGTATTATTCTCTTCGGACAAATAAGCATTATAGCCAGTGCTGGTTGTAAGATTACCGCCAAACAAGTCAGGGATATAAAATGCGTCAGGTTCATATACATTGATATATTCCGAATTTACAGGATAGTCTGTAATGAATACGAACTCGTCGTCCTCAGCTCTTCCCGTGAGAAAATGCTCAAATGACTCATGTACTTCGGGATATGTATCAGGGAGCATATCGACTCTGCCGTCAATGATAACGCCTAAAGCGATAGCAGTAGCAGCAGAAGTTGAGTCTGCCATGACATAATACTCGACGCAATCACCATAGTTGGAGTATGAACTAAGGAGACAGTTCTCATCAAGAGCACCGACAGTGATAACACCGTCAATTCCCGCAGGAAGATACCTTGAAGCATTTGCACCGTTATTACCGGCAGCGGCTGGGCATTTGTATTCGCGATAAGTGTCTTAAAAGCATCATACAGGCCGTTATCACGGATAGATATAGCCATGAGGATATAATCGACACCGAGTTCTTCTGCAAGCTGTACTGCTGCATATACATCGGACATATTGCCTCGACCATCATCGCCGAGAGCCTTGATAGAGATGATATATGCATCGTCAGTCTCGTTAAGGACATAAGCAGACATCGCAGTACCGTGACCATTATGGTCTGCTACATCATCACCGATAACGGAGTAAGACTCATTGGCAAGATTAGAACCTGTATCAATAACAGCTACTCTTACCTTAGCGTCAGGATTGATCTGAGCATCGATGCCATCGTCACCGTCACCGCAGACGCCAAGCACACCGTCAACTGCATACTCATATCCGTTTGTGTCGCAGAAATAAACTGCGGAAGCTGCTGTGTCAGTGTCATCAAAAACGAGGATATATGTTCCGTCGTAATAAACACCGGCAGCACACTTAAGAGAAGAGAGGTCAACGGTTGTGTCTACAATAATTCTCTGATAACCCTCAGGCAGTTCGGAAACGAGCTTGAAATACTCATCGGCAGAAGTTGCTGTAACAATGTTACATACTGTTTCTTCCACCGGCTGTTGTGTCTCTGTTGTGCCGGTTGTGGGTTCCGTCACAGACTCGGTTGGCTCAACAGTTGTGTCAGTTGCAGAAGTCTCAGAAGGCTCTGTTTCAGTGGGAACAGTCTCGTCTGAAGGCTCCACAACAGTTGCGTCTGTTGTTGTGTCTGTCTGTGTTGTTTCCTCTGTGGAAGTCTCAACAGTTGTCTCTGCCGTGTCATCCGCAGGGGGAGCAGTTGTGTTGATGTCGTCCGACGGATCGGGAACATCGATGTCATCGTTCTCTACGATAACGGGCTCTTCGATCGCGTACTCTGAATAATCAGGCAGAGTGATCTCGGTAGGCAAAACAGCCTCATCAACATCAGCCTCGATAGGATCTGACGTTGTGGTCTCGATAATCTCTTCGTTCTGACCGTCATCAGCTGCGAAAACAGCGAACTCGGGTGCAAGAGGAGAGAGGACTACCGAGAAGGCTATGACTGAAGATACAACGCGTCTTACGACAGTGCTTCTAATAACAGTCTTGCCGGCCTCGTTAGCGAGAAGGACGATCTTTTTGATAAAATCCTTCATTTGAATTCCTCCTTGTTTAGAGTGTGATATATTTTCCAAGTTTCACTTGAAACAAATTAAAAAAGCCCCGCAAGATACGGGGCGGACACAAAAGCTATTGTGTTGTGTGTTGTGTGTTGCGTATGTTGTGACCGTGTTTGTTATGCCTGTCACAACAGGTGTGTGTCGGTGTTGTGTGTTATCGATATACTCTTTATACCTGACATTTCAAACAGACCAGGTCGAACCGAACTGTCCTTCTTACTTTGTCAAAGTTTAGTAAGAGTTATGCAGCGGTTTCCATGTTTATTTTGCCTCGCCTGAAGGCTGGCAGATCAGTTTGCAAAAACAAATAGTGCAGGGGATTTTCTTTCCCTGCACTATTTTTGCAAGTATATTATATCACCTTCTCCGGATGTCAAATCTGGAGGGGGAAAATCACCTTATTCGGGAGTTTCGCCCTTTTTGGAGAATATTTTGTAATATTTCTCCGAGAAATCAGGCAAAACTGAAGTGTACTGTATAATAATATCAGACAATATCTGTATCCGAAACCGAATATAGGCACCATCTGCCAAGAAAAATTTATTCTCTATAAATGAAAAAAGACGGAAGCGGTGTACGGGGTTGCCGTTCCTGCTTCCGAATATAGTATTTCCTTATAACAGTCAATCTTGCTTAAGTGATTATTTCCTATATACCTCTCATAATTTCCGAAAGAAGCGTCTGTTCTGCTTCGTGTTCTTTTATAGGCTTAATGCCCTGGACGGGTTCCACCTCGTCTCCGTTCAATAAGACAGAGACATCGCAATCAGGTATCATCCATCTGTTAAATACACCCGGACGTTCCCTGAGCTTGTCCTTCATGACGCACCACATCTTACGGTTCATGTCCCAGCGTGCACCGAGAGCTTTGGCTTCATCTTTCTCGGAGAAGGGAACATTGAGATAAACAACATTGCCTATCGTGGATCCGGCACAACTTATGCCCGTGATCTGCTCGACTCTGACTGATAATCCCGGGTTAAACCTCCAGGGGTATTCAGACCTTATCCGCCACCACTCGAAGGCTCCGAGTATTTCGTGCTTCGCAATGTCTTTCGGGACTCCGTTGACTTTGCAGTACCAAGCAAGAGCCTCTTTCTTTTTCCCGTCAACATTAGCCTTGCCGAAATGCAGTACCATGTGACAGTTCTCACAAACAGGCACGATATCCCTGAGATCGACCGTGTGAGTTTCGTCATTGTATTTCCATACCTCGTGAGCATGGAGTTTGTTAGGCTGTGTCTGTGCATCACAGAACGCACAGCAACCGCAGGAACAGACCTTGTCACGAACTTCATTCCAGTTAGGCAGAAAGTGTGCCAAAGACTTATTCCAAAGCGTTCTGGGAACAATGTTGAGTCGTAACGGACGGGGCATAGAAATACCTCCTGATTATTACCTGGCATAGCCGAACACTTCGGGATCCAGATCATACAAAGACGCGTCAATACTCAGACCGTCTATACTATCTGCAAGTGCCGGTTCTTCAAACCGGTGTTCTTTAATCATTCTCATAACGAGACCGAATATCTCACGACCGCCTGTCGCAAAACCGTGCTGATACGCGTTTAGATCTGACCGCGTACAAGTCTCGGCGCATTTTTGTGCGGCAGTAAAGACGAATTCTTCGAAATCTTGTCTGCCTTCGGTCTCAAAAGTCTTGGCAAGAAGCTCCAAAGCCTGAACCTTGCCGTCTGAGTAACCGAGGTCAAATTTATAAGCGGTCTTTATATTATTCCTGGTTTGTATTTCCCTGATTAACGATGTGTCGATATATTCCTTGATTAGCATATCAATACCCCTTCTGAAATAGTACAGGCCGCATGGCAATAAACCACACGGCCGGCATAAGAAATCGACTAAACTTTGTATGATAGTCGCTTATGAATAATTCTTTTCTTAGTGAGTAAAATGCTGTTGTTCTATCATTGCATAGATATCATCAAGATCAGGCTGCTCGACTCCGGGAACATCCTGGTAGGGGATAGGCTGATCGAAACCGTTTAAGAGATACATTCCTTCATGGAGCTTAAAGCGGCGTTCTCCTGTCTGGGAAACATACTCGCTGAACATACCTGTACTTATTTTCTTAAAACTCTTCTTTTCCATGGATCTCATATCATCGTAATGGATAACGTCAGTGGGATGTTCGGCCTTAAAAGCATCAACAAAATCCAAAGCCTCGTCAAGTTCCTTGAAAAAACGCTCTCCGCTTTCGGCAGCAGGGCTGCAATAGGGAACAAGGGTATCACCATCTTCTGTTAAAAATAAATGTACTTGATAAGCCTGTCGGCCGAAAAGTATTCCATCATTCAATTTGATAACATACTGCATAATAATTCCTCCAAAAACTTAAAATCAGTGGGACGGTTGTTCATGTTAAAAATCCGTTTATCTGCCTAACCACTCAGGCGGAATCTCAGTACAGTTCTCGTTCTGTCTGCCTAATTCATCTACCGCATCCATACCTGACTTTTCCATCCCGCCGGATAACTTGTAAGCACTAACCCAGGCATCATAGCAACCGATGACAAAGCCCTGATTATATTCGCTGCGTTGCGCTACGGATGATTGTTCTTTGAAATAATCGACTCGGTCTTTGATGTACTTGGCCAGTTCATCTCCGTCCTTGCCGGAATCATTGTTGGCAAGCGAAGAATAAGTCTCAAAACAGCCCTTGGCGTATCCGTCCCAGTAAGCATTTTTCTGAGGCTTATTTGACTCGACATAGAAATAGGCTTTCCGCGCCATGACAAAGCCTTTCAGATTACCTTCAGCCATTGCTTTTTTAGCAGCGTCAACACGAGACTGTTGTTCAAGCTGCTCGTCTATGAGCATATCTCTGGCAGGGCCGGTTATATGGCCCTGAGAAGCCATCTCACGCGCTTTGTTGATTGCGGCGAATGATTTATCATATTCCGCCTCCGCAGCCTGTATAAGCGATTTGACGTGTTCTGCAATGATATTCTGCCAAAGATCATTTTCTGCGATCTCACAATCCTGCCTGTTTTCAAACTCTGAAACAAGATGCTCATAGTTAATAGGGAGTGTGTCGATGTTATAATGTCTGTCTTTTCGACAAATGTCACGACCGTCAAAGTATTCCTTGACCTGAGCATGTGCATCTTCGAGCATATATTCGTGGTCAACTTCGCGGAAGATCTGTTCTGCGGTCTTCGCATTAACAGCACCTATGGCTTTGGCAGCAACATCGTACTGAGCCTGAGTCATATCACCTTGTCGAACCATTTCGTTCATTGTCTTAACGATTTC
>CAJOJI010000120.1 GCA_905234715.1 uncultured Saccharofermentans sp.
GCATATTACCATGAGCGCTGCCGCTGATAATGCGACGATCGCACGGCGCTTGGGCAGGACGATCATGAGTATGTACATTACCAGGAAGATTCCGATTGCGATGTATTTGGTCATCAGGTGCTCCTTGAAGATTTATTTCTTGGTGTCGGTTTTCGATGAGCGGAAGACGAGCTTCTGCTGAATCGTGTAGCTGAGGAAGAAGAGCAGGGTGTCAACGACCGCCTTGACCAGTGTCGTTGTCTCGAGATGGAGAAGGAAGGCGATGAGACTTACGACGCCTGCGCTTACGCACATCTGGATTATCGCGAGAAGTGCATATTTAGTGAGCGATGCGCCTTTGGAAGCGCGGCTCTTGAATACGAATTTATAGTTGATGAGATAGTTGTAGATCGCGGAGATCACTCTCGCGCTGACCGTTGCCATGAAGACGCCCATGCCGACATCAGCGATAGATACGGATGTTGAAGGGAACATGTCTGCAAAAAGAAGGCAGAACAGGTGATAGAGCGCGATGTCCAGTACGAACGATGAGAGTGACGCGAAGATATACTTGATGAACTTCTTGCCCAGTATCTTGTAGATCCTTATGGAATCCACGATGGGACGGAAATGTGTCTGGTGGTTTTCCTTCGACTCATATACTGTCTGGATAGGGATCTCGGTAAGACCGCATCTGCCGGAAACTTCCAGGAGCATCTGCATCTCGTATTCGAATCTCTCGCCCTTAACATTGATGAGATCCTTCATGAAGTCAAAAGGAATGCCGCGAAGGCCCGACTGCGTGTCGCTGACCTTTATGCCTGCAACATATGAGAAAACCGTTATCGTGACCGTGTTGCCGAACCAGCTCTTCCACGGGATGTCCTTTTTATTGAACTGGCGGACGCCGAGGATGAGGTTTTCGGGCTGCTCGACGAGCTTATCTATAATCTTGGCGATGCACTCGGGTGTGTGCTGTCCGTCGGAGTCGGCGGTGACACAGCCCATTGCGTCGGGCATGTTTTCGATGATGTAAGAGAATGCGGTCTTGAGGGCGCGTCCTTTACCGCGGTTGGGCTGGTAAGAGATGAAAGTGCCGCCGCGCTTGGTGATGATGGACTCAGCCTCTTTGAAGATGGGATCGTATTCTTCTGATGAACCGTCGTTTACGATGATGACGGGTCCCATTTCTTTTGCGTCGAGATCGTGCAGTAATGCGATAAGCCTGTCGTCAGGCTCATATGAGGGGATTACGATAGGTATTAACGCCTTCTGTCGGATCTCTTCGTTTTTCATAGTGATTATATTAGCATATGTGGTCCGGATTTCAGTCGGACGGATGGCTCTTATAGAGGAGTTTCAGAAGTATCGGTGCCGCAATCGAACTTACCAGGATCATGAGGATTACCGCCGTGAAATAGTCGGAGGAGATAAGTCCTGCCGCAAGGCCTTTCTGTGCGGTAATGAGCGCAACTTCGCCTCGGGTCATCATGCCGACGCCGATCTTGAGCGAGTCGCCCCACGTGAACCTGCAAAGCTTTGATGCGGTGCCGCAGCCGATGATCTTCGAGAGGAGAGCTACCGCAACGAATGAGATCGAGAAGAGCATGAGAGTAGGATTCATGCTCTCGAAAGAAACCTTCAATCCGATCCCGGCAAAGAAGATGGGCGCGAAAACCATGTAGGAGCTGACGTCTACCTTACGCTCAACGTACTTAACATCGTGAAGGTTGCAAAGGACGACACCTGCCACATAAGCGCCTGTGATGTCTGCGATTCCGAAATATCTCTCGGCGACATAAGACATGCCGATGCAGTAAACGAGAGCTGCGATCGGAATCCTTCTTGTATGTTCATATCTGGCGTCGAGCCATTTGAAACCCTTGTAAACAACGAAGCCCGTGATGATGGCGATCGCGAAAAACATGATGGCCTTGAGCATCGTTACCCATACTGATGCACCGGAACCCTTGGCACTCAATACGAATGTGAGAACGACGATTACGATGACATCGTCGATGATGGCAGCGCTTACGATGGTCGTTCCGACAGTGCCGCTGAGCTTTCCGAGTTCCTTGAGGGCAGCAACAGTGATGCTGACTGACGTGGCAGCCATGAGTGTTCCTACGAAGAGTCCCTTGATGAACTGGTCAGAACCGATGGGACCGAAACCGTAGAAACTCATGAAGAGTACGGCGCCCATGGCGAGAGGAACGAATACGCCGGCGCATGCGATGACAGTAGCCTTAAGGCCTGTCTGCTTGAGCTTTTTCATGTCTGTGGAAAGGCCTGCTTCGAACATGAGCATGATGACGCCGATCTCGGCCATCTTATTGATGAAGTCAGACTGATCCACAATGCCAAGAACGGCAGGTCCGATCAGAAGACCTGCAACAATTTCTCCTACGACCTCAGGGGCGTGGAGCTTACGTGCGATGATTCCGAACACCTTTGCGGTGAGCAGTATCAGGGCGATGTCAAGTAAAAATCTAAGACTATCCAAAATCAGTCACTTCCATTCGAAAATAAGCAAAAATGCTGCCCGGAAAATTCCACCGCTACTATTTATAACACGCAAAAAATAAAGCGATAGGCTGCACATTATACAAACTTCTTCTTTTAATAAGGTGTTCTAGGCGTAAAAATGTTATTATAGAGTGTTGAATTATGGCACATCGGAGGCTTTTTGATGAAACAGCTTGAGTATCCTTACGATTCCGACTATATCCTTCGCAAGAAGAAGGCTATCAGAAGAGAGCTTTTGGCGAGGGAGGATATCAAGTATATCGAGAAGAAGATCGCCATCTTAGGCGGCTCCACGACCAGCGACATCAAGCAGGTGTTAGAGCTCTTCCTTTTGAATTACGGCATTAAGCCGGAGTTTTTCGAATCCGAATACAACAAGTATTTTGAAGACGCGGTCTTCGGCAATCCTGAACTGGACGATTTCAAACCGGATCTCGTTTTCGTGCACACGACGACAAGAAACATCGCAAGATACCCGTCTGTCACGGATTCTCCCGAACAGATCGATGCTCTTCTCGAAGAGACCATGGGAAGGTTCGAGCAGATCTGGAAGGCACTATCCGACAGATTCAAGTGCACGATAATCCAGAACAATTTCGAGCAGCCTTACTACAGACTTCTCGGAAACAGCGATTTTACGAACATTCACGGACATCTGAACTTCATCAACAGACTTAACGACAGGTTCTGTCAGTATGCCCAGACCCACCAGAATTTCTTTATCAACGACATCAACTATGTCTCTGCGGTCTACGGCATCAAGAAGTGGGCTGATCCGGGCGATTGGTACAGATATAAGTACGCTTTGAGCGTTTCCGCTATTCCTGATTTTGCGTTCAATCTTGCACGCATCATCAAGGCGGTCTACGGCAGGAACAAAAAGGCTTTCGCACTCGACATGGACAACACTTTGTGGGGTGGCATCGTAGGCGACGACGGTCCGGAAAACATCAGGATCGGCCACGAGGACGCGGAGTCCGAACTCTTCACCGAGTTCCAGCAGTACGTTAAGGCGCATAAGGATCTTGGAATCCTTCTCACAGTCGCTTCAAAGAACGACGAGGAGAACGCTCTGGCAGGTCTTGCAAGGCCCGATTCAACGCTCAAGCAGGATGACTTCATCATCATCAAAGCCAACTGGGACAACAAGGACAGGAACATCGCAAACATCGCAAGCGAGCTCAATATCGGCTCCGACAGCTTCGTCTTCGTTGACGATAACCCCGTCGAGAGAGCCCTTGTAGAGAACCAGATTGCCGGTATCTCCGTTCCGGAAGTCGGCGCTCCCGAGACATATATTGACGTGCTCGATTCGAACGGTTTCTTTGAAGTTACGGGCATCTCGGAAGAAGACCTCAAGCGCGGCGGAATGTATAAGGCAAACATGGAGCGCGCCAAGGCATCTGCCCAGTTCGATAACTACGACGAGTACCTCAAGTCACTTGAGATGACCGCCGAGATCAAGTCATTTGCACCTGTTTATATGGCGCGTATCGCAGAGCTTACAAACAAGAGCAACCAGTTCAACCTTACGACAAAGCGCTGCAGCCAGGCCGAGATCGAGAAGTTCGCATCTGATCCTTCGTACATCACTCTGTACGGAAGACTTGAGGACAAGTTCGGCGACAATGGCGTGGTTGCCGTAACTTTCGGACACGCTGAAGGAGATACGTTCCACATCGACCTGTGGCTCATGAGCTGCAGAGTTTTAAAGCGCGGTATGGAATTTGCAATGATGGATGAGCTCATAGCCGAAGCAAAATCCCGCAATATCACGAAGATAAAAGGCTACTATTTCCCGACCGCAAAGAATAAAATGGTCAAGGATTTCTACGGGCTTCAGGGCTTCGAGAAAATAAGCGAGACAGAAGACGGCACGTCCGAGTGGCTGCTCGATCTTACGAAACCTCATGAGAGCGGCAATGTCGCGATCAAGGTCAACTGATTTGCCCCGCAAAA
>CAJOJI010000121.1 GCA_905234715.1 uncultured Saccharofermentans sp.
TTCGTCTTTGAGATCAAAGACCTTGTAATATTGGCCCTCGGCAAGTTCAGGGAGGATGTTTTCTTTTTCCTCGGATGTCTTTCCGAGCATCTGATACATTGCAGTCTTCATAGTCCTGAAACCCGACCCAAGTATCTTCTTGCCTTCAGCCGTGAATTCGTAACCGGCTATGTCGAATTTTGCCTTCGTACTCTCATAAGTCGATTCGGGACCGGTCGCAATAAGAAGTCGCCAGCACACGAGAGCAAGAAGCTGGTTAGGCAGATCTGCCAGGGAAGCAAAAGGAACTACTTCTTTTGTAGGCAGAACGGCATGGTGATCCGTAACCTTCGTGTCGTCTATGACGCGCTTCAGGTTAGGTTCGTACTCGGGGCAAGTTTTGACCACGTTTCTGATGTGCGGAATAAGCTCCCTGACGGTGCCTTCCTGGGCCTGCTCGATGTACTTCGAATCAGTTCTCGGATAAGTAACGAGACGCTTCTCGTAGAGCTCCTGGAGGCGGTCTAAGGATTCCTTGGCCGACAGTCCGAAAAACTTGTTGCTGTCTTTCTGGAAATCGCCGAGATTATAAAGAAGGTCATGCTTGGCGGTTTTCTTTTCCTTTTTGATTTCCAGGCACTTTGCATCCTTTCCGAAACAATCCCGGATACAAGTCTGAGCAGCATCAAAAGTCTCTTCTCTGTGTGACGCGGTAAATCCACCCAGGTCAACTGTAATGATGTAGTAGGGAACAGGCTTGAAATTCTCGATCTCTAAACAACGCTGTACGATAAAGTGATTTACGACGGTCTGAACTCTGCCTGCGGTATAGCGGACCTTGCCAGAGCCGTACTTGACGGTGTAGAAGACGGAAAGGTTGATTCCTACCGCCCAGTCAGCCTGCTGCCTTGCTTCAGCTGCGCGGAAGAGATTGTCATAGGCAGAGATAGGCTTTCTGTTATATAGCCCTTCTTCTATGACTGTCTTCTCCATTGAGGATACCCATAATCGTGACGCAGGCTTTTTACATCCTGCAAGATTGTAGATCAGACGGAAGATCAGCTCACCTTCGCGGCCGGCATCCGTTGCACAGATGACTTCTTCACAGTCTGACGAGTTGATGAGCTTTTTTACGGCATTGTACTGGTTCCTTACGGCCTTGTTATAATCTTCAGTGCCTCTTACGTCTGCGATGCGGTAACGGTAGGGATTAGGCAGGAACGGATAATCGTCAAGGTCCCATTTGCCTGTGAATTTTTCGTCATAGTCCTTAGCGTCCCAGAGCTCTACAAGATGTCCTAACGCCCAGGTAACGCAGTAATTGTTACCGGACAAATAACCGTCTTTTCGGTCGAAGGCTCTGACGACTTCCGCGATATTTCTGGCTACTGAAGGCTTCTCTGCAAGAATAACTATCATGTCAAAAATCCTTTCTATATCAAGAGTTTTATCCAAAAAATATTGTTATAAAACTCTAAATATGCTACGCTAAATTAACCAAGGGTATTGGTCATACCTTTAGGTCTTATCTTCGACTCCCCGGTGCGCGGTTCATGCTTCGGGGAGCTTTTAATTTAAGCGGCAAGGGCGAGGTATCTGTGCGAACCCTTTTACGTTTCTCGCAAGTACATCATGGCTCACGCTGAACATGACGGTCCAGCCGCCTTTCTTATCGTCCATGATGCGGCACTTGGTAATAACAGGGAAGACCACGATCTCAACATCGTAGTGGCCCTTCTCGACAAGAAAAGCGACTTTCTGCTTCAGGATCTTGTCAGTAAGGCTACGCATCTGCTCCTTGGTCTTCAACGACTGAAATCCGAGCTTGGACAGTTCCTTCCAATCCAGTACGGCACCTCTCTTGTCGTTCTTGTCCTCCGAACGGGACAGGATAACTGAGATCAACTCCTTTTCTTTCTTGTTCAGTTTTGCATCGTACTTTGACATAGTTTGTTCCTCACATAATTCGTAAATCTTCGACATAGTTATCATCGACACCGAAGCCGGCGCCGTATCCGTAATCGTATTTGCTCTCCCAGACATTTCCGTCGGGAGTTGTCATCTGTGCATAGTATGGCTTTGTTCCTGAAAAGTAGAACTTGTATCCCTTATACTCGAAATGAATATCGTAATCGTAAGGGTCTGTATCTTCGTCGCAGTAGGGAACATCAACGAATCCGTTTTCTGTAGCTTCGACAATGGTAGGACGGCCTTGCTTGTAACAGATGACACGAATATCACCATCACCAAGAACACCGTGATTGATACTGGTGTCGTTATTTGTATTCTTCTGATGGATAAGGTTAACCCAAAGTCTGGCACCACTCGGAATATTTGCAGAGTCCGTACCAAACGTTTCTTCATCTGTTGCAAAAGCTGCGACATCTTCTTTATCTTTTCGTCTGTTACCGTTGAGCCAGACAAATGCTCCGTAATCACTGTACGCCATATTCACTCTCCTTTATTTTTATAAGTTGATGTCTTCTAAATGAATGTTTTTGGTGCTCTTCTTTTTTATACGATACATACGAATACTTTGTAGGGTATAGATAATTAGCAGGATTATTCCTATGGTCAGTATTGTTGCGTCAAAAGGATAAATGCTCGCTATGATAAGAGATACAGATATTACTAAAAGTAATGTATGCAAAAGTTTTGCACCAAAGGATTCAGGAAAGGCAAAATATATAAACGGACAAACAGTAAATGCTGTTATGATTAAATAGATTGTGATTGCGGTCATAGATTTACTCCTTTCTTTGTTATTGGAAAAGTGTTGGGCAAACGGCTTTTCTTTCTTCGTCAAACTCTATTATCATTCTTTATTTTCCTCGCTTTTGTTTTAAGTTGGTCTTATTTACCTTTGTTGTAAGCTCTTTTTTCAGGGCGATTACCGCACCCAGACTCTTCGCCATCGAAGTTATTTTCGCAGTCAGTCGCGTCACATTTAATGATTATCATTTTCGCTTCTCCCGTTGAGACAGTCCTGACAGAACTTACTGTCAATACCGAAATCTTCTTGCAATATGTCTTGCGGCACAAAAAAGTCCGGTCTGTCGTGATACGCATGGACCTTGGCTAATTCCTTACCACATTTTTTGCAGTGGATTATTGCCGTATAACTGCTCATGTACTACCTCCTGTTAAGTTGATCTAACATATAATCTGCACTTTGCTGTTTATCCTGCGGCCATTCAGCATAGTGTTCCGTCAGCCACGAGACTTGTTCATCTGTAAGATATACAAGTTTATGTTCATCACTAAGCTGCGGATATCCTATCCTGCCATAGATGTCGCGTGCTCTGACAACCACCCAGCCTGCATCCATCAGGTAATCTTCTGCTTCCACACCGTTATAAAATTTTCTACCCAGTTTTTCGCAGATCTCCATTGCTGTGTTTAAGTGGTCATAAACGGTACAAGCATATAGAACAGCTTCTGGAGATAAAAAACCACAATGGTTCATTCTTCCACACCGCCTTTCTTGTCCCAATCCTCAATTAAACTCTCCTCATCAAATAAACCAAAATCGCAGCAACCAATGGCTTGTGGATTATTTTTACGAGGTTCACACTCTTCAATGTATTCGCAACTGTCGCATAAAAAGGTCATTCCGCACCGCCATTCAGCTGTTTCTGAGCTAACTTGAAAGCAAGCATATAAAGCTCCAGTATTCCGGTCGATTCTTTTCCCAGATCATAGGCATATTCATAGCAATCAGAATCATATTCACTAAGAGCTTCCACTCCTTTCTGAGATATTCCTGTTCGATCGTTGAAGTCTTCTAAGACTTCGTAAATCAACTGCTCGATCTCCGTATCGTGCTCTTCTTGATTGATTTCTTCATCTGTTACCCATCCATATTCGTTTGCCTTGCTAATTAGTTCGCTTTTGGCACTTTCATAGTCATATACATAAATAGGTCTTTCATGGCAACAGATCTTCTCTTCGAAATATCCCGTGTTATTAACAAAGTCTCCGAAAGTCTCATATCTCATGTTAGTAAAGTTATATGCGATAAGGTCTCCGAGATCTCCGGATATATGAAGCCTGTAGTGATCTTCCTCAAACAAAAACCTGATTCTGTATTCACAATGTCCCGGATTCTGAAAATCAAGGATCTTGATATTCCCAAAATCTTGGAAAGTTGCAACGTGATTTTTGAAGTTCTCTTTTTGACGCAACAGATTCATAAATCCTCCTCGTATTATCCGTTCTCCTGCATTTTGCTCAAGATCTCTTCGTCGGTTTTGCCTTCGACATATTCATCGTCGATCCAGTCATCCAACTCACAAGCCTTAACGATCTCAAGTTCCTGAAGCTGCTTTACCAACTTGTCGTAATTAACCTCGTCCTTGTGCTTTGCTGAATCGTCAAGAATAGCTTTTATACAGGCTAAGTATCCGTCTTTGTAAAAATTCCTCATTGATTGTCCCTCAGATCTTGGCCTTGCACTTCGGACAGCAGTAAGTGGACTTTTCGCCTTCTGTGACAACGACATCAAACGACTCCTTGCAGTGCGGACACGAGATCGTCACAGATTGGGTTTCGGTGTCAGCAAAATCGAAGACAGGCTGACCGTCTACTTCCACGGTGCAGATATCAAACAGCCCGTACGCTGCCCAGTCACAGCCTTTGCTCTCGTCATAACGTCCGATGCACTCACAATACATGGCATTGGGTTCTGCTCCGGCTTCTCTGAATTCCTTGCCGGTATTCACTCTGCCGCAGCGGGGACAGACAAATTTATAATCCTCGAAATTCGTACCGAATCTGCGTTTGCCCTCGGCAAGCCATTCTGTCTTAGTATATTTTCTGCGTTCCACGATCACATCTTTATCCTTTCTTATCCTGCAATGGCTGTCCCGGTCATTTTGGCTTTGCAACGAGGACACTCAGGTCCTTCCTGGTCCAGCGATACTGTATTTCCGCAATTCGAACAATCCGAAAAGAACTCCTTATTTACAAACTCCGGATTCCTGCTCGGATTTATCCAGTGTGCCGTTGTGATCCTCGGCTTGGCAGGCACAGACTCAATAAGCGTGCCCTGCGGCTTAGGACATCTGGCGATCTCAAGTATCCACTTTTCTGTATATGGCTCGTGGCAGCATACTGAGAGTTCCTGACCGTTCCCGGCTGCAATACTCTTACAGCTGTCACAACCATTGCACCTTTTTAGGATCTGTATAAACCTGTCAACTTCGGGCTGCATCATGTCTCGTTCCTTTCCGCATATCCCGTTTTATAATCGATCGTCCAACCGGACTGAAGATTCGGAACAAAGAAGCAATAGCAGATGGACAGACCATTATCCTCGACGGAAAAGGCTTCCATTATCACGCCTCTGCAAACAAGTTCATCGTCAAGGAACACCGGAGTCACACGGTACATGATGTGAAGTCCCGGATTATCGTCTAAGACTTCTTCGACTGCGATCTCGTTGGGAAGCATGGCATCGTTATTGAACTGTCTGGTACCGGTAACAAGGTTCTTCGGGTTATCATCCTGACCTGTCAGAGCCCACGCAATAAGATGTGATCTGTTGTAGAGCCAGCCCTTATCGACATCTTCAGCAGGAATGGATTTCCAGCCTGAAGGCTTTATCTCCGAGATGTCTCCTCTCTCAGCGTCGTACCCGGGCATCATATCCTGCGTAAGGCAGGCAAAGGCAACTCCACAGCGTCCGTATGAATCGAGGTCAGAATATTCTTCGAAAGATTCCAACGAGAGTTCATCATCGGTGAAATAGGGGTGGAAAATGTCGTATCCTATATCAGAGAAACTTTAGTGAAAGAGTTGAAAAAGGATTATCCGGAATTAGAAGAAACGGCTACCCTGAGTGGTGCTTTGGCTGAGGTTGTGGACAGGTGGGATAAGGGACATAAGTTCGTAGCCATCATCGATGAATGGGATGCGATCATAAGGGATTCCTCTGCCACGAAGGAGGAT
>CAJOJI010000122.1 GCA_905234715.1 uncultured Saccharofermentans sp.
ATGTTTGGCTCAAATTACTTTAATAAAAACTCAATTCTTAGAATTGAAAAAGGTCCGTTTTACTTCAAGTTTTGCATTCTATTCAATTTTCAAGATCCGTGCATTTCCTTTGATTTCCGACCGCTTTTATTGCGTGCCTCCGTCAAAGTGCTTGTAAAGGATATACCACAGCGATTAGTATGTCAAGAAGTTTTTTCGACCTTTTTGAAATTTTTTTCAAAAGTCTTAAAACCCTTTATTCGATTAAATTACAGGGCTGTCAAATACAGCCTCATTTCTAGATCAATAACGGGGACCAAAGCCCCCGTTATATATAGTAGTTAATTCTTCTTTGTCTGTATCTTCTTAGCTCTTCTTACCGCCGAGTGTTTTATGCGGTTGATACGTATCCACAGAACTATATTAAGTACTGTTATAAGGAGCATCAGTCCGCCGATCACTCCCGCTACCACAGGATTGTGTTTTATGAAGAGTTCGAGATTATCACCTGTCTCCACTTCCTCTTCAGGAACATCCTCCGCAGGCGCAGGTGTCGGTGAAGGAGTCTGGGTTACAAGATCGTATCCCTTGGGTTCGTCACCGGGATTAATGAGAGGATCGAATACGGGCTGTTCTGACTGGGGCGCGTTTACCCATCTGTAGTCGCCCGTTGTTCCGTATACTCTCGTAACGGGATCTGCTTCCCAGCATGCGAGGTTGCCGTATGCAGTAACCGAAGCAAGATACATAGTTGTATAGAAATAATAATCCTGCGGAATTCCGCAGATGGAGATCATGAGCTCGTGTCCGTTCTCACAGACTGTATAGATGGTAAGACCCTTACCTGCCTGTGATGTCGTACCGGTCTTTCCTCCGATGACTGCAGAAAGGTGTGAATCGGTACCGTTGGCTGTTTTCGATGCGAGCCAGGGATCGTACAAAAGATAATTTGAATTCTTAACGTAGCTCCATGCATCAGACTTATGTCTGTTCGTTCCGACAAATACATGTGAAGGAGCACTGATGAGCGTATTGAAGTCATCGATCTCTGATGCTGCAGCCATGATCAAAGTAAGATCGTAAGCTGTAGTGTAGTGGTTGTCATCAGGAAGACCGCACGCATTAACAAAGTGTGTGCCCTTGCATCCCAAAGTATCTGCACGAAGGTTCATGAGCAAAGCAAACGCTTCAAGCTTGCGTGAAGAAAGAATGTGGTCTTTTGTATCGTGCATCGTATCGATAAGATACTGTGCATTTACTCCATCTGCATTAACAGCGGTGCCGCCTGCAGGATACTTTTCGAAGAAAGCGTCGATGCAGCCTTCGCCCAATACGTTCGCAGCATCATTACCGGATGGAAGCATAAGGCCGTATAAAAGCTCGCTTACCTTTACCTTCTCGCCTTCAAGGATTCCCATAAGAGATGAATCTGCATCAAGACCTTCCAAAGCTGAAGGGCTTACCTCAAGCTTTAAGGAAGTATCGAGCAGTTCAAGGCTCAAAAGGCATGTCATTATCTTCGTCATTGACGCAGGATAGATGCGGTCGTCAGGATTCATGCTGATAACGATATATCCTGTGGTCTTATCGTATACACAGTAAGATGCACAGTGAACATCGCTTAATGCGGGAACAGGAATGTCAGGCTGGCCGACATCAGCATTTACCTTTGTTGCAGGTATTGCAAACAGTGAAAGGTAACAAACGGCGAATGCCGCAGCGATAAATGCCGCTGCGGTTTTTATAGCCGATCTTGTAGCCTTATTGATATTCATCAGATATCGTCTTCTCCGTCTTTGCCGTCTTCGTTCTCGGCATCTTCTGCGCTTGCAATGCCGTCAGCCTCGATCTCGGCTGCGAGTGTGTCTGCAAGCTCTGCTACCTTAGCTGCATTGGGGCTGAGGCCGTCTTCGGTAACTGCCGTTACTTCAGGAACTTCTGAACCTTCAGAAACTTCAGTTCCCTCTTCACCCTCTTCAGGCTCATCCTCTTCCCTGTCTGTCAAAGCAAAGTCAACGACGCTCGCATTGTTTGCCTTGATAAGCTTAACACCTGATGTAGCTCTTGAGAGAGTAGGGATCTCATTTGCTCTTACTCTGATGATGACGCCCTGGCTCGTAATGATGAGGAGGTCATCTTCGTCAGTAACGGAAACCGTACCGCAGAGTCTGCCGGTCTTCTCGGAAACCTTGTAAGTGATGATACCCTTACCGCCTCTGCTCTGGACACGGTAATCGTCGATCTTTGAGCGCTTACCGTAACCCTTCTCGGAGATAACGAGGATCTCGCGTGAAGGATCAACCGGCTCCATGCCTACGACTTCATCGTCGTCTGCAAGTCTCATTGCTCTGACGCCCGTAGCGCCACGGCCCATGTCACGTGCATCGTCGGAATTGAATCTGACTGACTTACCTGCTGCAGATACAACGATGACTTCCTGTCCTGCTCTTGTGAGCTGAACGGCTACAACGCTGTCTCCTTCACGGATCTTTGTGGCAATAAGACCGTTCTTGTTGATGTTCGTATACTTGTCGATCGAAGTCTTCTTGATGACACCGAACTTGGTAACGGTTGTGAGATAGAGATCTTCCTCTTCGAAGTTATCGATCGGGATTATGTTTCTGATCGTCTCGCCGTCATTGAGGTTCAGGAGGTTAACGAGAGCCGTTCCTCTTGCGGAACGTGATGTCGTCTCAGGGATCTTGTAACCCTTGATCTTGAACACACGGCCGGTGTTGGTGAAGCACAAAAGGAACTTGTGGGTCGTTGTCGTGATGATCTTCTCGACATAGTCCTCTTCACGTGTGGACTGGCCTGAGATTCCTCTGCCGCCTCTGTGCTGCGCCTTGTATGTATCAACTCTCTGACGCTTGATGTAACCGAAGTGTGTGAGAGTTACAACGATGTTCTCCTCTGCGATAAGTGACTCGTCATCGATATCCTCGAAGGAACCGTTGATGATCTCTGAAACTCTCGGGGTAGCGAACTTATTCTTGATCTCCGTCATCTCAGTCTTGATGATGTCGTCGAGCAATGTCTTGTCGGAGAGAACTCTGTGGAAATACTCGATTTCTTCCGTGAGAGCCTTGATCTCTGCTTCGAGCTTTTCTCTCTCAAGACCTGTGAGACGTCCGAGTCTCATGTCAACGATGTGCTGAGCCTGCTTGTCTGTAAGGCCGAAACGCTCGCACATGCGGACCTTGGCCTCAGCCTCGGTACGTGATGATCTGATGATGGCGATGATCTCATCGATGTAATCCATTGCGATGAGGAGACCTTCGTCGATGTGCTTCTTAGCCTCATCCTTTTCGAGATCGTACTGTGTACGGCGTGTAACAACGTCTTCCTGGTGCTGGATGTAGTAATAGAGAGCATCCTTAAGACCAACGAGCTTAGGTTCGAGCTTGCCGTCTGCATCAGGTACAAGTGCGAGCATGTTTGCGCAGCATGCATCCTGGAGAGAGCAGTTCTTGTAAAGCTGGTTGAGAACAACATCAGCATTTGCATCCTTCTTGAGCTCGATAACGATACGTACCTGCTCGTTACGGTCGGATTCATCTCTTAATCCGGAGATACCTTCAACCTTCTTCTCCTTAACGAGATCAGCCATACGCTCAATGAGTCTTGCCTTGTTAACCGCATAAGGAATGTCGTGGATGATGATCCTCGTCTTGCCTGCATGCTCTTCGATCTCGGCATGTGCACGTACCATGATACGGCCCTTACCTGTGAGGTAAGCTTCTCTGATGCCGGATGTACCGAGGATAGCGCCGCCTGTCGGGAAGTCAGGTCCCTTAACTACCGTCATGAGTTCATCGACAGTAACATCGGGATTGTTCATCATCATGATGCATCCGTCGATAACCTCACCGAGATTGTGCGGCGGGATATTTGTAGCCATACCTACGGCAATACCCACTGCACCGTTTACGAGGAAGTTCGGGAAACGGGAAGGAAGTGATACAGGCTCCATCTCGTGTTCATCGAAGTTAGGACGGAAATCAACAGTATTCTTGTTGATGTCTCTCATCATCTCCAATGCGATCTTCTCGAGTCTTGCCTCCGTATAACGGTAAGCAGCCGGCGGGTCACCGTCGAGTGAACCGAAGTTTCCGTGACCGTCTACCAGAGGATGTCTCAGCGAGAAATCCTGTGCGAGTCTTACGAGAGCATCGTAAACTGATGCGTCTCCACGTCCCAAAACGTCACCGATCGTGGTGGCGCACTTACGGAACGGTTTATCAGGGGTGAATCCCTGTGTGAACATTGAATAAAGGATTCTTCTGTGAACCGGCTTAAGGCCGTCTCTGATATCCGGAAGGGCACGGTCGGAAATAACCGACATTGCGTAGTCGATGAAGGATTTCTTCATCTCGCCGTCCAAGTCAACCGGAACTATTGTTGTTTGTTCTGACTTGAACACCTCGTCCATCTCGGCTTCCTGTTGAAGCCTGGCCTGTTTCTTGTCGTCGCTGTCTGCCATTTGTCGCCTCCGCCCGCGAAAAGCACTATTCACGGGTAATTGAATACTTTTAGTTATAGTTATACTTCTACAAACTAAAGTATTATACCATAACTATACGCACACGCGCACGTAATATTATAATATATAGCACAAATGTCCTATTATCAGACTATGGGGGTTTTGGAAGGTGTGCCCGCTTTTCTGGGGAATCTTGCGGGAGTAGGACGGATCTTTCTTACGACAATGATCGTTCTCTCCATGTCAGTGCCGGGCAGTTTGAATGTATCGGTCTTTTCGATCGTGCCGCCGAGAAGAGCAATGGCCTTGGCGCCTTCTGCCTCTTCCTCCTCCGAATGAGCCTTCATCGCAAGGAATACTCCTCCGACCTTGACCAAAGGAAGACAATACTCTGCAAGAACAGAGAGCTTTGCTACGGCTCTTGCGGTTACAATGTCGTACTTCTCACGGAATTTCTTGTTCCTGCCTGCGTCTTCAGCCCTTGAATGCACCGTAGTACAGTCCTTAAGACTCAATGCGGTAATTACCTCATCCAAGAACTTGAGACGCTTCTCAAGCGAATCCATGAGGGTTACGGACAGTTCGGGGCAGGATATCTTTACCGGAAGTCCGGGGAAACCTGCTCCTGTTCCGACATCGATAAAGGTAAGCGCTTTGGAACTCTTCTGCTTATCCTCTTCCTCCCTGATATAAGGGCAGAGCGTAAGCGAGTCTATAAAGTGCTTCATGGCTATTCCCTTATCGTCGTCAACGGCGGTAAGGTTCATTACCTTATTCTTCTCTTTGAGCATTGTCGCGTAGATCTGGAAGGCACGTATCTCCTCGGCAGACAGCGGGACGCTTATCTCATCAGAATGAGACTCAAGGATAGGGGCAACATCAGCGGGCTCTTCATCATGCTCCGTGATCTTTGTTCCCTCGGAGTTGATCTCAACCTTTTTAGGAAGGCTCTCTCTTAAACGCTTGATGTCGTCTTTGGTAAGAGGTTTTCTTTTGGGGAACAAACCGTCAGCCATTATCATGTCTCCTTCTGAGCTGTTCAAGGTATACGAGAAGCACTTCGCAGTCTGCAGGCGATACGCCTGATATTCTCGAAGCTCTGCCCACATTCTCTGGCTTCATGTTCGTAAGCTTCTGCGTAGCTTCCAGCCTCAATCCTTTAATGAGCGAATAGTCGATGTCTTCAGGGATCCTTATCTTCTCGAGATTTTTAAACTTCTCGATCTTCTCCTTTTCGAGCGATAAGTATCCTTCGTATTTGATGTTGGTCTCGCAAGCAAACGTTATGTTGCGTGCCAGAGGCTTTCTTGCCTTGTCGATGGGTGCCAAAAGATCGTAAGTTACACCCGGACGCTTGATGAGATCCGCCCGAATTATCACCATGTCGAGACGTGCCAAGAGACTGTCCCGGAGGCGTTGACAGCGTTCCTTGAGGGTGAAGACTTCGAGGACGTTACGAGGGGGGCGGTTTCGTTGAGCGGGGATAGCGATACGCTTACGGCTATTGCTTGTTCTGTGGCTGAAGGAATGTACGGCATACCGGAAGAGATTGATGATATGGTGCTTCCTCTGCTTGATGATTTCCTGACTGATGTCCTTCTGAAGTGGGAACTTTGGCGGGCTTGATGTGGAAATATCGGGGAGGCTCTGAAGTTCAGGGTCTCCCTTTTTTGTTTACGGTTAATCTTTCCTGCTTACTCCGCGATAATGGAAGTATTTGCTGCTCATGAGTTCGTGAGTTGTCGGCGTTCTCAGCATTACATCGTTCTTCACAGCGTAATCAATAAGCTCATCGGCTGTCATATTCGTGGCATCATTCGCGGAAATTTCTGTTCTACTGTCCATATTCATGCTTACTTCACCGCCTTTGTTTATCAAGAAGACTCCCACCTCTTTAGGTGGGATAATACATTTGGTGCTGAATATGACAGAAGAACAGAGATTAGAGAAAAACAACCGAATACGCGAAAAGGGAAAGAAGACAAGAGAAAAACGCAAGTCTCAAGTTTGTCGCGTAT
>CAJOJI010000123.1 GCA_905234715.1 uncultured Saccharofermentans sp.
CCTACAACCTCATTATCGGCATGCTATATACGCAGCTCTTCCAGCAACTTTATAGAAGTGCCGATTTTGAGCACGGTGGCAGGCTACCGTATCACGTCCATTTCATCATGGATGAGTTCGCAAATGTCTGCCTGCCGGATTCGTTCGATTCGCTCCTGGCGACAATGCGATCCCGTGAGATCTCCGTAAGCATAATCCTGCAGAACTTAGCTCAGCTTAAAGCCCTCTTCGAAAAGCAGTGGGAATCCATTGTAGGTAACTGTGATGAATTCCTGTATTTGGGCGGCAATGAGCAAGGAACTCATAAGTATGTAAGCGAACTTCTGGGCAAGGAAACGATCGATACAAACAACTACGACGTGAACAGAGGACGAGGCGGGGGCGGATCCACAAAGCACGATCTGCTTCAGGCCAGAGATCTCATGACGCCGGATGAGGTAAGACTTCTCGATAACCGGTACGGGATCCTCTTCATAAGAGGCGAATATCCGGTCATAGATCTTAAGTACGACCTCATGCACCATCCGAAGATTGCCTTCACCGAAGAAGGCGGAGCAGCGCCGTTTATCCACGGCAGAGATACGAGATCTGAAGCGACCATCAGCTTGGTTGGTAATGATCCCGATGTAAGAGATAAGGCGGTCAACTTTGAAAGCCTTGTCGAAGAACCACACGAATACGAGGTCTTCTCAGCAGAGGAACTCGAACAAATCTATCTAAAAAAGGAGAAGTAAACAAAATGAACAAGATCAATTCAAACAACAATGTAACCGCTCTTGCTAACGACAAGAGAAAGAAGATCATGAAGCGCTACCTGGCGACTGCGATCACCTGCGGCATCGTAGCTGTATGTATGGTGCCGGTCCTCGCTGACAGTGACGCTATCAACAACATGTCGAACATCATCTTCGGCATCATCAGAGCAATCGGTGTAATTCTCTCCGGTTGGGGCCTGGTTCAGGTAGGTATGAGCTTCCAGAGCCACGATCCTTCCCAGAGATCACAGGGATTTCTTTGTCTTGCGGGCGGTCTCATCATCGTTTTCGCAAAGTCTATCCTTACGGCTATCGCTCCCGGCGTCTTCAGCTGATGTAATCGGGAGGTGATATCTTGGGTACCGCAGCTTGGTACGAGCTGATGCAAGGTCTTGAATACCTTGGCGATATGCTCGATAAAATGTGGGCCATCCTTACAACCTCACCGCAGACCTTCAAAGGCGGCACCATTTGGAGCATCATATCCACAATAAATGGTGTCTTAGGAGCTATCGGCACTGCCCTGCTGGTTTTGTTCTTCACTGTTGGAGTTATCAAGACCTGCGGGAGCTTTGCCGAGCTCCGTAAGCCTGAGACGGCTGTAAAAGTGTTTATCCGCTTTGCTATTGCTAAAGCATTGGTAGATAACTGTCTTTCCCTGCTCGTGGATTTCGTAACAATAGTTCAAGGCATCATATCGAAGGTAACCGAATCGAGTTCCATTGGCACTGCCCTGGAGTTCACGATCCCTTCTGAGGTACAGAGTACTTTCGAGGGTATCGGTATCTTAGACGGTGCTATTCCTATATGGGCTGTATGCTTCATCGCTCACCTTGCATTTATTGTGGTTGGTCTAGTCCTGCTCCTTACTGTATACGGCAGATTCTTCAGGATCTATATGTATGCGGCTATAGCACCTATACCGCTATCTACTATGGCAGGCCAGCCTACTGAGAACATCGCAAAGAGCTTTCTTAAGAGCTTCGCCGGTGTTTGTCTTCAGGGTGTAGTTATTGTTTTGGCATGCGTTATCTTCACTGCTTATGCAGCATCGATGCCTCAAATGAACACTTCATATGAACCTTTGAAGATGGTTTGGATATACGTAACAGAAGTAGTCTTCAACATGCTTGTATTAGTTGGGCTCGTTAAAGGCTCTGACAGGATAATTCACGACATGATGGGCTTGTAAGGAGGAAAACCATGGAAATCAATATAAACAAAGACATTAGAGAATACACCGAAGGCGTCTTCTTCGGACTTAACTTAAGGCAGCTGATCTGTTCTGGGTTAGCTGTAGCATCCGCAGTTGCGGTCTACTTCGGCACCCGTGACATCGTATCTAAGGACATGATCACATACTTTTGCATCGCAGCAGCTGTGCCTTTTGCAGCTATCGGGTTCATCAAGTACAACGGCATGCCCTTTGAGAAGATTATCGTGGCATGGATTAAGGACAACTTCATTGTCCCGAGAAGGCTGACAGTTAAGACAAACAACATGTATCTGGAGGCCCTTAAGGGGTATTTCTCAAACAAAGACAAGGAGGCAATGAATGCTAAAGAGCATACAAACATTACTGAAGCAGGATAAGGAGATGTTTGTTGTGCCGAGACGGGTCCAGGACCTGATCCCGGTACAGCGCATCTGGCCTGACGGGATCTTTCAGGTAGGACCTAACAAGTTCTCCAAGACATGGAAGTTCTCAGACATCAACTATCAGGTAGCATCTGAAGAGGACAAGGAGAATATGTTCCTGCTCTATTCCGACGTTCTCAATTCATTTGACAGTGCTGCCACCACAAAGATCACGGTAAACAACCACAGGCTTAATAAGAAGGACTTCGAAAACTCGATCCTTATGCAGCTCAAAGGCGACAAGCTTGATGTTTACCGTGAAGAGTACAACAACATGCTGTTGGAGAAGGCTACGGGAGCCAATGGTATTACGCAGGAGAAGTATATTACCGTATCGATCAACAAGAAGAGTGTCGAAGATGCAAGGACGTACTTTGCCAGGACAGGAGCGGATCTTCAGATGCGTATTTCTTCTTTGGGAAGTTCCCTGGAAGATCTCGATGCAACAGAGAAGCTTCGCATACTCCACGACTTCTACAGGCAGGGCGAAGAGGTAACTTTCGAGTTCGATATGAATAAGAAAGCAGCCCTTGGCCACGACTTCCGCGACTATATCTGTCCGGATACCATCGAGCGAAAAGATGACTATATCAAGCTCGGGGAGAAGTTCGTGAGAGTCCTTTTCCTCAAGGACTACGGCAACTATATCAGCGATGACATTATTGCCGAACTTACCGATATGAACAGGAACCTCATGCTCTCGATCGATGTTCTCTCTGTCCCTACAGATGAAGCGATAAGAGAGGTGGAGAACAAACTCCTGGGTGTTGAGACTAACATCACCAACTGGCAGCGAAAGCAGAACCAGAACAACAACTTCTCAGCTGTTATCCCTTACGATATGGAACTGCAGCGTAATAAGACGAAGGAGTTTCTGGCGGATCTCACGACTCGTGACCAGCGCATGATGCTCGGCCTTATTACCATTGCTATCTCTTCAGACAGCAAGGAGCAGCTGGATCTCGATACAGAAGCTCTTCAGTCCGTCGCCAAGGGAAGACACTGCCAGATGGCAGTCCTAAAATGGCAGCAGGCCGACGGCCTTAACACCGCCCTGCCGTTTGGTGTCAGGAAGATCGACTGCTTCAGGACTCTTAATACTGAGTCCTTGGCAGTCTTTCTTCCGTTTAAGACACAAGAGATAATGGACAAAGGCGGCATCTACTATGGTGAGAATGCGATCTCACATAACCTCATTATGTGCAACAAGGAAAACCTCTTGAATCAGTCGGCTTTCCTTTTGGGTGTCCCGGGCTCCGGTAAGTCTTTCTCAGCTAAGGAACTTATCACGTTTCTTATGCTGAACACTGATGATGACATCCTGATCTGTGATCCTGAGGGCGAGTACGCACCACTGGTAGAGGCAATGGGACCTGATATGGGCTCTGTTATCCGCGTATCGGCCGGCGGACGCGACAGGCTCAACGCCATGTATATGGTCGATGGTTATGGCGAGAACGATCCTATCGTAGTTAAGTCTCAGTTCATTATGTCTCTTGTTGAACAGATCGATAAGAAAGGTGTCGGTCCTCAGCAAAAGTCCATTATCGACAGATGTGCTGCAGCTGTATACCGGGAAGCTAATCGGTACAAGTCTTCAGGTGGTGCTACTCCAACCCTGTGTACTTTCCGTGAGAAACTCTTGGAACAGCCGGAGCCTGAGGCTAAGCAGATAGCCTTATCGCTTGAGCTCTTTACTACCGGTTCCCTGGATATCTTCGGACGTGAAAGCAACGTTGATATGGACAAGCGAGTTGTTGTTTTCGACATACACGGCTTAGGCAGCCAGCTTAAACCCACGGGACTCCTGGTCATAACAGACACTATGCTTAACCGAGTAACCCTTAATTGGAAGAAAGGTAAGCGTACACACGTCTTTATCGACGAGTTCCATGTCGTATTCGAAAACGAGTTCTCCGCGCAGTTCTTCAACTCTGCCTGGAGACAGTTCCGTAAGAGAAACGCCTATCCTACTGCTATTACGCAGAATGTTGAGTATCTCTTGGACTCCGTTCAGGCATCAACGATGCTTTCCAACTCGGAGTTCGTAATAATGCTCAACCAGGCAGCATCGGATAGAGCCAAGCTTGCTAAGCTCCTCAATATCTCAGAAATCCAGATGCGTTATATCACTAATGCACCTGCTGGTTCAGGACTTATCAAGTACGGCTCGGCACTCGTTCCTTTCGTTAACCGCTTCCCGCACGACACTAAGCTATATCAGCTTATGACAACTCGTCCTGGTGAGGGGCAGTTCGCGAACGGATGAGCAACGGGTATCACGCCCGTAACCGTGATACAATGGTGTTCTAATAAGACGTGCCAAACTCCCCTTTCAAACTTCTCTTCAGGCACGTCCAGAACACCCTCCAAGCCCTTGTCACTTACGGCAAGGGCTTATTTTATTTCATTTAACAAGGAGAATTACTATATGAAATTGATTGGTTGTGTAAGGGGACTCTCTCAGCTCCGTGATAATATTCATTGGCATGTCCCTAATCTATATCATTGCTACAATGGCAAAACAGAAGAAACAATAGTAGAAGTTAATGACATTAGTCCGATTCTGGCCGAGTTTCTTGGGGGAAAATCACTTCTGACTAAAGAATCAATTCCGGAGAAGGAAAAACTCAAGATTAAGTATTGTGATGAAGTGACTGAGTTGTTTGATGAGAAATTTGAATGTGTCCCATATGTTCGTTACCGTGCTTTTGAACAGCTGGAATATCTCATAAACCAGACAGATATGATTGCTCAGTTGGGCCACCTGCAAGAAGCGGAAGTCTATTTAAAATTCTACTTCAGGTAATCAGACAAAAAGCAATTATCGGGCACCCAGGAAATGTCTTGGGTGTTTTTACATGCCTTCTTATAGGCAAATACAACAAAGGAGTTAAGTAAAATGCCTCAAATCAGTAAGGTTGAACGAGAACGCGACATTAAGCAGGTATCGCGTTCGAATGATCTAAAACCTGCTACAGAGAAAACTATTAGTAAGAGCATCCCTAAGATCCAAAACAAGGCATCTGCTAAGGAACTAACCGAGATAGCAGAGCAAAAAGAAACAACAGTTTCAATGCCCATGACAGCACCCATTAAGGCAGCTCGTAGAGCAGGGATTGCAGCTATTAGGCACGCAAGGACGATGTCTCAAGATTCTGGTAAACAAGAAGATCAGGAAGCGATCGATAACCTTGAAGCTTCTGCCAGGAATACAGCTGCAGACACCACCGATGCTCTACTGGATGCCAGAGATTCACTTAAGAGCCGGATCAAAAAGAAAAGGCCCGACATTAAGAATACCAAGGATATTAAGTCAGGTGCCAGGACCATCAATAAGGCTGATAGGTCGATCAAAAGTGCTACTGAAGCAACCCGAGTCGCTGCCAAAAGTGCACAAGAAGCAGCTAAACAGGCTGCTATTACTTCACAGAAGGTTGCTTCTGCAAAGAAAGCTGAACAGCTGGCAAGGAAGTCAGCCGAGTGGGTCAAGAAAATCGTCAAAGGGATAATCGAAGGGCTGAAAAGGCTGGGGGCAGCTCTTGGCGCTGCATCTGTTCCTCTTCTGTTGATCCTTATATTAGCTGGCTTAATTGCCGGAATTGTCGCTTCTGCCTTTGGCATCTTCTTTGCCGGTGATGTATCCGGAGAGAATACCAGGACTCTTCAGGAAGTTGTTCTGGAAATCAACGGCGAATACAACGGCCAGATTGAGCAAATTAAGACAAATACTGCTCATGATGAGCTCGTAATGGAAGGTTATCAGGCTCCATGGCCAGATGTTCTTTCCGTCTATGCCGTGTATGTGACTACCAGAACTGACGGTGCGACAGATGTCGTGCATCTGACGGATGACAATGTAAATACCCTAAAGACTATCTTTTGGCAGATGAATACCATCACCTCATATACCGAGACTAAAACCGAAACAGTACAGGTCCCGGATCTCGATGATGATGGCAATCAAAAGAAAGATGAGGATGGTAACCTGCTCTACAAGGAAGAAACGATAACCACTATAATCCTGCATATCACCATTGGTCACCTGTCAGCGTCTGAAGAAGCTTCAAGTCTATCTTTCAATGCTGATCAGACAGCCCAGCTTAATGAGTTGCTGGATGTTAGGAATGCTTCTTTGTGGGCTCAAGTCCTTAGAGGTGTCGGCGGATCCAATGAACTTGTAAACCTCGCCTTGTCTCAGCTTGGCAATGAAGGTGGCGAAAAGTATTGGAGATGGGCCGGCCGCAGCACAAGATGCGCCTGGTGCGCTCTTT
>CAJOJI010000124.1 GCA_905234715.1 uncultured Saccharofermentans sp.
GTCGTAAAAGAACTTAAAGAGATGGGTTATTAAATCTTTCCTTGAGGAATTCGACCACCGCATCTTCCTCATTGCTGCCGATGACTCCGGTGGCATACTTCTTCAGCTCGTCCATAGCATTTGAAACCGCATAAGCCTCGTCGGCTATCTTAAACATGGAAATGTCGTTTAACGAGTCTCCGAAAACAACGAGCTTTTCATATCCGAGCTGTTCTTTGAGTTTCAGTATGGACTTGGCTTTCGTGCAGTTCTGCGGGCAGATCTCGAGCCAGTATTCATCCCTGTAAGTATCCTTCTGGAAAAGGCTTTCCCATCCTTTATACTGCTTAACCTTCTCATATAAAGGTGCTATGTGCTCACGGGCACCGATCATGGTAACGTAGCCGGGAGTTCCCTGGAACATCTCATCCACTGTTTCTGCTTTTACCATTGAAGGATCGTTTTTATAGTAATCGATATAGCTTTTAAGACCCTCCGTGTGATCTGCCGGCATGTATGTGCGGATCATTATGTCATCCAGAAAACAGGATACAAAACCGCATGACGGAAGCTCCGGAAGCATCTGCTTTAGAAGCTCCACTTCCTCTTTTGTAAAAACGGATTTTTGAAGATGCTTTCCCGTTTTGTTATCGGCCAGCACTGCACCGTTTCTGGTTATTACGGGAAGTTTTATCTCAAGTTCTCCCGTGATGACCCTGGCACTCTCGATCGATCTCGCGGTAGCAAAAGTGAATGGCAGACCCTGCCTTAGAAGTTCGTTTAAAGTCTTTATCGTATATTCGGACAGCTTCTCATCATTCCTCATCAGAGTGCCGTCAAGATCAGAAACATAGAGTGTGTCATTCATATCCGTTATACCTTTTTAATCACTATCTCAGCCGTGAATCCGCCGCCTTCACGGTTCTTTAAGTCGAGTCCGCCGCCCATCTTCTCCATGAATCTTGATGCGAGATAAAGACCTAAGCCGCTGCCGTCCTTGCCTGATCCGGCTGCTTCCGAACCACGGTAGAACTTGGTTGTCAGCATGGCAAGTTCTTTCTCGGGAACGCCGGGACCTCTGTCAGAGAGGATCACTCTTATGTTGTCTGCGTCTGATTTATAACTGACTTCGAGAGTGGTTCCCGCATACTTAAATGAGTTGCCGGCGATGTTGTCTATTACCTGTTCAAGCCTCAGTTTATCAACAAGGATAAGGCATTCGGGAACAGAACCTTTCTGCTCTACCGTGCCGTAGAATCTGAGGCCAGCAAGCATGTCTTCAATTATCAGTGAGCTCTCTTCACGAGGCGTGACCTTGAGCTCGTCGAGGTCATCAAGAGTTGCACGGAACATGTTGTCAATGAGGTGTTCAACCGATGTAGCCTTCGACTTGATGACCGATACCTTCTCCTGAATGTCATCTTCTTTGTATTTGATCTCCATTACTTCGCATGTCGCCTTGATCGTTGCAACAGGCGTCTTTATGTCGTGGGAGATCTCCGCAACGAGTTCCTGTTTGCTCCTGTTCGCGGCAGCCTCACGCTCTGAAGACAACTTGAGTTCTTCTCTCATGCGGTCGAAGGATTCGGTGAATGCACCGAAGTAATTGTGCCTGTCCATGTTAAGAGGAACGTCGAGATTTCCTTTAGATACACTCGCTGCAAAATCAGAAAGCTTATTAAACGGCCTGATGTAGAAATACCATATGATGAACATCAGCAAGATGCCTGCTGCATAGGCCGAACCGAGCACCCAGAGCATCTGTGTCTTGGCTTCACTTGTCCTTGCGGCAAACTCTTCCGCCCTCGCATTAAATGCGATCTTACCTGCGATGACTCCGTCTTCAAAGTAGTCGAAAACAGACATTCCTTCCTTGATGAAGTAATTATTAAGTGACTCGTAGCCGTCGTCGGCAACGAGAACTATCCTGCAGTCGTATTCATTTTCGAGAGATGCAATATCAGTACCGGATAATAGTTTTTCTTCAATCTCATCACGCTTTGTGTTGAGGTCAAGCATGTCTATGGAATAAGATGAACCTTTGTCGATCTTGTTCCACAGCACAATACCGCAGATGAGGATCACTATTGTATAGAGGATCGCGATTATCCTGATCTTCATTAATGCGTCTCCAGGATGTACCCGGTGCCCCAGACCGTCTTTATGAATCGCGGTTCGTTGGGATCAGACTCGATCTTCTCACGGAGGCGGCGGATGTGCACGTTAAGCGTGCTGTCAGAATAGAAAGAATCTCCCCAGACCTCATTGAAAAGCTGTTCCTTGGTAACGATGGTATTCCTGTGCGAATAAAGGCATGAAAGGAGCTGGAACTCTTTTGACTTGAGCTGTACGTTCTTTCCTTCAACGGTGCAGCTCATGGTAGCTGAATCAATCGTGAAGATCTCATCTGAAGCTTGGGCAGAAGCGCCTCCCAGCTTGAGCTGGACCTTAACCTTGGCAAGGAGAACACTTAATGTATAAGGTTTCTTTATATAATCGTCTCCGCCGATGTTGAGGGCAACAAGAACATCGTCATCGCTCTGGCGTGCGGAGATGAAGAGTATCGGTGTATCGTACTTTTCGCGAAGTTGTTTGCAGAGGGCAAAGCCGCTCTCATTTCCGAGATTGATATCAAGAAGGAAGATGTCGGCCGTGTTCTCTTCAAGAAAAGACAGGCATTCATCGGAAGTGGCAGCTACAGCGCATGTCACCCCGAACATCTCGAAATATTCCTGCGTCATGCGGGAAAGATCAGTTTCATCATCGATAATTAAACAGTTATAATTCATATTTCGAAGTATAACACAACGGACCGTTACCGAAATACGTCAGGTATTCATGTAAGAAACAGTTAAGAATTGAACAAGGTCTGTGTAAAGTATTCTTGCTCCGGGAGACGTAAGATTGCAGTGTAAGAATTCTGACAAACCAAAAACGAAAGGGAAAGATGAAAAATGGAAACAATACTCAGAGCAACAGACCTCTGCAAGACATTCTCAAACGAGAGCGTACAGCAGCACGTTTTAAAGAATCTTAATCTCGAGATCAGAAAAGGCGACTTCACGGTAATCATGGGAGATTCCGGCGCAGGCAAGAGCACACTCCTCTACTCACTCTCCGGCATGGACCGCCCGAGCCTCGGATCGATCACATACGGCAACGAGGAAATCTCAGATTACAGCAACGACAAGCTCGCAATCTTCAGAAAAAGACACTGCGGATTTGTCTTCCAGCAGAACTACTTAAACGACACGATGAGCGTCATGGACAACATCATCGTATCCGGTCTTCTCAAGAGTAAGAACAGAAAAGATATCGCAGAGCATGCTAAAAAACTTCTTAAGCAGGTAGGGCTCGACGACAACTGCTACGGCAAGTTCCCCCACCAGTTATCCGGCGGCGAAAAGCAGAGAGTCGCACTCGTAAGATCAGTGATCAACGAACCTGAGATCCTCTTTGCAGATGAGCCCACAGGTGCACTTAACTCACAGAACACTACTGCAGTATTGGATGTCCTCACCGACATGAACAAAAGAGGCCAGAGTATCGTAATGGTAACGCACACGATTGCAGCAGCAGAGAGAGGCAACCGCATCCTCTACTTAAGAGACGGCGTCATCTGCGATGAGATAACACTCGATCCTTACGATGGTGAGAACAGGGAGCGTCATAAGCAGCTCCGCGATTTTCTTGGCAATATGGGGTGGTAAATTATGTATCCGTTATTCTTTATAGCAAAAAACAACATCAAGAAACATAAAGGTGAAGTCGCGATCCTTTTCGCGCTTATCTTCCTGTCGGCAGTCCTCATGTTCTCAAGCATCTCCCTGATCCTGTCAGGAGATAAGACAATGTATGAGGTCGAGGAAAAATACCATTCATCAGACCTCTATGTATGTGTCAACAACATAAGCACCGAAGAAATGAAGAAAGCCATCGAATCTGTAGAAAACACAGAAAAATGCGAAGTCGTTACTTCAGTATGGACTACAGCCGACTACTATTACGGCAGCATGAGTCCTGAAGATGCAATGTCCAACGAATTCCAGATATTTGATTCCTCACAGCAGACGGAACTCAATGCATTCCCGGAAGAATTCAAAAACATCCGTGACGACGAGATCATTCTGCCTTATTACCTCTCTTATTCAGTCGGCATCGGTGAAGATTACAGCATTACTGTCGGCGGCAAAGAATATAAATTCAAAGTAGCCGGCTACGTTGAGAATATCTATTTCGCAACAACAATGAACATCAGCTATGTATACACATTAATCAGTCATAATGTTTTCGAACAGATCGCTGCTGATACAGATGAGACAGGCAATATGGTAGTAGCGTATGCAGATACCAAAGCCGGCACAGACATCGACGAATATGAATTGGCAGTCCAGAGAGCCCTCCCCGGAGAACTGTCAACATTTACGGTCACAAAGGGAACTATGGAAATGGCTACTACTGCAGTATCCAAAATAGCATGTTCGCTCATCATGGTATTCACGCTCATACTGATCATAATGTCAGTCATCATCATGCACTTCTCGATCAGGAACTTCATCGAACTCAACATCCAGAACATCGGTCTTTTGCAGGCAACAGGTTATACCGCAAGAAGCCTTCGTCTGGCATGCATAACGGAGCAGATGATCATCGGCATTATCGCAACATGTGCAGGCATCGCAGCAGGCATGCTCTGCAACGCTCCCCTGAATAACCTGTCCGGCATGTTAAACGGATTGACAGGCACCGGTGGTATAAACGTTATTGCACTTGTAAGCACGCTCTTGGGCATCCCTCTTATGGTCCTTATCGGCGCGTTCATCGCTACAAGATCATATAAGAAGATGTCTGTACTGGAGTCCTTAAAAAGCGGAATCACGGCACACAACTTCAAGAAGAACCACTTCCCGCTCGAGACGAGCCGGCTTCCTTTGGAACTCGCCATTGCATGCAAGAACAACTTCGGTGCGATGAAAAAGAGCATCTTCATTATCCTGATCGTCACAGTCCTTACCGCATCAACACTTATCGGTTTTGCCCTTTTCCAGAACTGGGCACTCGATAACAGGATGCTGCTTAAAGTAGTCGGCATTGAGATTTCGGACATTATGGCCGCCACCGGCGGTGATGAAGACTTTTTGGAAGAGATGCGCAACGATCCTAATGTCCAGAGCGTCAACACAAAGTCTTTATTAAAAACCATCGAGATCTCATATATGGATCATACAGAAACTCTGGGCATCGATGTATACCGCGATATGGATAACATCAGAAACAATTATCTTCTCGAAGGCCACCTTCCCTACAACGGCAACGAGATCGTTCTTACATCCGTTGAAGCAGATAATCTAGACGTTACTTTAGGCGATATCGTTAACGTAAAATCAATGACTGATTCCGGCACGGTTCCCTACACTGTTTGCGGCATCGACCAGAAGATGAACAACACCGGTAAAAAGGCACTCATGAGCGAAGAAGGCGTAAAGCGTCTTAACCCGGAACACAAGTATGAGACAGCCCTGATCTTCCTTAACGATCCTTCCAAAGCAAAGGAGATCAAAAAACAGTGGGAGAAGGATTATCCTGATTACACATTCTCACTTGGCGAAGACATCATGGCTTCATCGATCGAGACCGTAACCAAGGCAATGGAAGGCATCTGCGTGATCTTCGTAATCGCAACATGCTTTGTCGTTATCCTCACCCAGCTCCTTCTGACACGCGCCCAGGTCATCCGCGAGAGAACCGACCTCGGTGTATCGAAAGCACTCGGTTATACATCAGGTGAACTCATCAGAAGAACTCTCATGACGAACCTTCCGACCATCGCAATCGGCATCGTCCTAGGAATCATTCTGCATCTAGCCGTATCAAACAAGCTGTTCCTGATCGTATTCTCGTTCTTCGGGATCAGGCAGATTGTCTTCGATACCAACGTGATCTGGTTCGTAATTACCGCAGTGCTCATCATCCTTTGTGCCGTCATCACCGCTTTTGCAAGCGGCAGAGGCATCACAAAACTTGAGCCTGTAAAGATACTTAAGGAAGAATAAGGAATAGAAACATAAAACAGCCGGGTGTCTCTTATCAGAGATTGAAGTGAACCCCTGAAGTTGGACAAACTTTGGGGGTTATTTATGAAATTATCTTTTGAAGACAAAGAAACAATTTATAAAATGCATTTGCAAGGATATGGATATCATTCTATTGCAGCAATTTATAATGTTCATGACACAGTAATTGAATACATTTGTGTGTTGGCTGATAAACATGGCTTAGAGAAATTACATCGTTCTTATACTGTTTACTCTAAAAAGTTTAAGACTAAGGCTATTCATCGTGTTCTTATAGATAGCGAACCAGTATGGACAGTCGCCACTGATATTGGCTTGCCTAGTAAGAGTATCCTTCAAAGATGGATTAAATCTTATAAGGATAACGGATATAATGTCGTTACTAAGAAGAAAGACTAACTATTAATAGTCAATATGAAAAATGTAGCGTAAACGCTAGATGCATCGAACCTTGATAATTGCATAACGAAACAAGCACCACGAGGTGCTTTGGAAAACAAGTGGTA
>CAJOJI010000125.1 GCA_905234715.1 uncultured Saccharofermentans sp.
GATCTCTTGCCGGATACACGCCGTCTTTTTTGAATGGTATTTAAGAAGACCAATTGTGTACTTCAAGTCTCTGAATGAGGTTTCTATTCCCCACCTGGCAGCGTACAGTTTCTTAAGGGCTTCAGGTGAGTACTTCTCAGTCGGGAGATTGGTTATAACAGTTTCATAGTAGTGTTCAGATATCTTGAATCTGACAATTCTAAATTTGAGCGTATAAAAGATAAGCGGATCAGCCTTGCGGGAATATTGTGGGAGATAGTCAAAAGGACTGGTATGTGAAATGTATCTGTAGTGATTTCTATCTTTAAGAAATTCTTTTGCTTCTTTCGTCTGTTTTCTTGTTAAACTCAAAGTGATGTTTACATCAAAGCTATCTTCAGCAGGAAGATCGAAACCGTTCTTTATTCCAGTATTACCATCCTTTATACGGATAAGGAAGAACCAGCCTTTCTCCTGAATGTGAGCAAGATTGTTGTAGGACTCATAGCCCCTGTCTGCGATAACCAGTGCCAAAGGCATATCTGAACGGTCTACTAACTGTTGCAGAGCTGAACATTCGTCTCTCTGAGCACCATTCTGGATCAGTGCGGCTCTGTAAAAATGCTGGTTTAGGTCGTATAACGCATTGATATGCAGACTGTTATAGGGATCTTGTGTTCTTGAACCCGGAAGATATGTCAACTTATCGTCAGGATTGGTTGGCAACCGAACATCAGAACCGTCTACCGCTAGGACAGGCATATCGACAGAATCGACCGCAAGCTTGGCAGTAAACTTATTGAACACCGCTTCGAAGGCTTCCGGTTTCAATTTGTCCCGTTGCTGTACGAATGCGGAAACTGACGGCATATCCTCAGTGCCTTTGAACATATCGATCAGTTCATTGGGCAGGCTCTTGCATTCCATGTTGATTATTCCGGAAATAAGCTTTTGCAGAGGAATCTTCCGGGTTCTGGTAAAGTCGCGATCCGGGTTAACGCAATATTCTTCGGGTGTACCGGCAATTTCAGCTATAGCTGACGAAAGCAGCTTTTTTACATATTTGGGTTTCATGCAGTGCCTCCTTGAAATCAGGTTTTCCTAATTCCAAGGGCCTCTTTGAATCTTCCATATAAGGATTCAAAGAGGCCGCACACTTATGTGTGCGTGTCAACCCTTTAGAAAAAATTACTAAAAAAAGACCCCCATACCTTTGAGGTATGAGGATCTTTGAAAAGGATGTCTTAACTTAATGACATTGCTCATGATCGAGACACCCCGTCAATTACCGGTTGTTATTTCTCTGTCAGTTTACTGTTTCAACCTTGATAGTGTTGGTGTTGCCTGCAGTACCGTTGATAAGTCCGCCTGTCATTACGACATTGTCGCCTGACTCAAGTCCGAGAATATCCTTGGCAACGTTGAAGCCGTGATAGTACATAACATCGGTTGAAGTGAACTCTTCGTTGAGGATCGGGATAACACCCCAGCTCAAGTTAAGTCTTCTCCAGATCCTTTCTGATGTCGTCATGCCTACGATATCGATAGGGCATCTGAAACGGGATACCATTCTAGCCGTAACGCCGCTTCTTGAGTGAACTACGATAGCCTTTGCTCCCACATCGATGGCCATCTGGCATGTAGCGTGGGAAATGGCGTCAAGGTTATTTCTGATCTTGAATTCCTGCTTGAAGAAACGGTCTCTGTAGTTGATGTGATTCTCTGTATACTCAGCTACCTGTGACATTGTCTTTACTGCTTCAACAGGATATTTGCCTGCAGCGGACTCGCCTGAGAGCATGATAGCGGAAGAACCGTCGTAAACCGCATTTGCGACGTCGGAGATCTCGGCTCTTGTCGGTCTGGGATTATTGATCATGGATTCGAGCATCTCAGTTGCAGTGATAACTCTTCTGCCCAAAAGTCTGCATCTCTTGATGAGTCTCTTCTGAACACTCGGAACCTCAACGAACGGGATCTCAACACCGAGGTCGCCTCTTGCGATCATGATGCCTGCACAGTAATCAGAGATCTCATCAATGTTATCAACACCTGCACGGTTCTCGATCTTTGCAATAACTTCGATATCTTCACCGCCGTTTGCATCAAGGAACTCACGCATCTCGATCATGTCTTCCTTGCGTGAAACGAATGAAGCCGCAACAAAATCAATATCATTCTTGATACCGAACAGGAGGTCGCTCTTGTCCTGCTCGCTTAAGAAATCGCCCTGCATTACCTTGTTCGGGAAGTTCATGGACTTCTGGTCAGAAAGTGTTCCTCCGACAATTACTTCGCAGATAACGTCAGCGCCCTTGATCTCTCTTACCTCAAGGATTACGAGTCCGTTATTGATGAGGACTCTGTCGCCGGGATTAAGCTGCTGGGGAAGCATCTTGTAAGTAACGGATACACGTGTCTCATCACCCTCAATCTCATCTGTTGTAAGTATGAATGTTGCGCCGTCCTCAAGTACGACCTTGTGGTCTTTAAATGTCTTGATCCTGTACTCGGGTCCCTTTGTATCGAGCATGATCGCAATAGGAAGATTGAGCTTTTCTCTTACTCTCTTGATGAGGTCGATCTTCTCCTGATGCTGTTCATGAGTGCCGTGTGAGAAGTTAAGTCTTGCGACATTCATTCCGGCCTCGCACATCTTGGACAATGTCTCTTCATTATCAGATGCAGGTCCAATGGTACAAATGATCTTAGTCTTACGCATATATATCTCCTTGTGTCTAAAAATCCGATGTCTTAAAAAGTTATGCCTGATTGTATCATTTGCTGTCCCAAACTTCTTCACAATATTGTAAAATGTTTGAGTGGAATTTTTATACAAGAGGAGGCTTCATATGGCAGACGTTAGACCGGAATCCCTTAAGAGAATTACAACCAAAGCTCAGGCTGATGAATTCATCGATGAACAGATAAAGGCCATCAAGGCACAGGTAGGAGACAAAAAGGTTCTCCTCGCACTTTCAGGCGGAGTTGACTCATCCGTAGTCGCAGCCCTCCTGATCAAGGCTATCGGCACAAATCTCGTTTGTGTTCACGTAAACCACGGACTTCTCCGTAAGGGTGAACCCGAGATGGTATGCAAAGTCTTCAGAGACGAGCTTGGCGCAAACCTCATCTATGTTGATGCAGTAGACAGATTTTTAGACCTCCTCGCAGGCGTAACAGATCCCGAGCAGAAGCGTCACATCATCGGTGAAGAGTTCATCAAGGTCTTCGCTGAAGAAGCTGCAAAACTCGACGGTATCGCTTACCTCGCACAGGGTACGATCTATCCCGATATTCTCGAGAGCGAACAGGGCATCAAGGCTCACCACAACGTAGGCGGCCTTCCTCCGGAACTCGATTTCGAACTCGTTGAACCCGTTAAGTATCTCTACAAGGACGAAGTCCGTGTAGTAGGTTCTGCATTAGGACTTCCCGGCAAGATGGTTTACCGTCAGCCCTTCCCCGGCCCCGGACTCGGTGTAAGATGTCCCGGTGCCATCACAAGAGACAGACTCGAAGCAGTAAGAGAATCTGATGCGATCCTCAGAGAAGAATTTGAGAAGGCAGGCCTCGCAGGCAAGGTATGGCAGTACTTCACAGTAGTACCTGACTTCAAGTCCACAGGCATCAAGGACGGCAAGAGAGCTTTCGAATGGCTCTGCATCGTACGTGCGATCAACACAACAGACGTTGTACAGGTAACAGTTGAGCCCATCGAGTACGACCTCATGTGCCGCATCACAGACCGTATCACCCACGAAGTTCCCGGCATCAACAGAGTCCTTTACGACTACACACCTAAGCCGACGGCAACAGTTGAGTACGAGTAATATTATTTGCTCGCTAAGGTCCTCCGCGCTTCGCTTGTGCGGAAGTCGCTCGCAAACAATATTACTCTTTTCAATGAGACAAAAACTAAGGAAGCTCCTGGTAATTCAGGAGCTTCTTTTTAGCTTAGAGTGTTTTACCCGGGATGGTATAATTACCTTGATCAAGGGTGTTCCTTGGTCGATAAAATTTTAACTAAATAAACTATTGGTGATAAGGGCAGCCCTTCATGTAATCAGTTTTCTCATAATATTCACTTAGACCCAGGTAAACTGGTCCTATATGTTCAGAACAAGGTATAATGTGATCATAAGCATGAGCTTTACTTACCGGAGTTGATGGCAATCTTGGAGCTGAAGCAGCCAAGATCTTGATGGAACTTGAGAATAAGGAAAACCTTATTTTCTGCGGATATAATCCTGATGCGCTTAAGCCTTATGCGGACATCGGGATCGAGACCAGAGTCACGAATTTCAATCACAAAGAAGGCCTTGCAGAAGCATTTGCAGGAGCTGAGAGACTTGCTCTCATCTCTATGCCTTTTGTAGGCGCGAAGAGACAGAATGCTCACCGCAATGCAGTTGATGCAGCCAAAGAAGCAGGTGTTAAGCAGATCATCTACACATCGCTCGTAAATGCTGATGACGAGACAAACCCTTCAGTAGAGAAAAAGGACCACATCTACACAGAGCTCTATATCAGAGAGCAGGGACTGGATTTCATCTTCCTGCGCAACTCGCAGTATGCGGAAGCAATGATCACCAACTACTTCACATTCGTCCATATGGACAGCGTCCTGAAGAACAGCCAGGGCGACGGTCTTATGGCTTATATATCGCGAAAAGACTGCGCTAAGGCTTTGGCTTATGCACTCCATCGCGGTGGCGAATATAATCACGCTGTTCTCAACATCAACGGACCTGAGCTTATGACCATCTCAAAATTCATCGAATACGGCAACCAGGCTACAGGCAACAAAGTATCTTACAAGGAACTTACAGATGAAGAAAACTACCGGGTTTTCGATGCAATGGGCGTACCGAGAACGACGGACGGTGTCTTCAAGGAAGGCAGCGAGGCACCTTATTCTTCAGACGGAATGGTAACATTCGCACAGGCTATACGTGAAGGCAAGATGGCGATCAAGACGGATGATTTCCAGAAGCTGACCGGTCAGGAACCTATCACCGTACTTTACATGTTCGAACATGCTGACGACTTCCAGGTCGGAGACCGTCACTCTAAAGACGCTTAAAGCTGAAAACACGTGCAAACATTATTACTCTCATTAATGAGACATAAACTAAGAAAGCTCCTGATCAGTTCAGGAGCTTTTTTATGCCATGAGTTCTTTTCATGGATGATATAATTACCTTATCTGAGAGATTCCTTAGTACAGATAATCAGCAGA
>CAJOJI010000126.1 GCA_905234715.1 uncultured Saccharofermentans sp.
CCGGAAAATTATGTGATGACGTTAACCAGGCAAAAAACACATTATACATAATCACTACTGTAATATCCGTTGCACTTGTTGCAATAATGTTTGTTACCACAGTCATTCTTTCAAGAAAGATTTCAACGCCACTTAGAAATATTGCTAATAATATTAAGAAGCTTTCCAACGGCGAGTCGGTTACGATCAGAGCAAATTCAAAGATTCAGGAAACTGTATCACTTATCGAATCTGCTAAGAAGCTCTCATCACAGCTTAATAATTCAATTTCAAAGATCCGCTCCTCTGCCGAAGAGCTCAAAGCTTCAATGGATTCGACCACGGCTCTTGCAAAGCAGTCTGCTAACGGTACTGACCACATAGCAAAATCAATGGACAGCCTGTCCCGTGCAACCGAGACCATGGCAGAAAGTGTACAGGAGATCAATTCAAACGTTATCTCCATGGGTAACATGATAGACAACATCGTAGATAACACAGATCACCTCAATTCCAGTTCTTCAAAGATGCTGACCGCCAACGAAGAAGCAGCCGGCTGTATCGCAAATATGACTCTCAGCAGTACAAAATCAGCCGAGGCGATTGAGACCATCTCACAGAAGATCACAGATACAAATAATTCAATCAGCAAGATCGAAGAAATGGTCGGATTTATCACAGAGATTGCAGACCAGACAAACCTGTTGGCACTGAACGCTTCCATAGAGGCAGCACGTGCAGGTGAAACAGGACGAGGCTTTGGAGTAGTTGCCGAAGAGATCAAACACTTGGCTGAGCAGTCAAATAACTCAGCACAGCGTATCACCGAGATAGTTTCAGAGATATCCGAGCAGTCCCAGGAATGTGTTTCCCAGTCTCAGGAGGTTGAAAAGATCATCTCCGAAGAGCAGAGACTCCTGGGTATCACCCGTGACAAGTTCAAGATACTTGATTCCGAGATCAAGACCTCCGTACAGGAGATCAATTCCGTATCAAGCATTACAGACGAGCTGAACAACATCAAGGAAGTCATCACCAACGCAGTAAGCGATCTCTCAGCTATATCAGAAGAGACTGCAGCTACCAACGAAGAGGTAACCTCTTCCATCACTCAGATTTCCAAGAACGTTGTTAAGGTAAGCAACGACAGCGAGCATATGAACGAACTGTCAGAAACCTTGAAAGAAGCTGTTTCATATTTTAAGATTTAAAACAAAGGGACAGTAAGATTATCCAGTCTCCACAGGAAAAGCAAAAAAACCGATTGGCAAGCTTGCCAATCGGTTTTAATATTTTTTCTGCGGATAATCTTACTGTCCCATCTGTTTTGCAACTTCTGCTGCAAAATCTTCATTCTTCTTCTCAAGTCCTTCACCGGTCTCGAAACGAACAAATCTGTTTACATTAAATGTGCATCCGTTTTCCTTAGAAACCTTAGCGATGTACTGGCCAACATTTTCCTTATCCTCAGCCTTTACATAATCCTGGTCAACAAGGCAGATTTCCTTAAGTCTCTTAGCGAAACGTCCGTCTACAAGACCTGCAAAAATCTTGTTCTCAAGATATTCAGCCTTATGAGTAGCTGCGATATCTCTTAATGCCTGCATTCCCTCAGCAGACATAAAGTTGTACCAGAACTTGTTGTTCTTCTGCTCTTCGTAAGCTGCCTTATCCTCAGCACCCCACTTGTTTGTATCAAGTGCTTCCTGGATAACTGCATTAAGGATGGGCTTAGGAAGTGATGCAGGATCAGCAAGTGAGCTGTCAACTACGATCTCTCTCTCTTTTGCAATAGTATCAGCAGAGATTTCTTCCTTCTTTACATATGAAGGATTCATAGCTGCGATCTGCATAGCTAAGTTCTTTGCACACTCAACTGTAGCATCGCTGTAAGGAGCATCAACATCAAGAAGGATACCGATCTTTCCGTTCATATGGATGTACTTAACAAGGAATCCGTTTGTATTGAACTTAACAAAACGACGGATCTTAAGGTTCTCGCCGATAACTGCTACCTGAGCTGCACGAGCCTCATCAACAGTCTTAGAAGCATCAAACTTCCAAGGCTTAGCAAGGAACTCCTCGATAGTAGTAGCATCTGTCTCAGCTGTTGCCTCAGCAACCTGCTCAACGTATGCTCTGAACTTCTCATTCTTAGCAACGAAGTCGGTCTCTGAGTTAACTTCTACGATAGAACCGGTCTTATTGTCAGCAGCGATGTAGATATCACATACACCCTCAGCTGCGATACGGCTTGCCTTCTTCTCAGCCTGAGCAAGACCACGCTTACGTAAATACTCTATAGCCTCATCGAAATTACCGTCGCACTCTGCAAGAGCCTTCTTACAGTCCATCATGCCTGAACCGGTCATTTCTCTTAATTCTTTAACCATTGCTGCAGTAATAGCTGCCATTTATTTTTCCTCCTAATTTGTTTTTGAAGATTTATGCCTTAAGCATCTGCCTCAGCACTCTCAGCCTCAGCGTCGCTTGATACAGCGTCAACACCCTGATTTGCCTCGATAACAGCGTCAGCCATCTTAGCTACGATAAGCTTTACTGCACGGATAGCGTCATCATTTCCGGGGATAACATAATCAAGTTCCTCGGGATCGCAGTTAGTATCAGCGATACCTACAAGCGGGATACCAAGAGTATGTGCCTCATCAACACAAATCTTCTCCTTCTTAGGATCTACTACAAAGATGCAATCGGGAATAGCAGGCATTTCCTTGATACCTGAAAGGTTCTTCTCAAGCTTCTCCCACTCCTTCTTGATCTGGATAACTTCCTTCTTAGGAAGAACATCGAATGTGCCGTCCTCTGACATCTTCTCGATAGCCTTAAGTCTTGCAATTCTTGTCTTGATGGTCTTGAAGTTGGTAAGCATACCACCGAGCCATCTCTCATTTACATAGTACATACCGCAACGCTCTGCCTCAGACTTGATAGCGTCCTGAGCCTGCTTCTTTGTACCAACGAAAAGTACCTTTCCGCCGTTTGCTACGATATCCTTGATTGCGTAGTAAGCCTCGTCAACCTTGCCAACTGACTTCTGAAGGTCGATGATATAGATACCGTTTCTTTCTGTGTAGATGTACTCTGCCATCTTAGGGTTCCAGCGTCTTGTCTGATGTCCGAAATGAACACCTGCTTCTAAGAGCTGCTTCATTGAGATTACACTCATGTTTTTTTCCTCCATTTGGTTAATTTTAGCCCGTATCTGCGACAAAATTGTAGGAAACCTACAAATATTGCACCAAGCACAGGGCATTAATATAGTATTACGCACCTTTAGTGCATAACCTTTGAAAGGATATCATAATTTTTTTCATTTTGCAAGTATTTTTTTGAGGTTTTGCAAATTTTTTCAAAAAACTATTTATAAATTTCCTTAAATCTGGCATCATGAGCGCAAGAAAAGGATCTTATCCATTACGAATTGTGAAATACCCCGGTAAGGTCATCCTTATCATATACAAGCTTCAATGTAAAAAACTCATCATCCTTGAACATCGCATCAAACATAGCCTTATCACCCTCCCAGATAGGAAGTGAATAAACATCGGACTTAGGCACCCAGATCAGTTCACCCTCATCACAATCAGTCAGCGTCGGATCAGTCTCTCCGGTATACTCCGCTTCAAACAGATGGATGTACTCATCCCCGTATGTCGGGTTAATAAACGTGATGACAGCCCGCATCTTGAGATTGCTTAGATCTTCCTTCTTTATGCCGGTCTCTTCTTCTATTTCCCTTATTATACCTTCGGTCGGAGATTCACCCTTTTCAAGATGTCCGCCGATACCTAAAAACTTTCCTGTATTAAGGTCATTTCCGCCCTTATGTATAAAAAGGAGCTCATCGCCCCTTCTTATATAACATTCTGTAGTTATAACAAACTTTTCCATTATGATAACGGCCTCTCCGCATGTGATGTATTACGATTCTTGATCTTCAGAGCATTTATAGTCCTGGCGATAGAAAGCTGTGTCTTCATAAAATCCATCCTGGCTTTCTTCTCATCCGCTTCTATGCGTGCCTCTTCCTCTTTTCTTCTCTGGGATTCAGCCTCCCAGTCCTCAGGTGAAGCCGCCATAT
>CAJOJI010000127.1 GCA_905234715.1 uncultured Saccharofermentans sp.
GCCGGGAAGACTTGAGTTATCGACGTCGCATGCCTTCAATGTCTCATCGTAATAAGACCAGTTCTGCTGATCCTTATCGTAAAGGAAGATGAGATCCTTTGTAACTGTCTGCGGGAGAGCGTTTTCCTTGCCGCCAATCTTGCAGGTTATGGTGATTATCTGACGCGCGGTGTATTTATCGCCGTATTCGGAATCTGACAGCGGTTCAACATCGCCTTCTGTCTGGGAGACGATGTTATACATTTGCAAGCCTTGTGTCACCGCTATGAGGTGCATCGGTTCGACGCCGGTTATCTTTGCACAGCCGGAAAGGAGCATGCCCAGCATGAGACATGAAGATAAGATTACCGCAGTGAATTTACGTTTAAACATTTCCGTAACTCCAGATCAGATAGTATTCTTGCGATTATTCTAATTTATCGGAAACAGTCCTGTTAGTAAAATCGGCACGGCTTTCAGTAATATCTGCACAATATCAGGATTTTCTGTATTGGGAGGGGGTATAACCCGTTACGTGCTTGAAGAGTTTTGTAAAGTAATTAGGGTCGGGATATCCGACACGCGAACTGATCTCATTTATCGGAAGTTCAGTCTTCGTAAGAAGTATCTTTGCAAGGTCTATCCTTAAGTTCAGAAGATAGTTAAGGCAGGTCATTGAAGACTGTTTCATGAAAAGATCGTTTAACTTGTTCCTGTTGATCGCAAACTTTTTCGTAATCGTCTCTACCGTTATCTGATCTGCAATATGCTCGTTTAGATACTCCGTGATCTTCGAGAATTCATCCTGATCCGGATCGTCTGAACTGTCGGGACCTGCTGCGATAAAAGAATAGATTATGAAGTGCAGGATCTCCATCATGTAAGACCTGCTCCTGCAAGGCCAGTAGCCGTCTTTTTGACCCTTTAATTCCTTCTCCATTTTGGTGAATAATTCCTTGAGGCACTTAAGACCGTTAAGTGTGAGAGGGACGACATTGTCGCACACATTATCGGTTACCGAGAAATATTTAACGAGCAGATAGTCTTGGAAGATCGACTGCCCCGTAGTCTTTTCGAATTCGCCCGAATCAATGCGTTCGCAAGTAAACTCCTCGCGGATTACCGTAGGATTAAAGAAGATGATGAATGCCTTGATATTCTGAAGGATCCTAAATGAAAGTTTGTCTTTTTGCGTAAGGCAGATAAGAGCAGGTGCTTTTACTTCATTCTTTTTGCCGGAGTCTGATATCTCGAGTGAACCTTTTTCGAGCACGATGACTTTGTAAGTCGTATCGTCATTGATGTATTCCGGAAGCGCATCGCACCTTTCAGGATAGATGTCTACTATCCTGTCCCAGCCGTCCCAATGACATTCCGTGTAAAGTTTCATCAATACTCCTCCAAATATTCAAAAACAAGATCAGGATTGTATTCGCATTCTATTTGGTACAGATGCGATCCGTCATCCATAAGAAAATAAAAAAATCCCAGAACGTTGCCGTTACCGCAATCGTAAACATACATCCAGGCATCCGATCCTTCATAGTAAGTATAAACAGTGCCGGAAGCCGTACTGCTTTTTTCATGAGATGATCCTCAGACTTTGCACTCTTTGTAGAGCTCGGGATAACCCTCTTTTATGGCGCTGTTAAACTCGAGCTTGATGATGCCGATAGACATCATATAACCTGCAATGAATATGAATCCCATGAGTGCAAGATATCCGATGATCCACCAGAGCATATTTTCCTGCATGTCCTTAGTGTTTATGATCAATCCGGTCAGCATGCCGCCGAAAACAACTGCTATTACGCCTGTGATTATGGCAGCGGTCTTTAATTCGCGCTTGCTCTGTGCCTTGAGCTGTGCGCTTATTTCTCTGACGTTCTTCTCGGGAACCTTGCCTGCTGCGAGTGATTCCTGAAGCTTGTCGTTCAATTTCTTGTAGCTGATTACTGCCATTTCCATTACCCCTGCCATATATAGAAGATACACGTTATTATATCGTAAAATCCTTATCTGTTGATTATTAAAGCTTTTATCTGTTATGCTACTTTTAATATCACATCGATACAGGGGGATTATTCATGAAAAAAGGGACAAAGCTTATATCATTGCTCCTTGCAGGCGCAATGCTTTTCGCATGCTGTTCATGCTCCAAACCTAAGGGAAATGCAAGGGTGATCGAGGAAAACATTCCTTCAAAACCTGAGAGTCACAGCAGTGAACCTGTTGAGACCACTCCGACAACCACTGCAGCCTCAGATCCCACTGATCCCGCTGATCCCACACCGGCTCCTTCTGTTCCTACAGGTACCGGCAATACATTCGAGATGACCATCGGTGACGTTATGTACATCTCCGAACTCTGCATCGGTCTGGATGTTGAAGCGGCAACTTATTTCCTCACTACTGTTTACGGTATCGGCAGCTATAACGCAAGTGATTCCAACTATGGTTCTAACGGTGCTCCCATGGAGCGTTTCTTAAGAGATCTCGATGTTGATATCATCGTTGAAGGCATCACGTTCAAGAGCATCGGAATCCACAGTTTAGATGACGGAACCGTTCACAGCATCGACTACACGATGCGTAAGACGGCGATCTTCGCATCAGACGAATCATTCGACAGCAAGGGTGCTTACAATACTCTTTATCCTGCGCTCGAAAAGAAGTACGGCGATCCTTCCGATGATTACTATTCATCATGGGTAGACTTCGATGAGAGCGGAATGAACGGCTGGAGATACAACGATAATTGCTGGATCTCGATCTTCTGGGGTGTAAGCTGCCAGGGCAAGAAAGGCAACGACCAGCTCGTTATAGGATTCGAATGCGAGAATCCTTACGATTACGCAAGCACGCAGCCTACCGGTACAAGTCCGGTGCCGACAGCCACAAGAGGCGATTACGACGGTGAGATCGCACAGGTCTATGACATGATGGAGAGCACAACAGGTCTTGACCGAAACATGGCTGCAAGCGTTATCCAGAATTACTTCGGAGTAACACTCAGCAATCCTACATCACGCGAAGGAAGCGAAGACGGTCAGATCGTCTACACATACTATGCAAATGTAACCATCTGCGGAATAGACTTTAACCAGATCGAGATCAGCACCAATTCATGGGGTGCCGTATTTCACGTCGGATTCATGAACACTAAGGACTCGGCAGACACGATCCACCAAAACGTTCTTAAACTCGTAGAAGAGGTCAACGCTATCTTTGGAGACCCCACGATCGATTATCCTCTTACTCCGGACAACTCGGTCATTGAGTTCTACGATCACGACCTCGAACCCAACATCGTTGTCTCAGTCGGAGGTTACTACATCGACGGCTACAACAGTTTGTGGTTATACTACGACGATAACGACTTGGCTTGATTGTTAAAAGTTAAATTAGTAAAGAAGAGAGTGTCTTACGGCACTCTCTTTTTTGTTGTGGTTACTCAACAGTATACGGCACGAAGATATTAAACGTCCAAATGTTCTACGATCTTATGGTCGTTTTCAGTTCCGCCGTTATAGTCGACATAGATGTTATTGATATGATCTTCTTCAGTCATGAAAAGCTGGAATCTGACCTTGTAATATTTCAGGTAATTATCTTCAACCAGATCGGCATCTTTGGAATCGAAATAATACAACTGCAGATTGTAAATGTGGTCCTCATCATCGATAAGGTCAAGGAAGATCTGTTTTATCTCATCGTCGTCCGGTATCTGTGATTCGTCATCGTAAAAAAGGAACACTGTGCAATGGTAATCCATATATTCCTTAATGAATTTTCTTGCACCGGTTTCTTCAACGGGATAACCCTTATATGAATTCTGGTGGTTTTGGTAGATATAATAATCCGAGCAGGGGAAACGACCGTCTAAAACACGGTACAATTCGTCGTTGATATCTTCCTCATATACGAGAGCGTGATAATCGGTGTAAAGAACGCCTTTTTCTTTCCAAATGCCGACAAATGCATCAGGATATAATTTCGATTTGACTTTGACCACACTGTAATCCAGGCCGCCGATTTCCTGCTCCGGATGACCGTCATATGTAAACGTGTCTTCG
>CAJOJI010000128.1 GCA_905234715.1 uncultured Saccharofermentans sp.
ACAAAAGAAAATGCCGGATATGTTGCCGAGGCTCTGGATCTTGCTGATGAGCATTATGACGAGTTTCGTGATTTGTCCTCAAACCACATGAGCGAACTTCTGACAGACGTTGACTATTCCACCTACAAGATGTTCGAGTCTCTTGCGTCTGATTATCAGAGCGCATCTGAAGAGGTCAGAAAGGGCATCGACATCGCCTGTTCTGCTCTTACCGGCTGGTACTTTACGAGTATTGCAAAAGCGATCGTTGAGAAGTTTAAGAAGGAAGGAGTTTGATATGTCTAAGTATTTTATCGGTGTCGGAGCCGAGTTGACCGTGACAGGAGACAGAGTCGAGTCCGGCAGAGACGAACACTTCCTTATCGTTGCGGAAAGTGAAGAAGATGCGAAAGTAAAGCTCTATTCCGAATGTGATTCGGCTTGGCATTATTTCGAGTACGACATCGTCAAAGAAGTAAAACCGTCGGATATTAAACTTTCTTGCAGGAATGTTCTCGATGAAGACGGTAATGAAGAATATGAGGATCTGGAGGTGATTACATGAGCTGGCACGCATGGACTGAATCGGGATACGGCTATCCCCTGTTTAACTATAACAACGCTGATACCGTTAAGGATTACTGTATCAGTCACTCTGCGGAAATTTCAGAAAAATACAAGGAATTGACAGAAGAGAACGGTGAAGGTGTCGAGATCACTCTTGAAGACATTTCCGAGTGTCTTGGTTACTCAAATGTTGCTGAAATGGTCGCCACTGTCGTCAGAGAGGCATACAAGCTCAAAACCTTTGTCGGTTATGACAGTTGCTGTGATACAGACCAGGTATTCATGATTGGGTTTGAGCCACGGTACGTTTGGGAAGAGCATGACGATCTTACCCGGGAAGAGATTGACGCGTTCCTTACTTCCCTTGCCAAAGAACTCGGCATCACTGAAACACAGGATTATTTCTCGGCAGAATATTGCGGATAATCATTATTTAGTAAAAGGAGACATGATATGAGACTTAAAAGAAAGTATGTAAGCGCAAAACTCGTCTGCGAGATCGCAGAGTCTATTGCAAGGATCAATGATACAAAAGAAAGCAAGTTCTTTGCCAAATCGCTCAGAAAGGCTGTTAAGTCTGCGCCTTACATCAGGAGCAACGAGGAATCTGTCCCGGAGGTTGCAGAGCCCGTAAACACTCAGCCTGAGTCACAGCAGAAGGTTCTCGGTTCGGTATCCGACTTCATCTCCGCTATCAAGGGCGACATCAGAACCGTCGCAAAACTTCCTTCCGGTGAGATCGTCTTTGACGGATACCTGGACGAGAACATCAATGACGAGTTTGAAGACTTGGACATTACAGACATTTCATTCCGTGACGGCATTGCCATTATCTCTGTTAAAGAAAGACCCCGTGTTCATCACTACGCTTTCGTTGTCATCGGTTCAAACGCTGATTTCGACGAGAGCGAAGAAGATGATTATGACGACGAGGAGTAAGGAGGATACATGGCTAAGACTTATGACATCGCAATCCTCCATGACCATGTCTATATCGGCATGGAAAATGTTGCAATCACTTATCGTGAAAAGTTCGAGGACGCACTGTCATTTGATGATGTGACCGAAAAGGTCAAATCCTCCGTGGCCGAATGGGACAACGATCCGGCTGTCGTAAATGCAAGGAACGGCCGTGCCGGTTATTACCCCTCTGAGCATAAGGCACCCTGTTATATCCTTGTCGCAGACAGTGAACTCGGTGTATTTGCCGTACCAGGTCAGAGATTTCACCAGCGTATCGGAAAGTACGATGACGTTCGCCGTATGTTCAATCGTGGTGCTCTTATACTCAAAATGAGTGACGGTGAAAAGACTTGTCTTCAGAAACTTGAAGAGTATGCCAGGCTCCGTGAGGAATCCGTCTCAAGAGCAATGTGACAGGCGGAAATATATTTATAATCCTATATCTGTAAGGAGACTTTTACTATGAATTTGAACCACACAATTTTCAACGAATGACTCGTAACTCTTGCCGTGTATCGCGCCGTAGTTGTATAATGACAGATAACAATACCCGAGGTGAGATATACATGGACTATGATGTTAAATTCAAAACGGACGCAATCGAACTGTCCGATAAGATAGGAGTTAAACAGGCTGCCGAAGAACTCAGTATCTCGGTCAACACGCTTAGTTCCTGGAGATACAAGAATAAGAATCCCGAGAGTATGAGGGCTGCTCATAACAAGGCTGTTGCCAAGTATCACAAGAAGAGTTACTGGCACTATAACCTGTCTTTGAACAGATCCACTGACGCGGAGCTGATCGAAATGCTCGATGCCTCCGACAACAAGCTCGGACTTATCAGGGAAGCTCTGAGACTCTATCTCAAAAAGCAGAATAAGAAGTAATCAGGACATCTTGAGTTCCGGCCCGGAAATGCCCCTTTCAACTAAACATCGGATTTTTTCTTTGAATTACCTATTCAGATCTTTTCTGATGAGCTCTTTGATATAGCCTTGAACGTTCTCGCACTTTTCCAAAGCTGAAATGATGTCTGCATCAGTCGATTTATTGAGAGCCAGCTTGATCTGCTTTACATTCTTTTCATTATACTTGATGGAAGCTTTGACCTGAGCTGTCATCTCAGATATCTTCGGGAGAGCTTCAACAGCTGATCTGACTGTTCTTCCTCTCGATTCAGCTAAAATCTCCATCGTCTTGGATCCATCCATCCACTTACCGGACTTTGAGACTTTCCTGATCTCTGCTTTCCAGCCATCGTTTTCAGGCATGACTATGATGAACTTATTCTTGGTCAGGTAGTGAGTCCAATTATCAATCGTCTTTTCAAACACTCTGTTTCCAATCTTCATTGTGGGATTTGTCATTTGTATTTTCTCCTTAAAATGCGTTGCAATATTCGGTAAAGGTGTAATCAGGATATTTCGTCCTTGCCTCTTCAAATTCTTTCTTTGCTTGCTCACAAGCATATAGGTTCAATCGTTCTTCAAATGGTCTTTTTTGGTCTGCCTTTAGTAGTTTATAAATCTCCTTGGGTGGCAGATCCGAACCTCTGTAGTCCTTCTGTAGTTGGTCGCTACGAACTGCGATTGCTTTCATACTGTCGATGATTTCAACATATTTCATATTGCTTATCCTCCTTTGCTTTTCTTAACCTAATTATATCACTGTACATTGATAACAGGAGAGTCAAGAAGGATATGTTTGCACATAATTATAAATGTACATTTATGCAAAATAGACATAAGAAAAAGCCCCGGATACGCAGAACCGGGCATTTTTTCTTGCAAATTTGCTGATTTTCCTTGCATTTTATTCTGTGTCGTAGTATAATGACATTGTAAGGTAATCAAGTTAGTTTTTGAGTTTGACAAGATACTTCCCCAATACCCTCCAATCAAGTCCCCTCCCTGTTAAGCCCATTTCAGAGAGGGGACGACCGGAGAGGAAGAGACAGAGGTTTTAGGAGGTGCTTATGGGATACGTTTGTAAAAGGCCTGTCGGGAGCTGCCCGCGTTGCGAACATTGCAGATATGACGAAGACATCGGAAAGGATGCCTGCATGGCCAGAGTCGACAAGACGCCTGATATTGACCATGTCACTCTTACCATTTACCCGTCTGTCAGGGAGCGTTACAAGGCTTTGGGCCTTATCAGTTAAGTGAGGTAATCCGTTATGACAATGAAAGATACGATCGTGAGTTTTTTGCAGGGCTGCACCGGGCTTTGTGCAACACTTTCCGAAATCTATCGTGCGGTTGCTGAGGGTAACTGCGAATACCAGGCTGAGACATGGCACAACTCCGTAAGACGCTCGCTCTATACTAACCAGGATACTTTCAGACGCGTTGTAAGGGGCGTATATATGCTTACAGGCGAGCATAGTACATCGATCCTTATTGAAGGCTCCGGACGCGAGCTGGAAGAAGTCATAATTCTTTCGTCGG
>CAJOJI010000129.1 GCA_905234715.1 uncultured Saccharofermentans sp.
AGGCAGATGCGTGTGCTTCTGCGGAGAAAGCAGATGCGGTAAATCCACACTGCTGAGATGCATTGACCATCTCGTCCCCGAATTCTATGAAGGAGAATTAACAGGTGTGGTGTGTATCGGCGGTCATTGAAAAAGATTAAGGAAGAGATCAAGGCTGAAGCTATAGAGAGTGTGAAAAAGTAAATAAAAATCAGTACCTTTATCTTACCCAAAATAAGAAAAAACTATTGACTCAAAGGTTAGCTTATGCTAACTTAATGTAGTTTTCAGATAACAGTGTTATCAGTAATCCGTACTTAAGGAATGAATATGTCAGCAGATAAGTCGATCAACGGACGTTTAATGGAGTGTGCCAGAAAAGAGTTTCTGGAAAAGGGGTTTGAGAAGGCATCCCTGAGAAATATTTGCAGAAGAGCCGAGGTGACGACGGGAGCACTATATAAAAGATTCAAAGGCAAAGAGGAATTATTCTCCTCAATAGTTGAAGATACTTCCAATTTTATCTTCAAGTGCCTCAAGTCTAAAGAAGAGCTGTCCAAGCACCCACAGTCAGAGGAATTCCTTGTCAATTGCTGGTATATGAGCGATGAAGTCATGCTCTACTGGTTCAGGATGATCATGGAACGTAAGGAACCGTTTACGATGCTGCTCCGCTGCAGTTCCGGTACCAAGTATCAGGATTTTGAGCATGATCTGGCAACTAAGATGAGTGAATCTAATTACCGCTTTTATCTGCAGGCATATAAACGCGGGATTACAAAAAAGAAGATCTCCGAGTCGGATCTTCATATCATCGACGCCGTTTATTGGAAAGCTGTCTGTGAACCCTTTATTCATGACTATTCGTGGGAGGAGATAGTTACACTTACCTCTAATATCTGCTCATTCATGGATTACCGCAGACTTCTGGATATAGATGACGGCCTGATCATGAAGTACGCGAAGACTAAAGAAAAGTTCGTTAAGAATTTCTTTGTGGAGGGACATATATGATTTCCTATGTTTTTAAGTATGCCGGAAAATATAAGAAGAAAACTTTCCTTGCGATGATGATACTTACAGGGTTCCGTATATACTGGTTTACCAGTTAATAGAACCATTGCTCAACAAGGAGAGTATAAGCACACCTTATGTCTTGGTAAGAGTTCTTATGTTCTTCCTGTGCATTCTTGCTTATAAGGTACTGTATTGCTACGGTCTTAAGTTCTCGCACGAAGGGGCTTTCAATACTTTGAAGAACATCAGAACTTATGTGCAGAGCAGGATAGAGAAAATGCCTCTCGGCAATATCCAGGATATTGGAACCGGTCAGCTTAAAAAGGTCTTTACAGATGATATTGACGGTATTGAACTTTTGCTGGCGCATGCTGTGCCTGAGGGCTTTTCCAACCTGATGGGTGCTGCAGTCATGATCATTGCAATGTTCTTTGTGGATGTAAGGATGGCTCTGCTCAGCGTTGCCGCACTCGGCCTCTCGCTTGTCGTAAGTTTTGTTATGTTCGGTTCGTGCATGAAGAAAATGAACGAATACTATGCTGCTGCAGCAAAGATGAATAACACCATAATCGAGTATGTTAACGGCATGGAGGTCGTAAAGGTATTCAACCGTCACGAGGAATCATTCAAAAAGTATAAAGAAGACGTTGTTAACTACAGGGATTATACATTGGGCTGGTATAAGATGTGCTGGCCTTTCCTGGCGATCACCACAAGCCTGCTTCCATGTATGACGATATTCTCGCTTCCTGCAGGTGTTATTTTCCTCACAAATGGTTCGCTCACGCTCTCACAGTTTGCTCTCATTATCTGCTTAACAATCTCTGTCGGTACGCCGCTTCTTAGAGTCGGAAGCTACGGTTCCACGCTGCCTCAGCTTCAGTATAAGATATCGGCACTTGAGAAACTGACTGAAGGCGAAGGGCTTAAGGCGGGAAGTAACGGATTTGAAGGTAAGAACCACGATATTCGTTTTGATAGTGTGCGATTCTCATATAAGGATTCAGAAGTAATCCATGGTGTTTCTTTCGAGATCAAAGAGAATTCCATGACAGCTTTTGTCGGTGAGTCCGGCAGCGGAAAATCCACTCTGGCTAAGCTCTTAGTGCATTTTTATGACCTGAATGACGGCTCGATCTCAATTGGGGGACAGGATATTACGGACATGACCCTGGAAGCACTAAATGATGAGATCTCATATGTATCACAGGAGCAGTTCCTATTTAATACAACGATCTATGAGAACATTCTCATTGGTAAACCCGGTGCGGACAGAAGTGAGGTTCTGGCAGCTGCCGAGCGTGCGCAGTGCAGCGATTTTCTTGAGAGACTTCCCATGGGAATAGATTCAAAGGCCGGTGACAGCGGAAAGATGCTGTCAGGCGGTGAGAGACAGCGTATTGCTCTGGCAAGAGCGATATTAAAGGACGCTCCGATCATTGTCCTCGATGAGGCTACTGCATTTATCGATCCGGAGAATGAGGAGAAGATGAATGCAGCTATTTCGCAGGTCATCAGGGATAAGACCATCATTATCATCGCTCACAGACTACCTTCGATCGTTGAAGCTGATCAGATCGTCGTACTTAATGACGGGAACATCAGTGATATCGGTACTCACGAAGAACTCCTTGTAAGAAATGAAGAGTATAAGCACCTGTGGGAGGCTCAGTCAAAGACAGGTGAGTGGCAGATAAAGGAGGGCGTGTAAGACAATGATCAAGTTAATACATAGAATCGTAGAAGCTGCCGGCAAGAGAAAACTCAGGATCAGACTGGCTTATATCTTTTGTTTTATAAAGGGATTTCTTATGAAGAGCCCTGTCATCGTAGCCTTTGTTGTCATTGACAGATTCTTGCAGGGAACTGATGTTACAGATCTGTTTATGAAGGCTTCAATCGCCATGGCAGCGATCCTTCTGCTCCAGATTTTGGCTCAATACATTGGTGACAGGCTTCAGTCTGCAACGGGCTTTGAAATGTTCGCAGATATGAGAATAGCAATAGGTGAACATCTTAAGAACCTTCCGATGGGTTACTTCACTGAAGGAAACATAGGTAAGATCTCATCGATCCTTACTACTGATATGTCCATGGTCGAGGAAGTGTGCATGTCACAGATCGCACAGCTGATGACGTATTTCTTCTCAGAAGCAATCATGATCATCTTCCTCTTTATTTTCGATTACAGGGTAGGCATTGTGGGATTGATCACAGTTGCAGCGATCATCTTATGCGGTAAGGCTTCTCAGAAGCAGATCCAGAAGCATTCCAATATGCGTCAGGCACAGGCGGAGAGTCTTACTTCAGCCGTAATCGATTACACCGAAGGAATGAACATAATCAAGACATTCAATATGCTTGGCAAGTCTTCCAAAGATCTGACGGATAATTTCGACAGGAGCTGTAAGGAAAACATCAAGTTCGAGCATGTGGTCCATCCCTGGAATATAAGACTGGGAGTTATCTTTGCTGCCGGTTCGGCGCTTACGCTCGGTGTCTGCACATTGCTCGTTATGAACGGCATTATTACAACCTCGGGTTTTGTTGCCTTGATGCTCTTTTTATTTGACCTCTATGTGCCCGTATATGCGCTCTATAGTGAATCCACAAGGCTTACGGTCATGAGTGCGTGCATGGACAGGATAGAAGAGGTGCTGGCAGTTCCGGAACTTGATGAGAGCAGAAAATGCATATTCCCTCATAAATATGACGGCCCGGAAGTCGAATTCGAGAATGTCTCTTTTGCATATGACGAGAAGGAAGTATTGAAGGATATCTCGTTTAAGATGGAGCCTAATACAATGACTGCAGTAGTAGGTCCTTCAGGAAGCGGAAAGAGCACGATCGCAAATCTCCTTGCAAGATTCTGGGACGTTAATTCCGGAACCGTAAGGATCAAGGGCGTCAATATCAGGGACGTTTCCATGCAGCAGCTGATGCAGCAGATAAGCATGGTGTTCCAGCGTGTATATCTTTTCCAGGACACCATTTATAACAACATAGTTATGGGACGTCCTGATGCTTCTAGAGAAGAAGTTATCGAGGCGGCGAAAAAGGCCCGTTGTTATGATTTTATAATGGCTCTTCCTGACGGATTCGATACGGTTATCGGTGAAGGCGGTGCGACTTTGTCGGGCGGAGAAAAACAGCGTATCTCTATAGCAAGATGCATCTTAAAAGATTCTCCTATTGTCATACTGGATGAAGCGACAGCTTCAGTAGATGCTGATAACGAGAGTCTTATCCAGGAAGCTATCAGCGAACTGGTAAAGGATAAGACTTTGCTCGTCATTGCACACAGGCTGAAGACCATAAGAAGTGCAGATGAGATCCTTGTTGTCGATGACGGCGTTATCAAAGAGCGCGGTACCCATGCCGAGCTTTTGGAAAAAGGTGGTTTATACAAAAAATTCACTGAAAAGATCAACTCAGATATTGCTTGGAAGAAAGGAGCAAAAACAGCATGAAGAAGTTTGAAGTAAAAGATTTAATTAACATCGGTATCTACACGGCATTACATTTCCTTTGTATCTTTCTGGTAGCGATGCTCGGTTTTATCCCGCAGGCATTTATATTTGCAGGGATCATTGAGGGCTTCCTCGGAGCTATCCCGATCATGATCTTCTTAACAAAGGTCAAGAAGTTCGGCATGATTACGATCATGGGAGTGCTTCTCGGTCTTATTACATTGCTGATGGGAAGACCTTGGCCTTGCCTTGTAATAGGACTTGGAGCAGGTCTTATCACGGATCTTATCTGGATGAAGGCTGAGTTCAGCAAAATCAAGTTTGGTCCTGTGTGCTGCGGAACGATGATGCTCTGGACAGCCG
>CAJOJI010000130.1 GCA_905234715.1 uncultured Saccharofermentans sp.
GGAAGATAGAGTCATTGAAAGTACCGCCGACCTGTTCGACGCCGATCTCGATCTTAACTCCCCAATACCAGCAAGCCTCGTAACAAGCGGCACTGTCAACAGCCGAGTATGTCGGCATATTGCTGTTGGTGTAATAACCCGAATCACTGACCGTGGAAGGGAAGGGCAGCGAGCCAACGCTCTTGCAGCCCTGGATTCCTGCCGGATAATTTCCTGTCGCCCCGCCTCCGCCTGCAAAGCAGAAGTCAAGATAGCGAAGCTGCGCTCCGGCGTTTTGCCAGTTGTAACCGTTAGCCAGGCACCACTTAGCCAATACCTGTTCGTAAAGGTTTGTGTGATCGGCACGCCACTCGGTAGAACCGTCATTCCACTGGAGAAGTCCAAGGGCATAACATCCGTTGTTATCGGCAGGATCGATCGCTTTGTAACCGTAAGCGCTGAAGCCGGTCTCTAATTGCAGAGCACCGAGAACACCGCAGGCAGCGGGAGAACTCAGCTCCTGTTCTGCGATAAGATACCGGTACATCAGATACGTCGTCGAAGTCCACGAGATCTTTTGCTTGCCTCGTGAGAACGACAGGACATTATAAGCATCGGAATCTTCTTCAATGATATCTCCGCGTCTGTAACTCTCGTCGGGATCCCAACGGCTGCGTGTTACATAGAACGGGAATGTGTACTGGGCATTATCGACCGATGCGAGCATCATTTCATAAATGTTGGAGTATCCGAGTTTGCCGTCTGAACCCGAGTCTATTGCCGCATGGAGCGCACTCTGGTTCGGAAGGGAATACCCGTTGGTGAGCATCGATGCCCTGATACCGTTCAAGGAATTGCTGATGGAACCATAGCAGTCATGAGAACCGCTGCTTGCTTCAGGAAGACCAAAAGCAAAAAGGTCCGATGGCGCACCGCTGCTCCATCTGGATTCTTTCGTATCCCACGGCATCATTTCCGATCTGTCAAATATCTGGTTCAATACTACCGCGATGGCGGAACTCTTTGCCTTTGTCCCGGCTTCGATCACTCTCTGTCCCGAAAGCGTGTGATGGCCTGCAAGGTCATAAGGGCCCGTACGGATATCATAGAACTTGAGCTCGTCATAGACATCGTGCAGAGCGTCCAGTCCGTCAACAGCAGTCGGGTTAGGCAGAACCATACGGGTATCCGTGATATCTACTTCGACATCATCATTCTGTCTGGTTTCCGAGATCGTTCCGGCGTAGAGCCAGTAACCATGATGATAATGCTCAACGGCAGCACCGAAAGTATAACCGGCATTACATATTGAGCATCCTTCACGCATTGCACTCACGATGTCAGAACCAAAGTAGATATAACCGCCTGTTGCATCTACTGCATCATCTGCCTCTTCGCCAGATACGTCATAGAACTCACCGTCGATCTCTTTCTGCACATAGTCGATTGACCATGTGCCTTCCCAGGTATTGCCGTTATAGGCATCATAGGACCAGTCGTCACCTAAACTGCACCCGCGGTGGGTTTACAGTTGCCGTTACCGTCCCAGTCCAGGTAATACCAGACCTTTACATCCACATCTTCTGCATCGGGCGTATAGGTCTGCGTAACGGATTCGGAGACTATCTTCACTTTCGGAAGACCTCTGTTAAAGCATCCGTCCGCAGTACCGTCGGTACCGGAACCTCTGGTGGAAGCAAAAGCGAAGAAACAACGGTCCTTGTAAGCATCTGAAATGCACCATTCTCCATCGGCATTTAGATATATCAGGTCCTTTTCGACCTTCTTGGATATCTCACCTACAAGAGGATAACCGTTAGAACTGTTAAAGAATTTATAGTCTTTCTGATTACCGTCTGTGCTGGGATAGTACGGAACATACCTCTCATCATTGACGATGTTTATGACTATGGGATTGCCGTGATCGTCAAGAGCTTTCATGTCGTAATACATCGAATAGAAAGCCAGATAAAAGTCTTGGAGATACGCCTGATTGCTGCTGTCGAACATCATTGTAGGGTTGAACTTAAGGTCAAAGACAGCAGCACCTTCGGAATAACCCGTAGCCTTGCCTGAACCGGAAGAGAACACCTTTTCCATGTTCTTGTTTCCGGATCTGTACTTAACGAGCACGCTCCAGAGCGCATAAACTTCGTCCCAGTTGATCTCAACATCTTCGTAGGTCGGAGTATCGGCACCGTATCGGTAGGCAAGCATGAGACAATCATCATAATATTTACGCTGCAAGTCCTGCGTTACTTCGACAAAGTCTGTCCTTGCACAAAGCTGCGAATCGTACCAGTCACCCTGACCGTTGTTGCTGACGATAACTACGATAAATATTGCGATCGCACAGACAAGAATAACCTGTATAAGAACCACGGCAATCACGGCAATGAGAACAAACTTGGCACCGGCGATCAGAGAAGATGAAGCCGAGGATGCGGAAGAACCCTCGGCGAACTTGGACAATGCCGCCTTAAGGCCTTCCTTGGCACCTTCGGCAGCCTTTTCCTTGGCTTTTCTCTTTCCGATAAGGTTTTTGACCGTTTTTTTCCTGCGTAACGCTTGAACATTCTTTGTCTGCTGGGCAGCTCTGGCTTCCTGGACAGCCTTGACATCTTCGGCGCCGAACACGCTTCTTGTCTTGGTAACATTAGTTGCATTGCGGGCATTTTTCCCGACGGCTTTATTCTGACGGGGCGAAGGTGTCTTTTTAATACTGTCAGAGCCCGTCCTGCCGGTGCTCTTAGGCGAATGTGCCTGGCTTTCGGCGTTCAACTTATCAAGCTGCTCTTTTGCTTCAGCCTTTTTCGCTGCACGCTTTTCTTCGATCTTTCTTATCTTGGATTTTTCGCGATACTTTTCTCTGGCTGCGTCAGATACGGCACTGGAAGTGCCTTTGGTATCAACTCCTGAGCCTTCCTCATCATTAGCCGTTTTTACAATGCCTGTTACTACTGTCGCAATGCGAAGAGCGTTTTTACCTCCGGCCTTAAGGACACTTCCGGCCTGATGCTTCGTTATCGCATCACTGATCTGAGCCGGGGATCTATCCATCAGCCCTTTGTGGGATTTCAATATTGCTTCTGCCTGAGCAGAAGTCAGTTCTGTTTTATTATGGATTCGCGCAAAGCGTTGTAATCTGTCTATGTCATCATATCGAGCGGATGTGTTCAATGTCCGGATCTCCTGAGCTCTGCAACGTGCGAGGAGCTCTCCGTTTCCGGCATCTCTTTCGATTCGCTCAAGAATAAGGTCTGTATCATTCGAAAGAACTCGAAAATTAGAGTTCAAATTAGTCTCGGAATATACATCCGAACCAGTTCCGGCAGAAGAAACAGAGTCGCCCGCATTTTTTCGGATACCGTAGTGACGGACAACCTTTGTGACATCTCTGTCTGAGAGAGAAACGCCATGTTCCTCTGCCACTGTACGCACTCTTACAGATGCTTCTCTGTAAGCACGACTCGAATCGATGCTCATAACGTCTTCCTCCTTATCGTATTTACAAGAAAAGAGCGGGAACCCCGAAGGATCCCCGCTCATACTTGTATCAGTTGATTATCAGGTATCACCTAAGATGTCATTGACTGACAGGTTCTCGTCAGTCCCGCCGACATCGGACGGTGCCGCTTCTGAAACAGGCTCGGCAACGCCTTCTTCAAAATAGTTGTAATCCCTTCTGAGCAGAGAATTAGGTGCAAGAGGCGGCCTGTCGCCTTCGATGGCCTCAGAAGGCTCAGAATAGCCCTCTGGAGCGCTCTCCTGCTCAGAACCAGTAACAATGCCGCTTTCATCAGCAGGAGCTTCAGGAACGCTTTCAGGCGTTTCAACGTGTGCAGACTCAGCCTGGCCTTCATAAGGCTCAGAAACTTCTTCCTGTTCTGCGACCTCTTTTGCGGCAGTCATATCTGTCTGCGTAAGATCGACAGGGTGGAGGTCTGTCATCTTGGTCGTCAGGAGCTTATAAATGTGAGTGTCCTCTCTGAACTTGTTCTCGAAAGGCACAATGGACTTACTGACCTTAAGAAGACCTTCACCGCTCTGACCGGTTGAGATGAAAGGCATCTGAACAGGCGGGATATTAAGAAGTTTGGCAAGTTCTTCTCTGTCTGTACCATTCTGAGACAAAAGGATAAGGAACTCTGATGTGTTGAGCATTTTTCTTGCCGCGTCGGAACCCAAAAGGTCTTCAATGTTCTGAGTAATACCTGTCATTCTCGCACCGTATTTACGGCACCTCTTCCAGAGTGTCTTGAGATACTCTTCGGAATTGGGATCCTGGAACAAAAGATAGATCTCGTCGATAAAGATAGCAGTCTTACGACCGACCTTTCTGTTCTTTGCCATGCGGTTAAAGATAGCATCCAGTGTAACGAGCATTGCCAAAGGTTTGAGCTGTGAACCGAGATTCAGGATGTCATAGCACACAAGAGGAGAGTTGATGTTAACATTGCTCTGCTCTGCAAAGAGGTTCGCCGAACCGCTAACGAAATACTCGATGGCAACGGCAAGTCTTTTGGCAACAGGATCTTTCTGATTTTCCAACTCGTGCTTGAAGTCAACGAGTGTCGGGGGAGTGCCTTGACAGCCGCCTTTGATATACGGCTTGTAAACCTTAGTCAGGCAACGGTCGATGATCGATCGCTCTTCCGGGAGAAGTTTACCGTTTTGGATACGGGATATAAGCGACATAACGAAGTCAACTTTGACCGCGATAGGATTGGATTCCTCTTCGGAATATTCCGCCGTCAGGTCGAGTGCGTTAATGTGCACATCCCGTGCTGCATCAAGGAGAATGAGTTCTCCGCCCATTGCCTTTACAAGAGAACCGTACTCTTCCTCCGGATCGATGATGATGACATCAGTATCACCACGAAGTACCAGGAACATGATCTCGGCCTTGGTAATGAACGACTTGCCCGAACCGGGAGCGCCGAGGACGAATGAGTTCTGGTTGATGAGATTGTCCCTGTTAACTGTAAGGAGTTTCTTGGACAGCGGGTTGATACCGTAGTAAACACCATGCGTGTGCAGGATATTCTGTGTCCTAAACGGCATCAATGTAGCGACACAGATCGTCATGAGGAGCCTGCTCATCAGATGCAGATTGACTCCGACGGGGATTGCTGTGTTAAGTGCCTCGATCTGATAACGCAAGGGAGTGATAAGCTGAATGTTATTCTTCTTTCCGTTATTCTTTACCATTTCCGTATCGGCATCGAGTTCTTCCAACGAATCGGCCATGAGCATAATGGAAACCCAAGTATAACAAAGGTTCTGGTCATGCTCGAC
>CAJOJI010000131.1 GCA_905234715.1 uncultured Saccharofermentans sp.
CGGCAGTCGTTTCACAGCCATCTATCTGCTCACCATCGTTGTCGGCTCTGTGCTCTTCGGTCTGCTGCTTAATGCCACTGAGCTCTTCACTCCATTCCTGACCAAAGGTCGCCTACCCGTAGCCTTTCACACTTCACTTTTCACTTCTTATGATGCCTGCTGCACGACAGAGCCATCATCGCCCGACATCTTCCGCATCATTTGTTCCTGCCTGTTAGTTTTATTCATTATCGCTTCGTGATATTCAGCTTCTTTACCCTTCGGAACGACACCGTCATTTAATGCCTTGGCATAGCCGTAAACTGTCGTCATGGGTGTCTTCAGGTCATGAACGATATTGGAGATCATGAGATATCTTCTCTCTTCTTCCTTGCGGCGTTCGATCTCTTTTTCGCGTTCAAACATTCTGATACTTTTCGCTATGGATATTGCATAAGCGATTCCGCCGATCACATAAGGCGTTATGAGTATGAGCACAACTAAAAGAAACGATCCTATCAATGACAATAAAATCGTAGGATGTTCGGTTATTATTCTTATCGTCTCAGTCGCTTCAGCAGCATCTGTTCCGTAAAAACCGTGTCTTACCAGTATTCCTTCAAGAAAGTTATTTACATCTACCGGAGATATTTTCAATGTCGGAAAGATCTTATTTGCGACCAGCGTCATTAAGAGAACAAATACGATTATGAATAATCCTTCCGCACCATTTACCTGAATTACGGAATCGTATTTCATGATCTTCACAAGATTAGGGATAAGATATGTGTTCGTCAGAGCAACGACAATGAGCTCAACCATGCTCACTATCACGAGCACGAAAAAGAATTTTGAAAGTATCAGACCCTTTAGTTGTTTCTCATTGCTTTTCTGACTTTTTCCCATCGTTTATTCCCTTTGTAACAATGTTACACTACCCTGTAAGCCTTGAAAATCAGGCTTCAAGCCTGTATCCCAATCCCCTTAATGTCTTTATGTACTTTGAGGGGTCATCATCAAGTTTTGTTCTCAATTTGCTTATGGCAACCATGATGTTATTGTCTGCAATGAAGTAATCTTCACCCCATGCATACTCATAGATCTGCTGCTTGGTGAAGACCTTTCCGGGATGCTTAATAAGGAGTTCCATTATCTTATATTCAACTGAAGTAAGATCCATTGGAGTTCCTGCCTTGATAAGAAGACACTTCTCGGTATCGAGAACGAGGTCGCCGCATGTGATCGTCTCTTTCTTCTCTTCACCGCCGCCCAGAGCATAGAATCTTCTTAAGTTAGATTTCACTCTGGCTACGACTTCCAAAGGATTAAACGGTTTGCAGATGTAATCATCTGCACCGACATTAAGACCTAATATACGCTCAGCGTCAGCCGTTCTTGCAGAGATGATCATGACGGGAACGTTGCTTGTCTCTCTGATATCCTTAAGAACATGGATGCCGTCTTTACCGGGCATCATGACATCGAGAAGAACGATGTCAGGCTTGAATTCATCTAAAGCAGCTGCCACTTCAACACCTGAAGCAACATCTTTAACCGTAAAGCCGTCGTTTTCGAGATAAAGCCTTAAGAGATTTCTTATCTCATTCTCGTCATCTGCAATTAAAACCTTGTAACCCATAAATCTCTCCGTTTCCAAAGTCGACCGGAGGAGACGAATCTCCTCCGGTGTCCTTTATTATACTCTATTCCTATTCCCAATTTTCCGCTTCTATCCCTATTCCGCTTCTATTCCTACCTTAATCCCTGTATTACTTTGCATCGATGCCGTACTTCAATGTCTCATAGAGTGCTGCATCTGTTGAAGCCTTGTAAGGTCCAACGAAGAAGATATCGAGGAAACCCCATGTCATGAGTGAGAGGATATCCCAGCCGATGAATGAAAGATCAAGTACGAATGTCTTCCACTTGTTGCCCTGCATGAGCTTCTTGCTCTCTGCCAATGCATCCTTGAAGTTCATTGTAGGATTCTCGCTGACGATATAAGGAACCAGTCTGTACTCGTAGCTCTTGATGATTCCCGGAATGACGAAGAGCAAGCTCCAGAGCCAGATGAAAAGATCTCTCAGGAATGCTGTCTTTACGACATTCTTATAGTGTGAATCGAAAACATATACGAGATTGCTGAGCTTGGCAGGTTCATCAAGGTTCTTCCTGAAGAACTTTCTGCATCCGTATTCAAACGGTGTAAGCAGGAAATACTTGACTGCGAGAGCGATTGCCGTTGCTACGATCCAAACTACGAAGCAAAGTATCATGATCATTGCGATTGCTCCAATGATTCCTGCTATTTCCTCATCAGTCAGGTCATCAGTATCGATATTAAACACGAAATCAGGTTCATCGTCAGAGACATCATCAATGATATCCTGGGGATCATCTACGGTATCCACTACATCATGATTATTGAATCCGTTTGTGAATGCGGGGAATGCTCCTCCCCAATTGTTGCTCGTTGCTCCTACTACAATGCTTAAGATCAACGCTACCAATACGCACTTCCAAAAATTCAGCGTAAAGGCTTTCTTTCCTCTTTCCTTAACACTTTTCCTTGTCCACATATTTGCGACCTCTTTTCTAAAGTTCTTTCTAATGATTTCTATCGGGTTCCATCCCTTACGAGTATCATTCTATGAAATGAACCTTAACCACAAAATCGCTAAACCTTAATTTAAACTTAACTTACTATGCGGATATATTAAGTGAAAGGAACAGCCTCTTCTTCAATCTCGGAAAGGAGTCTGTCGGCAAATATCTTGTACTTGGTGTCGCCGCCTTTTTCAGAGGCAAACTTAAGATGCTCTTTGGCGCGTTCTTTCTCACCCTTTTTAACCAACAGCTCGCCCAAAGCATATGAAATACTTACCTTTGATATGAGCGATAACACTGCCGTCTCGTGGCTTGAAAGCATCTGTGTATAGCACTCCTCGACGCCTGCGTAATTTCCTGTCTTTACCTTTATCCTGCAGTCGAAGAGTTTCAAAGAAACATCAATGGAATCTTTATAAACTTTGCTTTTAACCTTCGCATTAAGCTCAGCCAGCTTTATCATAAGGTCCTGAGCCTCTATGAACATATCCTTATATATGTAGTAATCGATAAGACGTTTATAATATTCAGACTGATGCGAGAGGTGCGTTACCTGCTGTGCACACTCGTACAGGGAATCATAATCATCCAGAGCTGAATAGCCCATGCCTTTAAGATAGTTGTATGTTGACTTCAGATCCCTGCGTTTTTTCTTTCCAAGCCTCTTATCCAAAAGATCCATGTATTCATGAACATGGCATGTAAGAAACTTCGACATTACTTCCTTTGCAAAGATCCTGTTGCTTAATCTTATGAGTAAGAATCCCTCAAGGAAAACAAGTCCGAGCAAAACGACTAAACCGAAGATTGCATAATCAGGAAAATAATATGAAAAGAATCCTTCGCTTATAGCCAGGATCAGACCGATACCCCAATACAATGCATATATGCGTTTATAAACACTTACCATGAATCCGTAATCCTCTTTAATAATCAGAAGTTATTTTATTAAACAGCGAAAAAGATAGCAAGCAAATAAAAAAGCACCAGTCATTTGACTGGTGCTTTGGCTCCCCGAACAGGACTTGAACCTGTGACATTTCGGTTAACAGCCGAACGCTCTACCGACTGAGCTATCGAGGAATTTAATCCGGCAGCAATCTATCTTCCCGGGCCGTTGCCAGCCGAGTATTGTCGACGCCAGTGAGCTTAACTTCTGTGTTCGGAATGGGAACAGGTGTGGCC
>CAJOJI010000132.1 GCA_905234715.1 uncultured Saccharofermentans sp.
TTGTAAAAGTAGGGTAAACTCTTTGGAAAGTAGAAGTTTCTGTATGACTAAATTCCTATTCTGCCCGCTAGAAGTGGAATTTAAATTTTCACTTCAGCTGATTCCGGTAATCGGCTGACGGGGTTTGACTTTGGAGTAGGCGTCCTATATAATATGCGAGTTTGAAATCCACGCACGAGAGGGGGGATAAAGATGTCTGAGATTAAAGTTAAGGAAGGCGAGTCCCTTGACAGTGCACTTCGCAGATTTAAGCGTTCTTGCGCAAAGTCAGGCGTTCTTGCAGAAGTTCGTAAGAGAGAACATTACGAGAAGCCTTCTGTAAAGAGAAAGAAGAAGTCTGAAGCAGCTCGCAAGAGAAAGCATTAATAAGACTCAGTAAGAGACCACCGACAAGGTGGTCTTTTTTACGGCCAATAACCTTTCTTACTTTGTAAACTTGTGCTAATTCAGCTATAATAAACCCAATAAAGATAAAGTTGAGAATAGTTTTATGTTATTGACCGGTAAGAACTGGCGCTTATCGGCATCCCAAAAAGTAGAGGATGCTGATACGCTCCTTAATGTTTTGCTTAAGAATCGCGGTATAACCGAAGGGCAGTCAGTAGAACAATTTTTGTCTGAAGACGACGGTATCTGGTACGATCCGTTCCTTTATAATGACATGCAGAAGGCCGTCGACATCATTAACGATACGATCGACAGCCACGGCAAGGTGCTCGTATACGGCGATTACGACTGCGACGGCGTTACAGCCACTTCGATCCTCGTAAGATATTTCAGAAGCCATCAGGTTAATGTGCAGTACATCGTGCCGCACAGATCTGAGCACGGCTACGGACTTACCGAGAAGATCATGGACAAGGTCATTGAGAAGAATCCCGACCTCGTCATTACCGTTGACTGCGGTGTTACCAATATCGATACGGTACAGGAACTCAAGAACCGCGGCATCAAGGTTATCGTTACAGACCACCACAATGTAAAAGACGAACTTCCTCCGGCAGACTGCGTTATCTGCGCTAAGAGGCCGGACAACACATATCCTTTTATCGATCTTTGCGGAGCAGGCGTTGCCTTAAAGCTCGTTGAGGCTTTGGGCAAGAACGGCAAGCATAAGGTCACGGGCAATATCTGGCGTCAGGCTATAGAGCTTGCAGGACTTGCCACGATCGCCGACCTGGTATCCGTTACCAATGAGAACAGAACGATTATCAAGCGTGCGTTTAAGAGCATGCAGAAGCCTTCCAACGTAGGCGTAGGCGTCATGAACGATATGCTCCTGGCTCCGGGCAAGACTTTGGATGAGACATTTATCTCATTTAACTTCGTACCCAGGATCAACGCTGCGGGCCGTCTCTACGATTCTGCTGATGCTTTAAAGCTTTTCCTTGAGAATAATCCCACAGAGGCTAAGAATGCCGCTCAGGACCTCACACGCGAGAACGACGAGCGTAAGGAGATAGAGGCAAAGGTTTTCGACGAGGCAAGAGCACAGCTCGAGAACCCCGCAAGACCTGACAGATGGTCTCTGACCAACACATGCGGCCCGATCGTCGTTTACGGCAAGGACTGGCACCAGGGCGTGCTCGGCATCGTTGCGGGCAAGCTCTCGCAGTTCTACGGCAGATCAGCTCTCGTGTTTACTGACGATGCGACTGAGCCCGGATGCGCAAAGGGTTCGGGAAGAGCATTCGGTGACTTCGACCTTTACGAGTGCCTTGAGAGGATCTCGGATAAGCTCGTTAATTTCGGCGGACATAAGAAAGCTGCAGGTCTTCTCGTAAGGAAATCCGAGATGGGAACCTTCATGGAGGCTCTTGAGCAGGAGTCGGCTAAGATCTACGAGGAAAAGGGCCAGTCAGGCGAGGAGTCCGAGGAGGATTCGATCAGTGCCGAGTGCGAGATCGCACCCTGCGGACTGACATTCGAATCCTATCGTGAAGTGAGCAAATTAAGACCGTTCGGTATAGGCAACCCTAAGCCGATATTCATTACAAACGGTCTTATAATCACGAACATCGCCCAGATGAGCGGCGGCGCCCACATCAGGCTCGACCTGACTGATCCGTCTGGCAAGGCATCCGTCTCTGCCGTAGGATTCGGAATGGGCGATTACTTCAATATCTTAAGAGCGGGCGATAAGATCGACATCGCTTATACGCTGAATGAATACTGCTACAGGGGAGAGACTTCTTTGAGCCTCCATCTTGAAGACATAAGACCTGAGTACGGCAGCGGATTCATGTGGCAGAAGGCTGAGATCGCAGAAAAGCTTTACACGAGCGGACTTGCAATGGACCAGATCGTTAAGATGGCTCCGGGCGAGAATATTGAGAGCTCCATGAGACCTACTGCCGAGCAGTACGGTGTCTGCTACAAGGCGATCGAGCGCTTCGGCGGTACGGCGATGTCCACGGCAGATATCAGACTTCTTGCAAGATTAGTGTCTAACAATTATGATGTATCGGTAACTCCGTTCCAGGTAAAAAGATGCCTTGAGGTTTTCGCTGACTCCAACCTGATAAGGCTCAGAACGATCACACCCACGAGGGTATGCTTCAACATCCTGGCAACGGGCAATAAAGTAAAACTCAGTGAATCTGAGGTCTATAGGAGAATACAAGGTGAATAAGGGTAAGAATGACAAGGCATTTAATCCCGTTACTGAAGAAGAGGTGCAGGCTGAGGCCGAGCGCGCCTATCTTGAGGACGACAGCCAGAAGCCCGATATTCCCCAGGATCTTCAGGAAAGATTCAATAAGATAATCTCCATTTACGACGATTACGCGCGTGCCGCAAAACTCGAAGAGAAAGATATTGAAGAGGACAACGAGAAGATGGAGAAGGCCTTCATCTTTGCTTATAAGGCACACCGCAACCAGAGACGTAAGACGGGCGAGCCTTACATCATTCACCCGGTTTCAGTTGCCCTCATTCTTGCTGATCTTAAGGTAGACTCAGCTACGATCCAGGCAGCGCTCCTTCACGATACGATCGAAGATACGATAGTTGACGATGCGATGGTCACCGAGAAGTTCGGACCTGTTGTATGCAGCCTCGTTGACGGCGTTACAAAGCTCAACTTAAGCCTCGATAACGTTGTCTATAATTCCAAGCAGGACATCCAGGCATCCAATGTGCGCAAGATGTTCATAGCGCTTACGGACGATATCAGAGTCATATTCATAAAGCTTGCAGACCGTCTGCACAACATGAGGACTTTGAAGTCCATGAGTCCTGAGAAGCAGATCGAAAAAGCCCAGGAAACGCTTGATATCTACGTTCCTTTCGCAGGCAGATTCGGTATCTATAAGATCAAGTGGGAGCTTGAGGACCTGTGTCTTCGTTATCTGCATCCGGACGATTACTATGAGCTCGTAAAGCTCGTTAACGGCAACCGCGCGCAGAGAGAAGATTTCATGGAAGACGTTGTCTCCGAGATCCGCGCAAAGCTTGAAGAGAACGGCATTGTCCATTACGACATTGAAGGCCGTCCGAAGCATTTTTACAGTATCTATAAGAAGATGCACGAGAAGGGTAAGACGATCGATGAGATCTATGACCTTTTCGCGTGCAGGATAATCGTAGACGAAGTCATTGAATGCTATCAGGTACTTGGTATCATCCACGAGATGTACCAGCATGTTCCGGGCCGTTTCAAGGACTATATCGCGATGCCGAAGGAGAACAAATACCAGTCCATCCACACGACTGTCGTAAGCCACACGGGCACGCCTTTCGAAGTGCAGATCAGGACATTTGCGATGCACC
>CAJOJI010000133.1 GCA_905234715.1 uncultured Saccharofermentans sp.
ATTGGTGGAGTTACCTGTGATGGAAACGTCAACGTTCTCCTTCCAAAGGATTGCAACACCTTCCTGAACGTCATCTGCACCATAGCAGTTAACCTTTGCTCTCGGAGAATCAGGGTTCTTGGAGTAGCATGTTCTGGAGAGCTCCTTGAGCTCGCCTGTCTTGTAGTCATACTCTGTCTCCACATATGTGAAGCCGTTGATTCTGGAGATGATCTTAGCAGCATCCTTTCCGAGACCGTCAAGGATAACTCTGAGGGGCTTCTGACGAACACGGTTAGCCTTCTCAGCGATACCGATAGCGCCCTCTGCTGCTGCGAATGACTCGTGACCAGCGAGGAATGCGAAGCACTCTGTATCCTCTTCGAGGAGCATCTTACCGAGGTTACCGTGACCAAGACCTACCTTACGTCTGTCAGCAACGGAACCGGGAATGCAGAAAGCCTGGAGGCCTTCACCGATAGCTGCAGCAGCATCGGAAGCCTTGCGGCAGTTCTTCTTGATTGCGATAGCAGCGCCTACTGTGTAAGCCCACTTAGCGTTCTCGAAGCAGATAGGCTGAATGCCTTCGATGAGGTGATATACATCAAGACCTGCATCTTTTGTGATCTTCTCAGCTTCTTCGATGGAAGCGATTCCATATTCAGCAAGCTTAGCGTTGATCTGGGGGAGTCTTCTCTCGTATGATTCAAATAAATCTGCCATTTGTCATTCCTCCTTATTCCTTACGCGGGTCGATGAACTTAACGGCATCATCAACACGTCCATACTTACCGGAAGCCTTCTCAAGAGCTGTAGCCGGATCGTCACCCTTCTTGATGAAGTCCATCATCTTACCGAAGTTAACAAACTTGTATCCGATGATCTCGTCGTTCTCGTCGATAGCAAGGTCTGTGATATAACCGTCTGTGAGCTCGAGGTAACGGGGACCCTTAGCGAGTGTACCGTATGTTGTACCTACCATTGAACGTGCGCCCTTACCGAGGTCCTCGAGGCCAGCACCGATCTGGAGTCCGTCCTCAGAGAAAGCACTCTGTGTTCTACCGTAAACGATCTGGAGGAAGAGCTCTCTCATTGCTGTGTTGATAGCATCGCAAACGAGGTCTGTGTTAAGAGCCTCAAGGATTGTGAGTCCGGGAAGGATCTCAGATGCCATAGCAGCGGAGTGTGTCATACCGGAGCATCCGATTGTCTCAACCAATGCCTCCTGGATGATACCGTCCTTAACGTTAAGAGACAGCTTGCAAGCGCCCTGCTGAGGTGCACACCAGCCGATACCGTGTGTGTAACCGGAGATGTCCTTGATCTCCTTGGAGCTTACCCACTTTGCTTCCTCAGGGATCGGTGCAGCACCGTGATGAACACCCTGATGAACAGAGCACATGTTCTTGATCTCTGTTGAATAAATCATGTCTATTTCTCCTTTCCTTTCAAGGAATTTGTTGGTGGAATGAAATATAGTTTCCGAGTGTTAATTATATAAAAGCGAGGGGGGCATTTCAACCGAAAAGCCCCCCTATTCTTAGTTAAATTCAAAAGATTTAATGATTGTTCACTTAATTGCGTCAACCATAGACTTTACATACTCTCCGACATGCTCCGGAGCGTCCTTTCCGTACCGGGCTACGATCTTTACGATGGCCGATCCGACGATTACTCCGTCGGCGCTTGCGGCCATCTTAGCAGCCTGTTCGGGAGTCGAGATTCCGAAGCCGATCGCACAAGGAACATCAGTTGCCGCCTTTACAGCCGCGCAGAGCGAAGGAATGTCTGTAGTGATCTGGCTTCTTACGCCCGTAACGCCAAGGCTGGATACGATGTAGATAAAGCCTGTTGCGGATGAAGCAACCATAGAGATACGCTCATCTGATGTAGGCGCGATAAGCGAAATGAGATCGATACCGTACTGCTTGCAAATGCCGTCGAACTCATCTTTTTCCTCATAAGGAACATCAGGAAGGATGATTCCGTCGATACCGTACTCTGAAGCCTTCTTGCAGAAACGCTCGATGCCGTATGAGAAAACGACGTTTGCATATGTCATGAATACCATGGGCACAGTGACGTTAAGTTCTGTTCTAAGGCGCTTTACCATCTCGAAAACCTTGTCTGTCGTGCAGCCGTTTTCGAGAGCTCTAAGGCTTGCCTCCATGATGACGGGGCCTTCAGCCGTAGGGTCTGAAAAAGGGATACCGAGCTCGATCAGTGAAGCACCAGCCTTCTGCATCTCAACAACGCAGCGTGCAGTCGTATCAAGATCGGGATCTCCGCATGTGATAAAAGGAACGAACGCTTTACCGTTCTCAAATGCTTTAGCTATATTACTCATTGATGTTCTCCCCTCTGTAACGTGCGATGGCTGCACAGTCCTTGTCGCCTCTGCCGGAGATCGTAATGACCATGATCTTGTCCTTATCTAGTGTGGGAGCAAGCTTAATAGCGTGGGCAACGGCGTGTGCGGATTCTATCGCAGGGATGATTCCTTCGGTTCTGGACAGATACTCAAAAGCATTTACGGCCTCATCGTCAGTAACAGCCACATACTGTGCTCTGCCCGTATCGTGGAGCATCGCATGCTCAGGACCGATACCGGGATAATCAAGGCCTGCAGAGATCGAATAAACAGGTGCGATCTGGCCGTATTCATCCTGGCAGAAATAAGACTTCATGTGGAAGATTCCGAGCTTGCCCGTGTTGATGGTAGCAGCCGTCTCAAATGTATCGATACCTCTTCCGGCAGCTTCGCAGCCGATAAGGTTAACGCTCTTATCTTCAATGTAGTGGTAGAAAGATCCGATGGCATTTGAACCGCCGCCGCAGCAAGCGAGAACATAATCAGGAAGACGGCCTTCTTTCTCCATTACCTGAGCCTTTGACTCACGTGAGATAACAGCCTGGAAATCTCTTACGATAGTCGGGAAAGGATGAGGACCCATGACTGAACCTAAACAGTAATGAGTATCGTCGATCCTTGTAGTCCACTCACGCATGCATTCGGATACAGCATCCTTGAGTGTTGCGGTTCCTGATGTTACAGGTACAACGTCAGCACCCAAAAGCTTCATTCTGTAAACGTTTAATGCCTGACGCTCGGTATCGACCTTGCCCATGAAGACAACGCATTCCATACCGAAGAGTGCAGCTGCAGTAGCTGTTGCAACGCCGTGCTGACCTGCTCCTGTCTCTGCGATGAGTCTGGTCTTGCCCATCTTCTTTGCAAGGAGAGCCTGGCCCAATACGTTGTTGATCTTGTGGGAACCTGTGTGGTTTAAGTCTTCCCTCTTAAGATATATCTTGGCGCCGCCAAGGTCTTTTGTCATCTTCTCAGCATAGTAGAGATTGGACGGACGTCCTGCATATTCGTTTAATAATTCCGTAAGTTCCTTGTTGAACTCAGGATCATTCTTATAGTGGTTATAAGCCTCTTCAAGCTCAATTACCGCATTCATCAGAGTCTCGGGGATATACTGTCCGCCGTGTATTCCGAATCTTCCCTTTGAATCAGGCATATCTACCTCCATGCTTTACAGCTTTAATAAAACTTTCGATCTTCTTCTCATCTTTTATTCCGTCTGTCTCGACGCCTGAACTTACGTCGACCGCGAACGGTTCCAACAGGCTTATGGCTTCTCCTACTGAATCGGGATCAAGTCCTCCTGCAAGGAAATACTCCCTCTTAAAATCCTTAAGAATATTCCAGTCGAACTTCTTTCCGGTGCCTGCTCCCGAATCTATCAGGACATAATCTGCAGTTGTGTGCAGGGCCTTTTCGAGAGCGCCTTCCTCATCTGCCTTGAAAGCCTTGATAACGGGACGCTCCAATGTACGCTTAACATATTCAACGTATTCTTCAGACTCATGGCCGTGAAGCTGGATCATCTCGACACCGCTTATCCTGGCAGTCGATATAACGCTGTCCAGCGGTTCGTCCAAAAAGACTCCGACAGACTTTATATCAGACCTTAAGAATTCTATCAACTCACCGGCTTTGTAGGGATCTATGTATCTTTTGGACTTCTTGAAGAAAACAAAGCCTGCATAATCTGCACCGTGTCTGTTTACGGCAATGACGTCTTCCATTCTGGAAAGCCCGCAGATCTTAAGTTCTGTACCAAACATCACGATATTCCTTTCAGGTCATTCAAGAACTTTGTCTTATCTTCCGCTCTCATCATGGATTCACCGATGAGCACCGCATCTACTTTTTCCTTCTCGAGAAGAACGATATCCTCTCTCGATTTTACTCCGCTCTCTGCGATGAAAAGAGCCTGGTCTCCGATATATTCCCTGAGCCTTAAACAGTTGGAAGGATCTACGGTAAAGTCTCTTAAGTTGCGGTTGTTTACGCCTATTACTCTCGCACCTTCACCAAGTGCCATGTCGCATTCGTTTTTATCATGAGCTTCGACAAGTGCCGTAAGACCAAGTTCATCACAAAGTCTTATGTATTTACCAAGAGTGTTCGAATCAAGGATCGAGCAGATGAGAAGTACCGCTGATGCTTTTCTTGCGCGTGCCTCATAGATCATGTACTCGTCGATGGTAAAGTCTTTTCTCAAGACCGGGATGCTGACCTCCGAAGCGATGTCTTCAAGATAATCAAGAGATCCCATAAACCACTTTGGTTCGGTAAGTACGGAGATGCACGAAGCGCCTGCCTTCTCATAAGATCTTGCAATATCAAGATAAGGGAAATCCTCAGCTATGACGCCCTTTGAAGGAGATGCTTTTTTGCATTCGCAGATAAAACTCATTCCTTCTTCCTTGAGTTTCTTCTCAAAAGCGAAGTCAGTTCCGGATACTGCAAAAGCCTGATCCATCACCTTGGAAAGCGATACCTCAAGTTTCTTCTCGAGATATATCTTCCTGTTGTTATCTGCAATCTGTTCGAGAATGTCTGCCATGATTTCCCTAACCTTTATCTAATCACTTATTGGATTCTTCGATGAACTTGTTAAGAGCTTCCAGAGCCTTGCCGCTCTCGATGAGATTCTTGGCCTGGCCTACGCCCTCTTCGATAGTCTTTGCCTTGCCTGAAGCATAGATGGCTGCACCTGCATTCATGCATACGACGCTCTTTCTTACATCAGTGATCTTACCTTCAAGAATGCCTCTTGTAACCTCTGCATTCTCCTCGGGTGTGCCGCCTGCGATATCGTCCTTTGTTCCTCTTGCAAAACCGAAATCCTCAGGCTTGATCTCATATGTTGAGATGGATCCGTCTTCCTTGAGTTCTGCAACAAATGTCTCTGAAGATACTGAGATCTCATCAAGCTTATCCTCTCCGTAAACTACGAGAGCACGCTTAGCGCCAAGAGACTTCAGTACGTGTGCAACGGGCTCAACGAGATATTGGTCGTATACGCCCAAGAGATAGAAATCAGGCTGAGCGGGATTCGTCAAAGGTCCGAGGATATTGAATACTGTTCTGAAGCCCAGTTCCTTACGGATGGGGCCTACATACTTCATTGATGTGTGATACTTCTGTGCAAAGAAGAAGCAGAAACCGACGCTCTTAAGAAGTTCAACGCACTTCTCGGGTTCAAGATTGATGTTTACTCCCAAAGCCTCGAGACAGTCTGCAGTACCTGACTTTGAAGATGCTGCGCGGTTGCCGTGCTTTGCTACCTTGATGCCAGCAGAAGCCGCTACGAAAGCTGATGTTGTTGAGATGTTGAAGCTTCCTGCCCTGTCTCCGCCTGTGCCTACGATCTCGAGGACTTCCATGCCCTGCTTATCAACCTTCAGCGCATGCTCACGCATTGCTGCAGCGCAGCCTGTGATCTCATCGATAGTCTCGAATCTTGCGCTCTTTGTGGACAATGCAGCGAGGAATGCTGCGTTCTGGGTGGATGTTGACATACCGCCCATGATCTCATTCATCGTCTCATAAGCCTCTTCGTAAGTGAGATCTTCTTTGTTTACGATCTTTTCAATTGCCGTCTTAATCATGTTCTTTTTCTCCTTCCGGTTGGTTGTTCTGCCGGAAATAAAAAATCCCCGACAGGAATTTAAGTGTTCCTGCCGGGGACGAATTAAACATAATCCGCGGTGCCACCCTGGCTTTGCGTTTGTGAGACGCCACTCATAGGATACCAACATATCCCGGACTGCTTACGCGAGTCGCACGTTGCACATTTAATGCACCCTCCGCGGTCCATTTGATAATCCGGTTCCCGCTTCACTCTCAGCATCGGAAGCTCTCTGTAGGGCCTGTTACTATCTTTATCTCCGCATCAACGGT
>CAJOJI010000134.1 GCA_905234715.1 uncultured Saccharofermentans sp.
TATCTATTTCAATTCAAAAGAAGACCTTTATGCGGAGATATTTGCGATATCAGATAAGATCGCAGGAAATGATAAGCTTGCCATGCTCGCAAAGCTTCCTCTGCCTGCAGATCAGAAGATAAAGAAGATGTCAGATTATGTGATAAAGAGCTTAAAGGACGAGATGTTTGCAGCAGGTATTGCTCTTTTCACACAGAGACTTTTAGAAGGTGAAGCAGACCAGACTTTCTATAAGACCACGGAGAAGATAATCAAGCAGGGCCAGAAAGAAGGAACGGTCGTATCAGGCAATTCACGCAAACTTTCAGAGTTCTACTGGGGCGTCGTTTATCTTTATGCGGTAAAGAGTCTTTATACAGCAGATTCCGTCATGATCAATTCAAATGATCTTTCAAGGATCCTTCTGGAGGACTGATAATGATCGCAATAATCACAGGTGCCACGGGAGATATCGGCGAGGAATTCGTTAAGAGCCTTATTTCTGAAGTCGATGAAGTGTGGGCGGTAGGAAGAAGCGAGAATAAGCTTTCTTCGTTGAAAGAAAAATACGGAGATAAGATAGTTCCCGTCAGAGTTAATCTTTCAGACAGAGATGATATCTTTTCTTTCTGCAGTAAGATCGAATCAGATAAGCCGGAAATTAAGTATCTGGTTAACAACGCAGGCGTTGCAAAGATGAAATCCGTATCGGAATTTTCACTGGAAGAAATAAGCGATATGCTCGACATCAACGATAAGTCCGCAACGCTTATCTGCAGGGCATGTATTCCTTACATGATGAAGGGTTCTTTTATCATGAATGTCGCATCCGCTTCTGCATTCCAGCCTAATCCTTATATCGCTTTGTATTCGGCAAGCAAAGCATATCTTCTCTCGTTCACGAGAAGCCTTAATATAGAGAATCCCGACATTACATGCACAGCAGTCTGCCCGGGCTGGGTAGATACACAGATGCTTCCCAAAACCAATCAGGGAAAGGACATTAAATATCCCGGAATGACGCCTGCTTCCAAAGTGGTTGAAGCCGCTTTGAAAGATTCTCATAAGGGCAAAGACGTATCTGTCTGTTCATTCTATTTCAAATACATGAGATTCCTTTCTAAAGTCACGCCGCACAGCATCGCAATGAAGATGTGGGTCAGAGCGATCAGACAATACATATGAGATACAAAATAGAAACAGAACGCGAGAACCTGTTCGACGTGAACATGGTTATTTCGATGCGCGTGCGAATTGAAGGTGAAGTTATTTTCGAGAAGCTCGAAAAGGCTTTTGAAAAAGCAGTTTCTTCATATGAGATATTGAATTCCAAAGTTGTCATTGAAGAAAACGGCGATGCGTTTTATGTTGACTGTGATACTCCCAAGAGCAGCATCAAAGAAACGTCTTTAGGGTTTGAAGAAATAATCAATGCCAATGAAAGAATACGTTTCAGGATTGAGGAAGGCGAGTATATAAGAGCATTCTTATCGCCTGACGGAATCATTTTCCTGATGCATCATTTGGGCGGTGACGGCAAGTCGTTGCTCTATTTCATAGAATCGTTTTTGAGCATATATGCAGGTGAAGAAATAAGCTTTGTTCCTTTTGCAAATCTTCCCGTATCGGCATTGCCTGAAGACAGCGGAATGCCGTATCTTTACAGGTCGTTCGTTAAGTTCTGGAATAAGCGCTGGGCGAAGATAAAGCATGTGTTTACTTATGATGACATGGACGAAGCATACGGGTATTTTTGGAAGACTCATAAGACAAAAACTGTTGTCGATGAATACGGCGAGGATACGCTGAAAGATTTTCTTGCTAAGTCAAAAGAAGCAGGGTGTTCTCTTACTTCATATTTTGTTGCTTTATGGATAAAAGACATGCCGTTTAAAGCAGACGTCGGATTTGCTGTTGACGGAAGATTAACGGTAAGCCGCAACATGGGAAATTTCGCAACAGGCATTCATATCAGCTACAGATATAACAACAGATTAAGCGTTGGTGAGAATGCAGTTAAGATCAATAAGCTGATGAAGAAAAATCTTGATGATCCGAAAACACGTTACAGTGTTCTGCATTTTATCGGAAGTATTGATCCGACTCTTATTGACACTTTAAGTCTTGAGTCAGCGGGGACATATCACACACGAACGACTTCCATTTTCGCCGAGGTTATGAATTACGGCAAAATGAAAAAGGATCTCAGCATAACAAATCTCATGAGGTCTGATATTAGGACAGAATACGGCGAAATAAGGATTTCCGATATTGCATTCGTTCCTCCTGTAGTATCATACGGTAAGAATCTGATTGGGATAATAACCGTTAATGACAGGATGATCGTTACGCATCACACGATGGAGAATATCTAGTTTATGCAAAGGCCTGATTTTGACAGCATTAAATCATTTGAAGAGTTCAGCAGGTACTACTGGTACAGAGAGGAACTCATAAAGATATGCAAAGTACACGGCCTTAAGTCTGACGGAAGCAAGATCGAGCTAAATAACGTCATCAGATCTTATTTTGCGGGTGAGAAGATTACGCCTGTTAAAAAGAGAAGTGTTAAGCCCAGGAAAGCAGTTAAAGAACTTACCTGCGATACCGGTCTTATCGAATGCGGTTTTACATTCGGAAACAGATTCAGAGACTTCTTCAAAGAGCAGACGGGTGATCAGAATTTCAAGTTCAATGTCGATATGGTCGCAACCGCAAAAGCCGTTAAGGAATCAGGAGATGAATCATTTACACTAGGTGATCTTCTGGATATCTACTACGGCAGAAAAAAATATGCCACATACGATAAATCAGCTCTTCAGTGGAACAGGTTTGTTAAGGACTTCTGTGCTGATGAAGCAACTGCGGTATATGGTGAACGTTTGAAAGCGGCTGCAGCTCTATGGAAATTTGTAAGAGAATCGGATATGCCTAAAGAGTATTCACATGAACTTTTCGAGAAATATAAAGATACGATAGAACTTCAGTAAAGTGCTAATCCTGGCAACTTATTACACATAAACGGCAACTCATGTAACAGTCTATTGAACGCCTTTTGGGACTTTGTTAGTTTTGTGCCAACAACAAACGAACATAAGGAGTTAATCCATGATAAGAGCAAATGGAATCTGCAAAAGCTTTGCTGGAAAAAAAGTCCTCTCAGGCATAGATCTCGATATTAAGCCAGGTACGATATTCGGGCTGCTCGGACCTTCAGGCGCTGGCAAGACAACACTTATTAAGATACTCACAGACCAGCTTGATTTTGACGGTGGAGACATCTGTGTTCTCGGCAAGGATGTCAGAACGCTTACTGGCATCGATAAGAAACAGATAGGGATCATGATGGATAACCACGGTCTGTATGAGCGTATGTCATGCACAGATAACCTGAAGGTTTTCGCTGACATATATCAGATCGATCATTCAAAGATAATGGATACGTTGATTAAGGTGGGTCTTGCAGACAGTGCAAAGAAGCCTGCAATGAAGCTCTCAAAGGGTATGCGCGCAAGACTTCAGCTCGCGAGAGTATTCATGGTATCACCTAAGATACGCTTCGCATGGGGCAATCAAAATATATCCATAAACTGATTACTGAATGCAAAGAAAAAGGATGCACGATATTCCTTACGACTCATAACATGGAGGAAGCATATGTGCTCTGCGATGAAGTGGCGCTGCTTAACGAAGGAAAGATCGTTGACAGAGGCGCTCCCGAGGAACTCTGCAGGAAATATAACCACAAAAAGACGATAAACATTCACCTTACTACCGGTGAAGACATTGAACTTGGACACGGCGCTGAATCTGCATCACAGATAATGAGCCTTATGTCAGAAGGAAAGGTGGAGACGATACATTCGTCAGAACCTGATCTTGAAACGGTGTTTATCGAACTTACAGGAAGAAAACTTGAAGATGATGAGGAGGCCGGATATGCGTAATATCGGAGTGATAATAAAGAAGCAGATAAAGGATACGTTAAAAAATAAGACGGTCCTTATCCAGTTTGTGATGTTTCCCGTGCTGACACTTATCTTTGAGCATGCAATCAGTATTCCCGATATGCCCGAACTGTTTTTTGCCAAACTGTTTTCCGTAATGTATATGGGCATGGCGCCTCTTACGGCTGTTGCATCGATAATCGCAGAAGAGAAGGAGAAAAATACTCTGCGCGTTCTCATGATGGCAAATGTAAGGCCGTGGGAATACCTTGCCGGAATCGGCATATATGTATGGACTATCTGCATGGCCGGAGCAGGATTTATATCATCCACGCTTCCTTCGGGAGACATTCCTTTCTATCTCGGCGTAATGGCTGCAGGCTTTATCATCTCCATTGCGATCGGCGCATGTATCGGAGTTTTCGCTGCAAACCAGATGGTTGCAACTTCTCTGTCGCTTCCTGTGATGCTCGTATTCTCTTTTGCACCCATGCTTGCGATGTTCAATGATAAAATAGAAAAGGTAGCCGGGATATTCTATACACAGCAGATCCGCGAACTTCTTGGCAATATGACTTTTGACGGAATTAAGACTGAGACAATGCTTGTCATTGCGGTAAATGCAGTCCTTGCAATCTCACTCTTCTTCGTCGCTTTCAAGAGAAAAGGACTTGAATGATGAAGATCAACCTTGACATAGACGGAAAATATGACGACACGGAAGTCATCATAAGAGCACCGCATCTGAATAACGACATTGAGAGGATGGTCGCCATGATGCGCATGATCGACATGCAGATCGCCGTCCGTAAAGACAATGAGACGTATCTTCTCGAGACGGATAAGATCCTTTATATCGAAGCTGTCGACAGAAAGACATTCGTTTATACGAATTCAGAAAACTACGAGTCGGAATTAAAGCTCTATGAGATCGAAAAGGAACTCATAGAGCGTGACTTCCTGAGGATCAGCAAGAACAGCATCGTAAACCTTCGTAAGATCAAGAGTTTGAAGGCTGATGTAAACAGGAAGATCAGGATAACTTTGCAAAACGGCGAGCAGATCGTCGTTTCTCGCATGTATTCCGATGAACTTAGAAGGAAGCTGGGGTTAAGGTAATGGACGATAAAAAAACGGTTTTCGATTATATTAAGCAACTCTTCACGACGTACGGGATCATGGTCCTGATCTTCATAGTGATCAATCTGATCATAGGCAATGAAGCAAGGTCATTATCGACTTTGTTTGCATTAGGTTCTGAAGGTCTTTCTTCAGCAACATTATTGCAGTTGTTTTTCCTTGCATTGATAATCACCATTGCTCAGAACTTCTTCCTGTCAGATATCCTGATAAAGAATATGGCGCTTATTGTCCGCAATATTCTTTTCTTTGTTACTGTAATGATAGCGATCTCTGTGTTTGTTATCCTTTTCGGATGGTTCCCGATAGGAAACATCCTGGCGTGGACAG
>CAJOJI010000135.1 GCA_905234715.1 uncultured Saccharofermentans sp.
ACCTGAAGGCATGGAATCAGCCGGACTTAACGTGGTCGGCAAGTGCCCTAAGTGTGGCAGAGACGTGGTTGAACGTAAGATATGCTGGTCCTGCACCGGCGGTCAGGGTGTGTGTGATTTCGTCATCTGGAAGAAGATGGGCAGCAAGGATGCGCCCAAGGCAATTACCGAGACACAGGTAAAGAAGCTCCTGGCAAAAGGTAAGACTGACCTGATTAAGGGTTTTACCGGTAAATCCGGAAGGAAGTTCGATGCTTACCTGGTCTTAAAGCCCGATCATACCATCGGATATGAGTTCCCGCCAAGGTCGTAACAATGTTCCGCGTGGAACATTTGTTCTCTTATTTATGTGATAGTATTATGATACATTCAGCATCGGATAAGAAAGGAGAACACTATGCGAATATGTAATAGGAATCGGAAAAAGATGGTGCTTTGTGCTCTGATCCTATCATTGTCACTGTCCTGCTTTGTCATGACAAGTTGCGGCGGAGATAAGAACGGTCAGAAGATCAATGCCCTTTATATCAGTCAGCGCGAGATAGATGAAGATTTTCAGGTCGAAAGGCTGTATTGTTATCCCGATGGCACTTGCCAGTTTGATTTCACCTGGGGAACATTCAGAGGAACTTATACTTGGGATCAGGAGAACAACAGGTATGTCCTTGACATGGCTCCGGGCGGTGCGTGGCCTGAAACGATCTACTATGCGGTCAAAGACGGAGAAGATGTGCTGATTACCGGCGCTGTCTTCGAAGATGCACCCTTCATATATCAAGGCAAAGCAAAATAATCCTTATTTGTAAGACACCATAATAAAACGCCCCGGTCAATGAGATCGAGGCGTTTTATTTATTTGGCAATCGTGCTTAGTTATCTTTCCTGTTCTTCTTTCTTATCCTGGTCTTATTTGCCTTCTGCAACATCTCGCCCATCTTGGTCTTGGGTTTCGGATCACCTCCGACAGGCGTGTATTTGGGCAGGACACCACCTGTTACGCAATTACACACGGCGTTAAGGAATTTCCTTGTGTCAGGAACGCTCACTTCGTAAATGGCGTTGTTATAGATGTTCCAGAGGTATCCTTTTTCAAGTTTGTTCGCGACCAAGTAAGAAGCCAGCTGCAAGAAGTGCGTATGCTGGAGTTCCTGAACAAACTTTAACTCGTAGATACAGTCCGGGCGCTGCACGTCGCACATCCCGTTGGCAGTAAAAGCCTTTTGTCCGTCCCTGTCTGCAAATTCGATCCTGCACTCTGTCTGCACTTCTTCGTCCGGGGTAAGTCTTTCCAGGAGTCTTCTGTGCATCTGCTCTGAGCTGTTCTCGTCAACATAGACGCTTTCTGCCTGCGTATAATACCTCTTTTGGTTTGTCTCAAGAGCAACATAGAACAGGATCTTTTCTTCCAGTGTCGCGTTCTCTAAGAAGTCTCCGTAAGGAAGGGACTGGTCTTTTTTATGAGCAAGTTTGTACTTCAGAGCATGGTCTATGTCATAAGCGGAAAAGAATGATGCTTCGTTGTAAATGCCTACGCAGGGAGACAGGTCGATCATGCCGTCTTTGAACTTGACTTCGATGGTACTTGTATCAGGGACATCGATCTTTTTGGCTTTGACACACTCGTACGCTGCTTCCACATCTTCCCTCTTTTTGTAATCGAACATCGATGACATATCGACATTGGGAAAGTCCGGTCTGGATTCTGTCGGTGTGGACAATGTCTCCTCGCTGAGCATGGCTTCGTCGGGTTTGACGAATATGATGTGCCTTTTGCCCCTGCTCGCTGCGACACAGAAGATGTTCTTCATTATCTCGTATCTGACATTAAAGCAGCGGGTTCTGGTGCTCCAGTATGACTCTGTAAAGTCGAATACGACACAGATAGGTCTCTCCAAGCCTTTACAGCTGTCGTAGGTCGTAAAGATACCGACATTAGGTCCCGGCTCTATCGCTTTCCAGGTATTGTCCATGTCCGCGATCGTCGCATAGACCGTCTGCTTGTTGTATTTTTCCGGGAACTCTGTTTCAAGTTTATTCAGCGTGCTGGACATACTGCCGTTCTTGGCACCCAGACACAGCACTTCGCTTGCATCGTGCTGAGACAGAAACAGGATTGCCTCGTCTTCCGTCATTTCTTCGACTTCACAGTCGGGATTTACTCCGTCTATCGGCTTCTCCCAGATGCGTCCGAGCGTTGCAGCGAGTTCCGGAGAGATACGGAAACACTTCGTAAAATACATATTGTCATGTGTGCCCAGAAATTCTGTCATGAACTGTCTTACGTCCAAGAGAGTTCTGTCATAGATCTTCTGGTCCATGTCGCCTACTGCTATTATCTGCATCCCGGGATTTGAGTCTTTGATGAGAGTCAAAAATTCCGAGATTTCCTGGTCGATATCCTGGTATTCGTCCATAATGAGCATATCGAACTTTTCAACAGGCGGTTTTTCTCTGTTACAGGTCTTGATGAGCTCTTCGATGCCGCATGACTTGTTTATCTTCTTGAGGAGCATAAAAGCATAGCCGTGATAATTCGAGACAAGTACATTCCTGTTAGTGATCTTGGCCTTGGCATCAAGTTTCAATATCTTGTTATATGTCAGGTACAGTATCCTCTTGCCGGGAAGCCTGTTGCAGAGCTCCTGGATCGCAGTCGTCTTGCCTGATCCGATGCAGGCGTCGACCAGGATGTTCTTCCCGGAACATGCAGCCTGTACGAATCTTTCCTGTTCATCTGATAATGTAATATTCATTGTGTACCTCTAAATATTTACGATAGCACAGTTCTTTTTACTGTGCGTGCCTTTAATCGGACCATTCAAAACCCCGTCATGACGTTATTGCCTGAGAGGATATCCAGGATCCTTCCTGCTTCGCCCTTGGTGAGTGTGTCGTAATCGACTCCGGCAATGAGCTTGGGATTCATCTTTCGCTTAATCAGAGCTTTCTGTTTGTCTGAAGCAAGGTCATATTCCCAGATGTTGCCTCTTCTGTCCCAGAGCTTTCTGAAAGGCTGATATATCTCAGTCTTATTCAGTGTCCGCCAAACGGTACCGAAAGCAATGCCGATGTCCATAGGTTCGCTGACTTCCCTCTTGAACTGGTTCCCAACTCTTACTTCTTTGACGATCCTGCTCTTATCCAGGAGGTCCGGTGCGGATACCAGGATCTTTATGCCGACAAAGAGTGTCTTTTTCTCGGCACCTTCTTTAGCTTGTCTTACCAAGTGCGGCTTGCCGTCTTCACCGATAATACGATCCAAGTATCCAGACATAGACAAAAGAAATCCGCCTGACGGGAGCTTGGTGAAATTGACACCGTGAGTGCTGACATTTTTCTCTTTCTCAAACAGATTGATCTCTGTCGCATTGATCTTCCAAGCATAGTGCCTGTTCATCTCAGGCTCGATCTCTGTCAGCATGATGCCGTCGTCTTCCTTTTCCTTGCTGATGGACTCGTACTGTTTCTTGGTGATCTTGATACCGAAGAGGTCTGGAGCGATATCGTTCTTGCCTGATGCTCCGACACAGTCGAGGAGCGTTAAGTATTCCTTTCCCGGATACAGGCGGAGACCTCTGCCGATCATCTGCGTATAGAGCGCGGAGTTCTTCGTAGGCCTTGCAATGATGATGGTCTCGATAAGCGGCATATCCGTGCCTTCGGTAAAGACCATACAGTTAACAAGGCAGGGGAATTTACGGTCCGTGAAGTCCTGTATTATCTGATCCCTGTTCGGTGTATCAGCCGATACAACGACTGCGCCGGGAATAAGTTCTGCGATATTATGTGCGTGCTGTACCGTTGTGGCAAATATCAATGTCTGTCCGACACGGTATTTTTCATACGCTTCAGCAATAGCTTCATTCTGCTCAGTGATATCCACTGCGGCAGCAAGGTCGTGAAGGTTGTAGTCGTCTTTATTTCTCTTGACCTTGGAGATGTCGAAACCGATGTCGATACGGAAACATTTAATGTCCGTGAGATAGTTGTTGGCGATACCCCACCTGATGTCTTTTTCAAAGACGATGTCATCGTAGATCTGGCCCAAGCCCTGTTTATCGCCTCTGTTAGGCGTGGCGGTAAATCCGAAGTGGACCCTCGGTTTGAAGTAGTCGTAGATCTTCCTGTACGACGGCGCTACGGCATGGTGGGCCTCGTCAGTGATAATCATGTCAAAATCGTCAGGCTGAAATCTATCGAGTCTCCTTACAAGAGACTGGACAGATGCACAGACAACTTCTTCACCGTTAGATCTTCTCCCTGCCTGTTCAAATCCGACGGGACAGTCGAAGTATTTTACAGGCTGGTTGATGAGCTCTTCTCTATGTGCGAGCACGAGAGTACGGCCGGGACGGTTGATGTTTGAAAATACCACGGTCTTACCAAGCCCTGTCGCCATCTGGACAAGGTGCTTTCCGCTCTCGATCTTATTGAGAGTGTCAACACAGTCTTTCTGGTAATCTCTAAGCTGATCGTATCCAATAAGTTTGGTCATAGTCTTATCATCTGTTTCCTGTTAAATGTATTTTGGTCTCAAAGTCACTTTCTTGTCCGCCGTATCGTAATCTGGCACATAATCTCCCGGATTAAAACTTCCCGGAATCATTACATTGCCCTGATCGTCGCAGAATGTATAACCGGATTCAACGGCGTTGTTCCACAAGCTCAGTTTTGAAACGTACTGTGTTATAAATAATCCGACACCTAATACGGCCCCGCAGATTGTAATGACCAACCAGGCTTTGTGCGAAGTCTTGGTCGTTACTGTCCGAAGGAAGAAGCAACCCAAAACAAAGAGGGTTATGTTAAAGAACATCAGGTATGTGGAAGCGATGCTCAACTGTATCAGATTAGTGATATCCATTCAGTTTCTTCCTTACCAAAGCCTGCCATAGAGCGAGAGTGCAGTCAGTTTGTCTTTGACGAATTCATCATAAGGCAGGATGGTCTTGATCTCATAGAACTGATCGTTTTTAACAATGACGAGAACGAGCTCGGGTTCTTCTGTCACTTCCCTGTTGATGTGAAGAGGCATGAGCCATGCGATCTTACCGTCTCTGCCGGAATAACTCGGCTTAACGTATGTCTGGTCGCAGCTCTGGAACTTGAGTCCGATATCGATGGCGTTTCTGATCTTGCCGGCAATAGCCATTTCGGAAAGTGTTCTTGCTTCTTCCGGGAACCTGTCTTTCCTCTCCTCGATGATGTGTCCCAGAGCACGCGGCGAGATATCCAGTGTCTCTGCCGTGGCATCAAAGACTTCGTCGTTCATGAAAGTGACAGGTTTCAGGTCGTCTGCTCCTGCTTCAAAACCTTCTCTTACATAGTCGGACTTTCTCTCAATGATGCACTGGGGCGTATAGAGATTGAACGAGAGGTGCTTGCGGTAAATGACACAGACGGATGAACCGTATTTGTCGATGGAAGTAATCCGTCTTGTTCTGCTCTATAAGCTGCGGGATCCTGACGCCGATGATCTTGATATATCTGTCGAGGCCTCTGATGCTCTGCCAGTTGTTTACCAGGAGGATATCTGCGATATCATTGGTGATGTCCAGCGGCTTGCTGTCCCAGTATTCCCTGATCTTTGCTTCTCTGCTTGCAACAGTAACCGTTGCAGCTTCCGGCTTTGCATTTGTCTTTATCTCGGTGATCGCATGATATCTTCCCATAAGGTTCGGTATCTCTCTATCTGCGATCTTTCTTTTGTATTTTTCTTTGAATCTATCTTCGTTTTCAATGACTTTGTTTTTGTTCTCGGGATAATATTTGATTACGGTGCCTGCAAGGTAATGTGCAGTGCCGATGAAATGTCCGGAAAAATACCCTTTATGATTGATGAGAGAGAGGAAAAGAGGCCTGTCTCTTGTATCCAGAAATCCCGTATCCACCCAGAGATATTCAATGTCTGATCTTGAGTCAAGGATATTCTTCCCATTGAGGGCTCTGTCAAAATAAAACTTTGTGGCTTTCTGGCTTTCAACGAATTCGGCCATGTCTTTTAAGTCAATGTTTTCAAGCCCGGTCTCCTTTTCAAGGATCGAGAGCATCATTTCTGTGTCATCTATAACAATGTTATTTCCGATGTAAAACTCGGATGTGGTCTCGTTGGTCTGCAACATCTGTTACCTCCTTTAGTCTTATTCTTCGCTTACAATGTCATTATACAATGACACATTGATTTATTCAATACTCAGGATCTCCAAAACGTAGTATTTTTCTCCGGGCGTGGCACCCCATTCAGCTTTGCCTTCGCCTATCTTCAGAACGCAGATAACATCAAACGACGGTGAGGATGCCGAGTACCCGTTCCTGAGTCTTATTATGGCCGGGCCGCCCGGGCCTATCTTTATCTTTCCGTCTTCCGGAATATCGGATTCTTTCAGGAGTCCGCAGCTGAGAAATCGCTTGGTGTAATACGGCTTGATCTCCCTGTACTCCTCTTTTTTCTCGCCGGAAAGTATCATGTCATACCATTGTTTCTTTATTGGAAGAGTAAGCATGAACATTCTCCTGTATTTCAGTCTTCATCATCTTCGTCATCGTCACCGATATCTTCAAACGGTTCATAGATGTCGAAAAGACCAAACTCCTGCTCTGTCAGATCCAATCTGCCTTCGTCATATCCGTTCCTCAGACAAGTTTCGAAGCGGGTTTCGCCGATTTCATTACCCGAGATGTAATCAATGCCACCTTCCGTTTCGACTATGACCTTTCTATCCGGTGACATATAGATCGATGTGGCAGTGTCCAGACAGAGCTTGCTGGGCAGATTGTCTTCGTTCGTTCTGAATAAAATGGTAATCATGAATAAATCCTCCTTCATCTCGACTGATCTTATACGAATCACCAAAGTGGTCTTCTATCTGACCGAGTCATCATTACATTTTTATTTTCATCATCGTAAGTTATCTTATAGTCGCTTCGAACGACCGTGTCAGGGTTAACCTGAACACCGTCAATATAAAATGTATAATTTTCGCCTATTGCCTGATTCCAACGACGTTCCTCAACTATTTTTCGTCCCCAGATTCCGGAGCCGAGCAGTATTGTACCGGCAGAACATAAAACAACAGTACGTAATACCCATTTTCGTATAGGTTGGCCCGCTGCCGTTGCCAGAATAGTTCGTATCAAAGAGATAAAACCCAATGCAAGGGTTACACTTCCTACCAAATAGATTGCTACAATAAAAAAATTCCTTAAAGAATCAACAGTCATTGGAATCCTCCTTATCACCAAAGTGGTATTCTTCCCTGGTCTTATATTCTTTTTCATCCTTAATAACGAAGTGCTGATAGTCCTTGAAGATCTGCGGATCTCTCGGATTGACACCGTTTGATTCCATCACTTTCTCCAAAGCTCTTCCGCTCTGAGCTGCTTCCAACGCTGCACAGACTACATAATCAAAGATGGATATTGCCTGTGCTCTGCAATCTGCTTCAGATGCCTCCTTATACGTTTCGCCGTCGCCTGACAGAAGTTCGCCGTCTAAAGCTCTTAAGAACTGTTCTTTCAGGCGGTTAAAGGTAGTGGTCATTGATATCATGGTCTTATCCTCCGCTTAAATCCTTGAAATTGCCTTCCATAATGGCATATACATCATCCGAGGTAAGAGAAAAACCAAGTTGGGATGCTTCATCACAGATTTGGGATGACCAATTCTGTCTTTCCGTTTTGATGGTTCTGTCTCTTTCGGAAAAGACACATGTAATTATCACACTACAAATGGTCAGTGCCCCAAATACTATGTTGAGGAGAGTGTTCCCGGACACGCTTACGCTTACAAAAGCGATTAAGAACAAAATGAACGAAAGCGTGAAAAAACCTATGAGAAGCACTAAGTTCTTATTTTCCCGGCGGTTATATTCCTGGTACTGACGGGACTTGAGCTCTTGTAATTGCTGCTGGTATTCCCGGAAAAGAGCATCAAGGGGTGAACTGTCCTTTTCCGGAAAGACTATACCAATCTTCTTGTTGGATCCTGTCATAGCCATTTACCTCA
>CAJOJI010000136.1:0-3432 GCA_905234715.1 uncultured Saccharofermentans sp.
AAGATGATCCTCGTTTTTGAAAACTTGTTTTCCGGCTTTCTCACTTGGGATCACCTCAGATTCTTAGGCGGCCCGGATCTGTGTAACGCCTTCACGAGATCTTTCGCGACCTGCTTTTCGGCTGAGATCTTTTTGGCTTCTTCAAGCTTTTTACGAACTGAAGGACGATCCTCAGGATTGACCGTATATGTCATTCGATCTTCTTTTCTCGATCTCTGCTCGGAGCCTAGCCCGGACGCTGGGTCGCGTGACGTTCGGGCCATAGTAGGGTTTACGGTCTGACCCTCTTCCTTGGTAGGGAACGTCTCATCGGGTACCGGATCCTTTTTGGTTTCTCCAGGTATTGTTCGTTCCTGAAGCGTCCTTGCATCGATGTTCTCAGCTCTGACTTCGATACCTTCCTTTTTAGGGACCGAGATGTCTGCTACGGCTGTCTTGTAATCGGCAAGCCTTAATGCCATGAGTCTCTTGGAACCCTGACCGGGAAGAATTTCGTAGTGGCCATTCGGCTTACAGAGTAATCCGACAGGCTCAACGATCTGAGGACCGTTTGCTTTCATCTTGGCTGCATACTTCTGAAGTTCAGAGTAGAGCCTTCTGCCCTGAGACTTGGGATCAGGAATGCCATCAATAAGCTCCAAGGGAACAGCGAGCTGCATACCCAACGGCTTTACGAGTTCTCCCGTATCCGTTTTGACCTCAGGCTTGACGATCTCGACCTGTTTGACCAAGAGGTTGAAGTTCTCAATTACACGATTGACCTTGGAAGCATCTGCGGCATAACACATAATGTCCGTATAGCCGTCATTCTTCGTCTTGTCTTTCATGACAACAAAAGGGAACCCGAACTTCTTGCTGGCCTTAGTGAACGCCTTAAGATATGCGTCAGGTATTCGGAACATCTTCTGATCCTTACCAGACTTCAAGAACTCCCAAAGCGTCGCCTTGCCCTTGGTTGTGTGACCATCCTTCAGAGCGGTATAGATCATCTGTCCGATTCTCAAACTCGCTTCTCCGGAAAGCTTGAGCACAACCTCACTGCCTTGCAGTACCATTCTGACGACCTGATCGGCTGTTTCATTTTCTACTGCCATGTTTTTCCTCCTTGTTTAGTATTTGCCCCGAAGGGCATGTAAATACGCCACCCGGTTAAGAGTGGCGTGCAGATAACATGCAAGACATGGCTTGTTAATGGACAATTTGGAGGTTAAAGTGTCATATCTTGCTTTTTATGAACGATTCTTTTCTTCTGTTCAGATTTGGACTTGGGCTTATCAAGTTCAGGCTTCTTAGAAAGATCTTCAAGACATTGAGCTACTCTGTCTGAACTGACAGCGACTGCATCGCATAAGGCAATCTCCTTGCGGATATCGTGTATTTTTCGTGATATGTCGCTAATTTCTTTTTTTGCCTGCATCAGCAGAGTGCTGTCATTTTGCCTTTCAGCACGTTCCTTAACAGTGTAGAGTTTCCGCCTTTCGACGATCTGATGCTTCAGATCTGATAAGAGAGCATCTTTCTTGCTTTGAAGGGAAATAGTATCTCCTATCTTATGTTGATATAGGAAATCCATCTGCTCGATATATTGATCGAGCTTTGCAATATCTTCTCGCAAGGCATACGGGATATATTCACGTTTGGTCCTTCTGGACCTTTTGGAATAAGAGAAGAGCCTTATAACATACAGACGGTACTGAGAAGAAAGTGCAGTCTCATTCGGCCTAGGATTAAAGGCAGAGCTCGAAGTCTTTTCCACCAATAAAGGCGTACCCGGAACAGTTGTGTTCTCAATGATACGCCTTCTTATGGAATCATATTCGTAGTTTTGGCCCAGACCACGAAACCTGAAATATCCTTTGGCACCCGGCGGCTTAAGGCCGGGATGCTCATACGGGGTACCATCAGGTTTATAGAACTTGAATTCGTATCCGAGCTCTTTCATCGTCCCGGCGAACTCTCTTTCGCTTCTGGATTGACTTATAGCGTAATCAATATCATCTCTGATAGTTCCTCGCACAGTCTTTTTGCCTTGCTTCTCATCACGCCACTCGGCATAGGATTTGCCTCTTGTATGGCTATTACTCTTAACAATATTCAGGTTGTACTCTTTGCACAGCCTGTCACTAACAGCACGCATCTGATTGTAATCAGAGTTGAACCTGACATATTTATATCCATCCATGAAGGATACAGAATTGACTACGAAATGGTTGTGATAATGACCGGTATTAAGATGAGTAGCAACAACTACCTCAAACCTGTCACCCCATAACTCTTGCGCAAGCCTGACTCCAATCTCATGAGCTTGTTCAGCCGTGATCTCGCCTTCGCCTTCAAGAAACGCTTGGTATCCGTGATAAGCTAGTCACCCGCCGATCTTACCCCAATAACGCTTGGTGTTCATGAACTCTTCAGCAGCGGTCTCGGGTGTACAATTGATCCCGGTAACATACATCATTTGTTCGGTCTTATCTGCATTTCCTGCATAGTCGATAACATCTCCGACCGCCTTCCTTGCTGCAATAGCACTCGGGCTTAACTCAGGTTTTTCGACTGTCTTTTCCGGATTCATGATATAGTCAAGAGCATTGCCGACTTTTGACTTTACAGCCCATAGTGATGTTACTGCCATCAGTCTTTTCCCCCCTTAGGGCGATACGTATCATAGATCAGATTTAAAATCTCCTGAATATCGCAAGCACATCTTTCCAACTCCAGCGGATGAGCAACCCCAAGAACATTCAATTTTTTCAGAAGCTGATTCAGGTTGCTGCCTATTCGCTTAAGTTCACGGATAAGATAGTTCAGTTCAACCGGAGGAGCAGCCACAACGGTCTCACCCTTTAAGATTCTTCTTGCATACTCGCTAAGTCTTAGCCCGGATTTACTAACGTCGTTTTGTATTTTCTCGTATTCGCCAGGCGTTACTCGAAAATGAATCTGAACAGGACGTTCTCCATTTTTACTTACCATAGCCGCCTCCTTTCATAGTTGTTAATGTGTTGGTTTCGTGAATACTTGATACTTGGTAATTCCGTATCTGCCATCGGGTCCTCTGATCTGGTTCCGTTCAACATATCCCTGATCTTCCAATTCCTTAAGAAGATCTGAAACGGATTCTTTACCAATCCTCATCTCATCTGATAAGTTCTTAAGAGAACAGTCGTATCCTTGAGGCCAATTGCAAAGTATGGCATAAAGTGCCTTTGCCTTAGGAGTAACGAGTCTGTCCTCGATAAGAGTTTTCGAGATGAGACAGTAGTCGATCAGGATTTTGTCATCCATTATGGGTCCTCCTTTCTCTTGAAATAAGCCTGTCATAGCGACCTCGGAATGGAATAGCAAGCAACGTATTTGTGTACCACAAATACAGAAAAGCTTGTCAGGGAGACCCTGAGACCCCTGGAAAAGCCTTCGGCTTTTTACTCGGAC
>CAJOJI010000136.1:3526-4285 GCA_905234715.1 uncultured Saccharofermentans sp.
GGCGTTAGATATGCTCTGGCTGTCTCTTCCGGCACTATGAGAGGAGTCACTTCGTCATAAGATGCCGTGACGATAACATCATTCATGCAGACATTGATCGTGGAAAAATCTCTGTAGATTCGATAGACGATATATCCGCGTTTGGTTCGACCAGGCTGGACTTTCTTGTCATTGAAGAGAAGACCTTCCTCGAAGAACTCTTTAAACTCCTGTCGATATTCAGCTGAGAAGATCTCTTCGTTATCGAGATACAGACCGATGTTTCTCTTGCTGATATCCTGTTCCTTGTCTGACAGGTTCGTATAAGATACGTTCACCAAAAGGTAGTGCATCGTCTCACCGTAATCAGTCACTACATCAAACGAATTGATCCCGGTAACACCGAACTCAAAGGTTTCCGCTTTGCCCGGAGATCCGATCAAGTAAGTTGCCTGCGTTGTAGTTTCCGTACTGTCAGTTACTTCTTTACCAAAAGAGCACCCGGCCATCGTAGCCAAGGTGCTCATCGCAAGCAGTATTGCTACTGCATTTTTTAAACGTTTCATCGTTTAATTGCCTCCTTGTTCCTAAGTTGTGAAAGTTTGTTTAATAGGAAATCATTGAAATCCTTTCCGGATGGTGGCGGATAATCTCTGACTCGGTAGCTGTCCTTGAGCTGTTCCTTTATGCTTTTAACAGCATTGCGGCCCGGCGCATCGTTATCAAGATGCAGAAAGATATCAGATATTTCCGGGTAGTCGTTTAGAAACTGTTCATAAA
>CAJOJI010000137.1 GCA_905234715.1 uncultured Saccharofermentans sp.
CTATGAGATCATCGCAGTCAATGACGGCAGCCGTGACAACACGGGCGCGGAAGTTAAGCGCGCGGCAGCTGACAATCCCAACATCAAGGACTTCGGTTATGAAGCAAACCGCGGCAAAGGCGGCGCTGTCACCTGGGGTGCAATCAACAGCAAGGGTGATATCGTCGGCTTCATCGATGCCGATCTTGACCTGTCTCCGGATTTCCTTGCCCGTTACTATGTCGAGATGACCACGGAGGATGCTGATATAGTCCTCGGCTCCAAGATGCATAAGGATTCCAAGCTTGAATATCCTTTCGCAAGAAAAGTATTCTCATTCTGCTATTACATAATGCTCAAGGTCTTATTCGGCCTCAAATGTCATGACACACAGACAGGCATCAAGCTTTACAGAGGTTCACTCATCAGAGAGATCGCACCTTTAAGAAAGATCGACGGCTATGCTTTCGATATCGAGCTTCTGGCACTTGCTTCAAAGAAGAAGGCAAAGCTCATCGAGATGCCCGTTGAACTGAATTTCACAAGAGGCCAGTCATTCGGAAGGATCAAATTCAAGGACGTCTGGAAGATGTTCACGGACACCTGGAAGATCTGGTGGAATCTCAGGATCAAAAAGACTTATTTCAAGTAAAGAAATCTTGCGTTTTTAAGGCCGCCCCCCATAAAACTTAACTGTATTTGAGTACTTAAGGGCATCTTTAAGACTGCCTGAAATTGCCACACTTTTTCTTACACATTGACAGAAAAATGTAATGTATTTTGGGTTCAAAAATTGAGCCTTTGCGTTATACTGTTCGAGGTGTAAAAATTCAGCTTTGATAATATCAAAGCACAAGAGGTACAGATTGGCTTTACATTTTGCAAAACGCATAACTGAATACAGACTCGCTAAGGACATGTTTACCCGCGGCAAGAGTATCATCTTAAGTCCCGAAGCGCAGGTTATGAAGCAATTTACACAGCACGGCGAGACAACTGTTTTCGAGCACTGCGTTGCAGTTGCAAAGTTCAGCCTTCTTATCGCATATTTCCTTGAAAAGACACTTAAGATCGAAGTTGATAAGGACAGCCTTGTAAGAGGCGCTCTCCTTCACGATTATTTCCTTTACGACTGGCATATCAAGGATAAGAGCAGACGTTTCCACGGTTTTACCCATGCATCCGTTGCTGCTGCAAATGCCGACAGGGATTTCGAACTCAACGATCTCGAGAGAGAGATCATCGCAAAGCATATGTTCCCGCTTACACCTTTCCCGCCCACACACCGTGAGGGCATCATCGTAAGTCTTGCAGACAAGTGGTGCGCACTTGCTGAGACATTCAAGATCGACGTATCTTCCTACATCATCTACCGTATCAACTTCCGCATCGCTCTCGCAAACGGAGACTACTCCATCGATTACGGCGAGACAGCCATCGAAGTCTGATATTTATTTCTCCAATCCCGGTATCTCGTATATAATTGTTTTATGCGTATCGGGAATCTCACAACACTGATCTACATTACAAGGGGCAGCGACTGTCTCTTTATCCGCAAGACCAGAAAAGGCGACATGAACCTTGATAAATATCTTGGTATCGGCGGACATTTCGAATCAGATGAATCTCCCGAAGAATGCGTTTTAAGAGAGCTTTACGAAGAAGCTCAGATCAAGTCTGACGTTCTCGAAAAGTTTTCCTACAGGGGTCTTATCACATTCATCTCATCAGAATATCCTACGGAATACATGCATGTCTTTACTGCATCACTTCCTGAAGATTTTGAACTGCCCGAACGCGCCTGTGACGAAGGCGAACTCTGCTGGGTTCCTTTCACTGACATTAAGGATCTCCCGATATGGGAAGGAGACAAGATAATGTTCGATTATCTCTTCGGCGATATGAAGGATTCAGGCATGTTTACAATGAAGTTCTGCTACGAAGGCGACAGGCTCGCCTCTCATGTGGAGAAGAGCTGGTAATCACTGACGGTTCTATTAACAGGAGAACACTTACATGAAAGCACGGAAAATAACTTCAATAGTATTATGTGTGATCTTCTTTGTTCTGTCTGTGGGCATTTTCCTGTTGGGAGGCTACCTGGGAACGGGAAATCACCCGGGCGTAAACAGCAATGCTTTTGCTCCTGCTTCCGTTAAGAAGGTCGCTGATGAAAAAGATATAACGGTCTGTGTTTATCCGACAGGCTCGATACTTCCACACGGTTATGATTGTGATCATCCAATTTATGTAAATCTTAATGACATTGACGAGGGATGGATCGTCTGCATGTATGACGGCAATTGCCGTCTGTTGTTTGATATCAGCGATGCTGATATGGAAGATGTCTGGGGAGATTACGAAAAGGATCATTACTACTATGCAGAAATAATCCCGAGGGAAAGACTGAGAATAAAAGATATTACCGCAAGGCATAAAGATGAACCGGAAGATCCGTTCGCATCGGGGAAAGTGCCAATGTATCTTTCCTGCTGTATTAGGGAGGAAAGCTTCAATTATAAATATCCGAGATTTGGCGGACTTATCTGCTTAGCTGCAAACGCAGTAGTAATACTTTTGGTTTTGGGTGCTAATGTTATGATAAATAAAGTCAGGGGATATTAAGAAACATCCAAACTGAAATAATATGAAAAGGGGAGATTATTATGGCAATTGACAAAGCAGAATGGCAGTACGATTCAGCACAAAAAGAATACTGTGAAAAGTTCGGAAAGACTCCGGATTCACTGACTGAACAGGATCAGGATATTATCTGGGAGTATGCTGGCAATCACATCGCGTTTTTCATCACATGGCTGGTAAGACATGATTACCTCGGTGAAATGCATTATGAAGATGATTTCGAGGCCAAGGATATCGAAGCGGTTAAGAATCAGCAAAAGAACGGAATGGATATCTTCAGAAAGTATTGTGATATGACATTTACGAATGAAGATGTATCCGACATGATCGCAGATTTTATCACGGAATATTACGACAAAGATTATCTTAAAGATTATGGTGAATACATGGATGATAAGGTGCTTTCCACATCATTCTCGTGGGATGATTATCTCGGCTTTGAACCGGTTATCGACAAGGCATTTGAAAAGTTCTGTTCTTAATTGAATGAAAGGAGAATACAACATGAAAGAATCGTCATTCATGATATACACAATCCCAAGTCTATACATCTCATCTGGCCAATATCCGAGATTATAATATATATTGTTCGGACTATAATATTCAGTTTGATCTATGTTCTCACCCTCTTTTTGTTTGTAATCTTCTGCAGAAATTCATCCTATACTCTGACTTCGTTGTTTTAAAGTTACTTTGATAAAATATTATCTT
>CAJOJI010000138.1 GCA_905234715.1 uncultured Saccharofermentans sp.
TAACAATGGCAGTCTTTAATTCCATGTGAATATCTTCTCCCTTCCTATATGTTCCCCGATGAGTCCGCAGACGAATTCCTGCATGCCACAATCGGTCTCAGGTTCGTACTGGGCAACTCCTTCCTTTACAACATAAGGATACCATGCCAGCTCCGAACCGGGATATGCCTTCCTCATCTTGGTCAGGTAATCAGCTGAGATCCTGAACGTGCCGACGCTGACATCGGTAAGTTTCGAAAAGTCGATCGCGGAAGCCGCCTCATCGACCAATCTCTTGTATGCATAATTCCAGTCAGGAATCTTGATGATGGGATCAAAACAGAGCCTGACCTTCGCGCCGTTTTCAATTGCTAATTGCGCTGCGCTGATTCGCGCCTTCACGGGAGCGGTGAATCTTTCGTATCGGGATACCACTTCCTCGGGCGATAAAGTAAACGCATAGATGACGTTCGATATGTTTTCTTTTATCTCAACCGCAGCCTTTGTTCTGAGTTCGACCAAAAGGTCGTCGTGTTCTAAAGCAAGCTTCTTCCAGAAATCCGCGTGGCCGGTAAGTCCGTTCATTGCGAGAAGATCCGTATCGTAGGAAGCGCAGACATACATCGGCCCTTCCTTAAGTTTCTCTTCGACGTCAGCTCGGTAATCTTCAAGGTTGACGAACACGACCATGTTGCTCGACGGATACATACCCTTGAGGTAGCAGTATTCGCAGTCGAACGGGCAGTTCATCATGGAGCTTGCATAATAAAAATTCTTATTGCCAAAAGACTGGCAGACCGGTGCGCCCTTAAAGATCCTGTTGCCGTCGCGCACGGCAATTATCAGCGCCTTGCGTTCTCTCTGAAGGACAGCGTTCTGTCTCTTCCTGTCGAAAACATCCTTGTAGTGTTTTATCGGAATAACATTCGCGCCGGGAAGCTTGCCAAGGATTTCTGATGTCAGCGGGTACTCTCTTGCTCTTTCCTCAACGTATACATGAGTAAATCTCATCGAGCACCTCCCTTCCGGCCTTCTTCTCCTTTACGGGAATTCTGCCTTCTTTGCGCAACTTATCGAGAAGTCCGAGCAGCAAGTCCTGCTTGCCCGACACTGCGCAGTAATGCTCTATGTCTTTTAATTCATTTCTCATATATTGGGTGAGCCTTAGTTCATCAGCGACAGACTCAGGCAGGAACTCATAAGAATCTGCACTGCCCTGACTCACAAAAAGCTCAGCAATCTTCTTTATCTCATCAACATGCGCTCTTATGAGAGCGGTGACTTCATTAGCCGAAGGAAATTTATCGCCGCTGTCTGAAACGACTTTGTAGATCGCAAGGTTCGACGGCGGCAGTTTCTTCAGAACCGTGTCGCAGATAAGGCCTGCCTCCATGTCGTAGAGCATGCCTTCTTCGACCGATGTTACTATCTCAGGAGAAGTCGTGAGAGTCATCTCTTTCGCGCCTGACTCGAAAAGAATATCGGGATAAAAACGTCGGCCACTCGCAAGTGAGATAACCTGGTTTACAAGGTAACCTTCGCCTTTTTCGCTGCCTGCACATACACCGACATTAAGCACGTAATCGTCAGGCTTAAGGTCGAGCTTTTCGATGCAGTCAACTATGCGTCCTCCGACACCCGTGACGACAACTTCGCCGGGTACCGTTCCCAGCGCTGAAGCTTCGCATTTGAGTGCCGTAAGAATATAAAGCAAATCAGAGTCCTCTCTTTCTTTGTAAATTATATTACATCGTGATAAGATTAAGCGTCTTAAAGACAATGGAGGTTTAATATGGACAGATTACTTACGGGCCTTCAGCCCAGCGGTTCACTCACTATCGGAAATTACGCAGGCGGAATCTCCCAGATAGTTAACTATCAGAAGGATTACGAGACATTCCTCTTCGTACCCGACATGCACGCCATCACGGTTCCCCAGGATCCTGATGCTCTTCACAGGAACATCCTCAATGCGATCGCAATGTACATCGCATGCGGCGTTGATCCCAACCTTGAGAACATGCACATCTACATTCAGTCGGAGAATCTCTATCACGCAAATCTGTCCTGGATCTTCGAATGCCACACACCTCACGGCGACCTCACGAGAATGCATCAGTTCAAGGCTAAGTCCGCTCTTCACGAGACTTTCACGGAAGGCCTTGTTACATATCCTGACCTCATGGCAGCAGACATCCTGCTCTACGATCCGAAGTACGTTCCTACAGGAATCGACCAGAAGCAGCACGTTGAGCTCGCAAGAAACCTTGCGATCAGATTCAACAACCGATACGGCGAGATGTTTAAGATCCCTGAGCCGCTCATTCCTACTGTCGGCGCTAAGATCCGCGATCTTCAGAACCCTAACCAGAAAATGAGCAAGTCTACTGACAACCCGAAGGCATCAGTCTTCCTTTCCGATCCCGAAAAGACTATCAGAAAGAAGATCATGTCAGCAGTTACAGACTCAGACGGCATCATCAAGTTCGACGAAGACGAGAAGCCCGGCGTATCCAACCTTCTCACGATCTACTCCGTATTCTCCGGTTGTACTATCGAAGATGCAGTTGCCAAGTTCGAAGGCGGCGGATACGGCGACCTCAAGAAGGCTGTTGCAGATGCGGTTGTCGAGAAGGTCGTTCCTTTCCAGGATAAGTACAACGAAGTTCTCTCAAGCGGCATCATCGACGACATCCTCGATGCAGGACGCGACTACACAAATGAGATCGCAAGAGAAAAGTACGAACTCGTCAGAAAGGCAGTCGGATTCGGCCGCGTATAATTTTCGCGCATTTAATACTTATAAAAACAGCAACGCCGGAGAAATCTCCGGCGTTTTTTCTATCCCCTTTTCCATATTTGCGGAAATAACTAACTTGGTTTGCAGCCGTTTATTCAACGTGCCACAGATTGCTTGTGTCGTACTTGGAAGGCAGTTCGATGAACTCTCCGTCAGACACTTCGATGTACCACTGCTGTTCTGATGAATCCCACTCCATCCAGCCGTAATCACCGTAGTCGGATGAGATATCCTCGTACCAGTACTGCCATGTGTGAGTCTTGGTCGTGTCGTTGTACCAGAAATAGCAGTCTGTCGTCGAATCATAATAACTCTCGGAATCGGAATCCCAATAACATGTCCTTCCAATCTCACCTATATAGATTGAGTCTTTTTCATTTGAATACGAATCGTCTTCTGCCGTCGTCGTTACGGAAGTGTCGGATTACCTTCCTCACCTGTGTCTCCAGGTTCTTGAGTGCCGTGGTCTTGTTGGACTGGCTGAAATATGACTGGCTGAATCCGAAGA
>CAJOJI010000139.1 GCA_905234715.1 uncultured Saccharofermentans sp.
GGATCAGTAAATATGTCGAGTTAGTATCTACTCTGTCTCACTGTTGTACTTGAATAATACAACCGTGATAGCTTTCACATCGCCCCTGTTTTACTTTTTATCATGCCTCCTTTATCAGGTCGATTGATAAGAGGATTTTAACAAACTAAAGAAAAGCATAATATCAAAAACAATATGTATTTAACGCATTTTCTTGCATATTGTGTTAAACTTCTGTCGAAAAATTATTAAATAAAGGGCTAAATATGAAAACTTCTGATTTCTACTATGATCTGCCTGAAAGACTGATCGCACAGGTCCCCACTGAGGACCGCCTTGCATCACGCCTTTTGGTACTTGATAAAAAGACCGGCAAAGTAATTGACGGTCATTTTCCGGATATCAGAAAATATCTTCATAAAGGCGACGTTCTCGTTATCAATAACACCCGTGTTATTCCAGCAAGACTTTTGGGCGTTCGCTCTGATACACAAAGTCCTGTAGAGCTCCTTCTTTTAAAGAGAATCGACGATAATCACTGGGAAACATTGGCACGTCCCGGCAAGAAAGTCAGAGAAGGCAAACGCATGACCTTTATTCCCGGTGAACTGGAAGCTGAATGCGAACAGGTGCTCGAAAACGGAAACAGGATAATTAAATTCGAATTCAAAGGCGTATGGGAGGAAGTTCTCGATAAGGCAGGAACGATTCCCCTTCCGCCCTATATTCACGAAAAGCTCGACGACCCCGAGCGTTATCAGACCGTATATTCCAAAGACGCAGGTTCTGCAGCTGCTCCTACGGCTGGTCTTCATTTTACAAAGGAACTCCTTGCCGAGCTTAAAGACATGGGCGTTGAGATAGCTGAGCTTACTCTTCATGTAGGTCTTGGCACATTCAGACCTGTTAAAGTTGATACAATTGAAGATCATGAGATGCATTCCGAATGGTATGACTTCCCCAAGGAAGCATCAGATATCATACGCAAAGCAAGATCTGAAGGCAGACGCATCATTTCCGTCGGCACAACCTCCACGAGAACTCTTGAGACAGTTGCATCCAACGATCCGGACATGATGCCCGTCTCCGGTTATACGCAGATATTCATCTATCCCGGATATGAGTTCAAATGCGTAGATTCGCTCATCACAAACTTCCATCTTCCTGAATCAACCTTGATCATGCTCGTATCAGCACTTGCAGGAAGAGAGAATGTACTTAATGCCTATAAACATGCCGTAGAAGAAGAATACAGATTCTTCTCATTCGGCGACGCAATGTTCATTACAGATTTGGAGAACTGATATGTCTGATTATCCCGTATGGTACGAACATATACATACATGTGCCCAGACCGGTGCAAGACTCGGTAAGGTCCACACCCCTCACGGAACATTTATGACTCCTGCTTTCATGCCCGTCGGAACACAGGCTTCCGTTAAGGGTATGAGCCCCGAAGAAGTTTATGGCATGGGCGCGGGAATAATGCTCTCCAATACATATCACCTCTGGCTCAGGCCCGGCAGCGATATCGTTGCAAAAGCCGGCGGTCTTCACAAGTTCATGAACTGGAAAGGCGCGATCCTTACTGACAGCGGCGGGTTCCAGGTATTCTCCCTGGCTAAGCCGAAGGACGTAAAAGAAGACGGCGTTAAATTCAGTTCTCACATCGACGGCAGAAAACTCTTCTTAACTCCCGAGATCTCAATGCAGGTTCAGAATGATCTTGGTGCAGACATCATCATGGCATTCGACGAATGCTGCCCCTATCCTTGCAATCACGCTTATGCAGACAGATCACAGGCTAAGACAACAAGATGGCTCGAGCGCTGCATCGAAGCTCACAAGAGACCTGATGAACAGGCTTTGTTCGGCATCATTCAGGGCTCCATGTATCCCGACCTCAGAAAGAAGAGCGCGGATGCCATCACTTCATTTGATCTTCCCGGTTTTGCAATCGGCGGTATTTCCGTCGGCGAACCAAAGAACCTCTTCCTCGACATGATAGACTGCACCGTCCCTCTTATGCCCGAAGAAAAGCCCCGTTATCTCATGGGTGTAGGAACTCCCGATTATCTCATCGAAGGCGCATGCAGAGGCGTCGACATGTTCGACTGCGTACTCCCTACCAGAATGGGCAGACATGGAACGATCCTTACCGATTACGGCAAGAAGATCATAAGAGATAAAAAGTTTGCAGAAGATTTCGGACCGATGGATCCTGATTGCAATTGCTACGCATGCACAAACTTCACAAGCGCATACGTAAGACATCTTATCAAGGCAAACGAGATGTTCGGATTAAGACTCTGCACTTACCATAATATCTACTTCCTCCTGATGCTCATGGAAAGGATCCGTCAGGCAATCGCTGAAGACAGACTGGGAGACTTCAGAAAAGAATTCTACGAGCGTTTGGGCTGATCATGAAGCAATAAGCGAGCGTGAAAAGGCGCACACAGAACTTGCAAGAAAGATCTGCGCCGAAGGTATTGTGCTGCTCGAAAATAAGGGCGTCCTTCCCCTTAAAGCCAGGAAGATCGCTCTATACGGAGCAGGCGCCCGTCATACCGCATTCGGAGGCACGGGTTCAGGTGAGAATAATCCCAGATACTGTGTATCCGTTGAAGAAGGATTACGCTCTGCAGGCCTGGAGATCACTTCAGAGAAATGGCTTGATGAATACGACGTTCTTTTCGAGAACGAATATCTTGATTATCAGGCAAAGCTCACAAAAGTCATGAAGAAAATCCCCATTGCCAAGCGCATGGACTATTCTGCTGCTAATCCTTTTTATCTTCCTGCAGGAAGACCCGTAAACAGTACTGACGAGATATGCGATACAGCAGTTTTTGTTCTTACAAGACAGGCCGGTGAAGGCGCTGACCGTAAGGATATTCCGGGCGACTATTACATAACCGAAGAAGAAAAAGAACTGATGCTCTCTGTCACCGAGCACCATCTTGATACCATACTCGTTCTAAACACGGGTTCCGTTATCGACCTTAAATTCCTTGATGAGATTAAGTTCTCTGCTGTTGTTCTTCTTATGCAGGGCGGCATGGAAACAGGAAACTCATTGGCCGACGTTCTTACCGGCAAGGTAAACCCTTCGGGAAAACTTGCTGACACCTGGGCTGAGTCTTATGAAGATTACCCTTGTTCTGAAACATTCTCGGAAAGAAATCCCGAGAAGCATCAGGAAGACTATAAGGAAGGTATCTTTGTCGGATACAGATGGTTTGAAAAAAGACACGTTAAACCGAGATATCCTTTCGGCTACGGTTTAAGCTATACAGAATTCAAGGTAGCCTTTGATTCGATTAGCAATTCCGGAACGATCATTAACGTTAAAGCTTCTGTTACCAACACCGGAAAGGTTGCAGGACGCGAAGTCATTACACTTTTCATATCCTACCCTGACAGTGATCACATTAGAGAAGTAAGAAGCCTTGCTGCTTTTGCAAAATCTTCCCTGCTCGAACCTGGTGAATCAGAACTTATAGAAATGGAATTCGATATAACCGACTTTGCCGGATTTGACAGAGCTTCTTCCAATTTCATTCTCGAAAAAGGCGACTATCTCATATTCCTTAACGGCAATCCCGAATGCATGGTTGTCCTTGACGATACTTGTGTAACCGAAACAGTTAAGTCGATGTTCAAGCCTGACAGAAACTTCGAATATTGTAACGTGGATAAGAATTCCATTGTCTCATTATGGCTTCCGTATGTAACGGTCACTTCAGATGACATAAAAACCGTTACGCACGATTACAACGTGCCTGTGATGGAACACAGCGAAGAGATAGACCGTATAGTTTCCGGTCTTTCCATAAAAGACATGACAAAACTTATCGTCGGCAGAAGTTATTTCGGTCCGTTCCGCCACAGGGTTTTCGGTGCGGTCGGATATACGACTTCCAAGCTTATTCATAAGGGCGTTGAAGCAATGCCAATGGCAGACGGCCCTCAGGGCATAAACCTTACAAGGGTTTCCAAGAAACCTCTGCACAACTTCTATGCAATACCGACTATGCCTTCGGCAATCAGAAAGACGCATAATATAACACAGTCAGGCACTGTTTCTGATATTAAACAGAACGGAAACCATTACTATCAGTTCTGCACATCGTGGCCCTGCGAGACCATGATCGCTCAGACATGGGATACAAAACTTGCATATGAGATGGGAGATGCAATTGGCAAAGAAATGCTCGAATACGGCGTTGTATTCTGGCTTGCCCCTGCCCTCAACATTCACCGCAATCCTTTATGCGGAAGAAACTTCGAATACTATTCGGAAGATCCGGTCCTTACAGGCTACATGGCTGCAGAGATAACAAAAGGCGTACAGTCACATGAAGGATGTTATGTCACCCTTAAACATTTTGCAGCCAACAATCTTGAGACTGACCGCAACGTATCTTCATCGAACGTCCATGAGAAAACATTAAGAGAGATCTATCTTAAAGCTTTTAAGATTGCCGTTACCAAGGCTGACCCAAAGAGTGTGATGTGCAGCTATAACAAGATAAACGGAACTTACACTGCACTTGACTATAATCTTCAGACCAATGTCTTAAGAAACGAATGGGGTTTTGACGGAATCGTCATGACCGACTGGTTTGCAACAGGCCACGACGAGAGCCTTGATGAACTCTGCTGCAAAGCCGGAACGGATCTCATCATGCCAGGGCATCCTTTTATCCCTTCAAAGATCAGGAAAGCATTAAGAAACGGACTGATATCCAAAGAAGATATTGAGAGATCTGCAAGAAGGATAATAAAGCTCGCTTTAAAATGCCATTTAGGCAGGAATTAACGGTTAAGCTTGAGTGTAACGGCAGAAAGATTTCCGCACTTAAGCTGGGTCTGATCTGATATGCGGCGCACCATCATGTTCATGCATTCATTGCATGAGTCAGCAACAAGAGCATCTGCAAGAATACCCTCATCACTTAACGACTTGAAAAAATTGGATGTGGCGCAAACTATCCTGTCATCAGAAGACAATCCGAAATAACCGTTTGGAAGAAGGCTTATCTGTCCCTGCCTGACTATCTTTGCACAGACAGATCCTCTCCTGATGCTTTCGATTCCCTCATTCTCAACGCGGAGGATAAGATATTCGGAATCTTCATCAAGACAGTCTTCAAACACCGTATTAAGGAAATCTATGCCCTTGCTGCCCTCATCACTGCTTAAGATCTCCGAAAACAAAAGCGACTGGCTTTTAGGAGAATCAAGTTTGCTTCCGTTAAATATGGCAACAGTAAGATTGGGGACGAGCCTTAAGAATACCTCGTCCTTATATTCCTCATCGGCACCTCTGTGCTTAAATGTGTAATACTCGATCAAATGAAGCTCCTCTTCATCTTAATGACCACCGCAGAATAGTTATCCTGCCTCGGATTCTTTCTGGACTTTACACCATATTTAATAGTTCTTGCAATTCCAGTCGCATTCTGATCGAAATGGATGTGATTTACGATCCTGTTAAGCGGCATGGAATCTGTAACGCCGTCTGAACTTACGATTACGATATCATTTTCGATAAGTCTTAAAGGGCGTGATGTCATCTGAACCTTGCAGTTGAGGTTGCCGACAAAATCGATAAGCCCTTTGGCTCTTGTATCTCTGTATGCATCAGAAGTATCAAGTCCGCCCTCTGCAAGTTTTCTTATCATGAGCAGTGTCGCCTTGTTATTGCGGATCAGGATTATGTTGCTGTCTCCCAGGCTGTAGAAATTCATGTATTCATCCATGATATGGACCATGACAAGAGTTGCACCGGCACCGAGGTGATACTGCTCGTAAACCTGGTTTGAAATATCGGTAATTATCGCCGCATTATCAGCCTGAGAATCGAACTGATATGGGAAATTCTCACGAAGAGAATCGGTTACAAACTTAGATACGACTTCACCGTTTAAAAGTCCGCCCATTCCGTCAGAACACGCGGCAACAAGGCCCGTCTCTTCAAGCTTATCCATGGGAGAAACATATATAGAGTCTTCCTGGTCGTCTCGCTTTCCCTTCTCGTGAAAATAAGCGACATCACATATCAGATGAGTCTTTTCTTTATGTTTGGTGGTATAAAGATTCGTTTTAAACATCGTATATAGTGCAACTACTACAAACGATACAAAAGCAACAAGGAAAAGTATCAGGGCAATGATAATGGCACGGACGGTTTCATCTGTTAATAGACTGAAATCATACATTGCTCGTGCCCTGCCTTTTCATTCGGGAATTCTTTTCGCTAATATAATTATCTCATAATCGGAAGATTTATCATCTTTATCTT
>CAJOJI010000140.1 GCA_905234715.1 uncultured Saccharofermentans sp.
CTGAAGCGCCTAAGCCTGCTGTAGCAGCTTACGTTCAGGCAACATTCGTTGTATATGGTGGTACCGATGATGAAAACTCGACTTACGTTGAATCAACGGTTGTCAGAACCTATAAAGTTCAGCCCAAAGACGGCTGTTCTTATCATTCGCCTCATGTCAGTAACTACGTCTGCATCGATGCTCAGATCAGTTGGTCAGATCTTGACAATGCGTTTCTTAAGGAACACCCCGGTTGCGTAGTAAATGGTTACGATACCGTAGGTGAGCAAGTCATAGGCTTCGTAGACGATTAACTAAGACAAACAAATCAGCAATGAGAAGGATCTTCAGCAATGGAGATCCTTTTTTTCATGCCCGAAAAAACAAATTGGAGGAAACACAATGAACAAACTCTTTGCAAAGGTCCTCAACATCAGAAAGGCAGTTGCAGACAGTCCTTTCACCAGGAAAGCTCTCTCGTCTGTTCTTGCCTTAACGATTGTTCTTACACCTCTTTCCCCTGCTATTGCAGTTTCTGCTGACGAAATAGCTCAGGATAATGAGGCTGTGGAAGAGATGACAGTTGAGACAGAAGCTACCGTTCAGGAAACTGAGGTTGCTGTTCCTGTCGAGACAACTGTTGTACCCGATTATTCGGAGTATGCCACAGAGGAAACAACCGTAGTCGTTGAGGATGGAGACCTGATCACTTCTGATCCTACAGAAGAGATCGACACAACAGCTCCGCCCACGGAGCAGAATACTGATGTTGCAGAAAGTGCAACAACTGAGGAAACAACCGCTGAAACTACTCAGGCAGAACCCGAAGCTACAGAAACAACTGCATCAGAAACGGAACCTGAGACTGTAGTTGAAGAAAAGACAAGCAATATCGTTTTTGCTAAGTCCGCTGACGAGTACTACAAACTCATATCGTCCCTTCCGGACGGATATCAGAGAGTTATCGTAGACACATATGAAGATCTCTCTGGTCTCGATAGCGCTGACGGTGTTTACTACGACGGAACTTATATCCTTGTTTTCAATGACAGCGACTCATATACAAATGCGGTCAAATTCATTCACGACAAAGGTTGTGAATATGCTACCGACGGAACTCTCAGTGTTTGCGGTAATATTGACGGCATAATCTCTTACGGAAGCATCAATCCCAACGCAAAGGTAAAGGTTGCCGTAATCGATACGGGATCCAACCTCGCAAACGAGAAATATTCAGTAATCGGCGACGATGTAACTGACCACAACGGACACGGAACCGCTATGTCTTCCCTTATCCTTGATGAGACAAGCAATGCTTATATCATCTCTATCAAGGCTCTTGACGATAACGGTCACGGAAACATGTCAGATGTTTATGCGGCAGTTCAGCTCGCAGAAGATCTCGGCGTTGATTATATCCTTATGGCTGTATCGATTAGAAACAGCGGTAAATACGACGCTTTCATCTCTCTTATCAAGGAGACAAAGGCTACTGTCATAGCAGCTGCTGGTAATAACGGAGCTGATGCTTCCAAGTATCTCCCGGCTGGTATCGACCGTGTTATCACTGTCGGTGCAGTTGATGACGACTACTATCTCAGAAGCTTTTCTAACTACGGCACTTGTGTTGAGTATTACGAGATCGCTGACTCTACTTCGGAAGCATCTGCCAAGATCCTTGGAAAGATTATCAGCGGTAAGGCACTCAATACTATTGCCTATATCACTGATGACCATTGGTACGAGGAAGGCTCCGAGTGTTATTTTGACATTGACGCATACTTCCCTAATGCTAATGAGTGGGTCGATGTTGATGCAAATCTCGTCGGTACAACCTACCTCTATACCTATTCAGAGAATTCTGGATCATATGACGGACACTTCCACAAAACACTGAGCGATTACACAAATATCGCTTATTGTGTTCAGGTTGAAAAGGTTAATCCTTGGTCAACCCATTATCACGGTGTCTATGCAAGTTATGGCAATGATGAATGGACATCAGGTTCCGTCAATGGAGCAGCTACCTTCCAGGCAGCTATGGCTTGTGGTCCGGGCGGAGCACTTTACAAGGAAAGCCTTCTTTGGTGGAAGAACTACCTGAGAGGTCATTCTTCCGTTATAAGCGGCTATACCTATGAATACGGCAGAGACGTATCATTAAGCAACGGCACTACCTTTAGCCCGAGCATTGCAAACTTCGACTTAGAGCATGCAACTGCTAATGAACACTATTTCATGTACCTTGTCACACACCTCTGTGCTGACTGGGCTCTCTCAAGCAGTTCATCTAAGCCTTATGATGTAACAGGCCCCTTTGGCAAGGCTGTAGACGATTACTACTACAACTTCTTAAAGGCTGCTCGTAAGGGTGATTTCAGCCAGCTTGGTCTTGATTATGAGATCACAACTTCCAACTGGTGGGGAACCATTTACTACAACACTGAAGGAGACTCCACATATCAGCACATCGGACGAGGAAACGTTACGGTAACACGTATCTACCCTGTATCGATCACAATCGAAAAGTCTTCTTCCGATCCTTCAATTAGCGGAACAATGCCCAACAGCGCATACGATTTCGCCGGTACAACCTATGAGTTTTATGATGGTTCAAACAAGGTCGCTACCTTCGTTATGAAGAGCGATGGAACTACAAATACTGTTTTTGAAGGCAGAAGAGGCAAGTCATACACCTTAAAGGAAACTGTTGCCGGTAAGGGATTTGAGCTTGATACCAAGACATACACGATCACAGTTGATAATAACGGAAACATGTCGATCAACAATGGTGCTGAAGTCGATAACAACGGCAAGGTAAAGATCGCTAAGGTTAAGGATACACCTGATAACACAAACATAAGTCTCACCAAGGCTTCTGTTAATCCCAGTGTTACGGGCAACAATAGCTGCTACTCTTTAGCCGGCACATCTTATGGACTTTACAGTGATCCTGCATGCACGAACAGAGTTGCAACCTTTAATGTTGATGCAAGTGGAAAGACTACTACCACATACAAGACAGCATACGGCAAGACCTATTACCTCAAGGAGATCACAGCAGGCAAGGGATATAAACTTGATGCTACAACTTACACTGTTTCGGTCGATAAGAACGGCAATGTCACTGTAAACAACGGTGCTACAATTGCCATTTCAGGAAATACGGCATTCATCAATGTAAAGGATGAACCAGGCCGTGACCCTCTTAGCATTAACCTTAGAAAGATCGACAAAGACGGAAACGTAATTCATAATGCAACTCTTTCGGGGGCTGT
>CAJOJI010000141.1 GCA_905234715.1 uncultured Saccharofermentans sp.
GCTGGACGACATTGTATATGAGGATACAGGATCCGAGAACTGCTTCTTCATGTTAACCAACAACACCACACATGATGTTACACTTCTCGAAGAGCCTTCATATCAGCCGGCAACAGTGATCGATAATACGGAATACGATATGGAAAACCAGGACAGATTCACGGTCGACGGAAGGACAATGCATATGGACGATTATCTTTCCTACGCATCCTACGAGTGCACGATGTCTGCCTGCATCCTTTTGGGAAACTGGTTTGATTATCTCCGCGCAAACGGAATGTATGACAATACAAGGATAATAATCGTCGCCGATCACGGCTATTCTTTCGGTCAGTTCGATGATATGGTCTTAGATGATCTGGATTACGATGCCGAACAGCTCAATCCCGCGCTTCTCGTAAAGGATTTCGACGCCACGGGCTTTACCGTTAACTACGATTTCATGACCAATGCCGACACGCCCTCGCTCGCATTGCAGGGCATAGTCGAATCACCGGTCAATCCTTTTACGAAAAATCCGATCAACATGGATCCGAAATCCGGAGAGATCTATGTTTATATTTCAAACAGCGGCAGCGTTTTGACCAACAACGGAACACAGCTCGTTGAAGCAGACCGCCGCTGGTTTACGGTACACGACAACGTTTTGGATAAAGATAACTGGGCTTTGTATCCCGGAGATCCAACCTGATATCAGGAGGCAGAAAATATGATGGACAAGTTTTTATATATCGATCCCGGCACGGGAAGCATGCTCTTTTCGATCATCATCGGAATTGCAGGCGTGCTCATCTTTGCGGGCCATGCTCTCATCATCAAGCTCAAGTTCTTCTTCCTCGGCGGAAGAGCAAAAGACACGGGCAGCGACCGTCTCCCCATCTGCGTTTTCTCTGAAGGCAAGAGATACTGGAACGTATTCAAGCCCGTTTTGGACGAGTTCGAAAAGCGCGGCAAGGACATCCATTATCTGACTGCAAGCCCTGACGATCCGGCACTCAAAGCCGATTACAAGCATGTCCATTCCGAATTCATCGGCGAGGGCAACAAGGGCATCTCCAAGATGAACTTCATCAAGGCAGATCTCGTCCTCTCCACCACACCGAGCCTTGACGTCTTCCAGTGGAAGAGATCAAAGACTGCATCTTACTATGTTCATATCCCCCACATGCCGAACGACATCACTACTTACAAGATGTTCGGCCTGGATTTCTACGACGCCGTTCTCGTATCGGGAACGTACCAGAAAGAAGAGATCAGAAGACTTGAATCTCTCCGTTCTATCCCCGAAAAGGAAGTCGTTCTTACGGGTATCCCCTATCTCGATAAGATGAAAGAGCGTCTTGATAATGCCAAGTCTTCTGATTCAAAGGGAAGCGAAAAGACCATCCTTCTCGCACCCTCATGGGGCAACAACGGTATTCTCACTGCATATGGTGCATCCTTTATCGAGAACCTCGTAAAGACGGGTTATAAGGTGATAATAAGACCTCACCCCCAGTCTTTCACATCTGAAAAGGATCTCATCGACAGCCTCATGAAGCAGTTCCCTGAATCAGACAGGCTCAAGTGGAACCGCGATCCCGACAACTTTGATGTTCTTAACGAGGCAGATATCCTTATCTCTGACTTCTCGGGCGTAATCTTCGATTTCTCGCTCGTTTTCAATAAGCCGGTCATCTACACTGAACCCAGCAACGACTGGTCACAGTATGACTGCGCATGGGACACTGAGGAGCTCTGGACATATAAGATCCTTCCCCAGATCGGAAGAAAGCTCACACCCGATAACTTCGGCAACATCGGCCAGCTCGTTGAAGACTGCATCAGCGGATCTGATGCAAAAGACCTTGCAAAAGGAAGAGATCTAGCACGTGAACAGACATGGTGCAACATGGGTCACGGCGCTGAGAAGACTGTCGATTATCTCATCGCAAAGCACGAAGAGATTGCCCGCAAGGAAAAAGAAAAGACTGAGGCTTCCAAGCCTGCCAATACACGCAGAAAGAGCACCAAGAAACTCTTCGCTTAAATTCCTTATTCTGTTCTGAGAGCTGTAACGGGATCCTGTCTTGAAGCTGACTTCGACGGGATAAGTCCGCCTATGAATGTCAGGAAGATACTCAGGAGAACGAGTACGATCGCAGCTGCCCAAGGCATTATCGCACTTACATCATTAGACTCGGCAAGCTTATGGATCAGCGCATTGATTGGTATCAGCAAGAACAGTGAGATACCTACACCGAAGAGTCCTGCGAGGAATCCGGTGATCATGGTCTCTGCGTTAAATACCTCTGCGACATTGTGCTTTGAAGCGCCCATGGCACGGAGGATACCGATCTCCTTACGGCGCTCGAGAACGCTGATATAAGTGATGACGCCGATCATGATGGACGATACGACGAGCGATATCGCAACGAACGCGATAAGTACATATGAGATCGTGTTGATGATCTTCGTAACGGACTTCATGAGTGCGCCGACGATATCGGTATAAACGATGCTCTTGTCATCTTCACCTGCTTCTTCGACCATCTTGTTGTAGTCCTGGATTATCTGTGTGATCTGGTCCTTTGATTCGAAATCCTTGGGGTAGATCGTGATCGACTGGAGGTCTTCCTTGTCGCAGTAACCGAATGCGGAGAGGTTTCCTTCAGCAGATGACACTCCGCCGCCCATGATCTCGTTCATGAACGATGTAAGCTCACTCTCGCCCATGTTGAACTTAAACGCTGCGGCAAAGGCATCCTGGTCTACCGTCAGAGCGCTGCCCATGTTCTCGAATGTGCTCTGAAGAGCGGTTGTCATGTTGGATGCAAGTCTTTCAACAACCATTGTCATTGCATTTTCGATGCCTACGGCAAGCTGGCTAACCATGTCGCTTGTCATGTCGGTTACATTGGACATTATGGTGGACATGATCTCGTCAGTATTTACCGAAGTCGATACGACGTAAGTGATCATGTTCTTTGCTCTGTCAGTTCCCATGTATTCCTTGAGTGAAGCGTCAAGCGCATTGGGATCGGGGAGATTGTTCTCCGTTGCGTATTTTGAATATCCTTCAAGTAGCGCCTGGGAGATCTCCTGAGCCTGCTCGGGAGTGATATCGATATTGTCGATGATCTCTCCGAGAATGATATCTGTCTGGGCATTAACAACAGCCTGTCCCCTGTCCGTCTCAAGATATTCCTGGAACAGTTCGGACTGTGCTTCCTGACTCATGTCGAGCGGATTGATGCC
>CAJOJI010000142.1 GCA_905234715.1 uncultured Saccharofermentans sp.
GCAATAACGTCGTTGTCACAGTATTCGGCGACCTTGCACCAAAGTTCTTCCGGAACAGGCTGGTCCCAGGGAAGTCCAAGCTCCTGATGATGAATGCCCAGCTCGATCTCCCACTTCTTCAGGCTCTGCTTCTTGCTGCAGAAGTCATAGACATCCGTGTAGGAAATATCATAGGCTTCTCCGAAGTAAGCATTCTGGCTCCCGCCAACAAGTCTCTGAGACAACATATAGATCTGTTCATTGTCCCATCCTTTAAGCCTGGCATACAGAATATGATTGTCATACCGCCTGCAGTTAAAGCCAACTAACCGATAGGCAAGAAGATTCTCAATCTCTGTAGGCGAAGGGTTGATCATTCTTGCAACCGGAGTGCCTTCTCCTTCAAACTTCCAGTTAACCAGAAGCAGATTCGGGAAAACCTCGCAGTCGAAGAATATCAATTTGTCGCTAGAGGCCTCTACAGCCTCTCCAGGCTCTTCTGACTTAAAGGGCATACGGGATACCAGCTTAAGGCAATCTTGCGCGTGGTGGCTGCTAGAGGCCGCAAACGCCATTACAGCGGGTCTCAACGCCGTTAAGTCATAATGCATGTTAGGATCTTCATAAGCATCCGTTAAAATCTTAAATATAAAGTCAACGCAAGGCTTCGTAGCAAACGGCTCGATCTCCTTGCGCAGCGCTTTCTTTATAAGCTTCTCAAGATGCTGTTCGTCCTTGATCGTCTTTTCCGCTACCGTTGTCTTCTCCTCCTTTAAAGGCAACCCGGATCCAATTGTTGTGAATCCGAGATTGTTGCATCCGTTCAGTTTCCTTCGCAGAGATGACTTTCCGGTGAATACCTTCACTTCAATGCCAGGAGCAAACACACGGCTAAGCTTGCCAGGATCACCATTATAATCATAATGAAGGTGGAGTCCCGCCCCACTCTTCGAGAACTCTGCGTAAGTCGGAGGCCATCCCGCAGCTGCCTCCAGGTTTCTTTCACGCGATTTATTACCTTCGTCATCTTTCAAATCAAAGTCAATGACGATGTGATGCTCAGGGACTCGTACATAATGTAATCTCGAAGTGTCAAGATCTTTGAGACACGTTCTGACACTGTCCCATCTTTTTTCGGGGAGTTCTCCATCGCCAACGCCATACTGAGCTCTCGCCTCAGCAAAGGCCACATCAAATGCAGACGTGCCGGAAGTAAGTTCCAGCCAACCTCTACTTTCAGCCAATTCTTCAGACTGTACATGCTTGTCCTCCTCCATGCCAAATTTGCTTAATTTCAGGCCACTATAATAATTCCAAACTTGCCGTCCTTCAGCTCTTCCTTAAACACACGCTTGCTATACGGATAAGGAATCTTCGCCTCCTGGACATACTCGTTGTATCTAGCCCAGGCTTGCTGAAGGGTAATTCCATCTTCTTTCTTAAAGTCGAACAGATTATCTTCCATAAAGTTGTAGAAGTCATTTGTAGCTCCGATCATAACTTTCGGAAGATAATGGTCATATGCATCCGGATCCTCTTTGTAAACTTGCAAACAATGCCAGGCAATAGCTCCTAATTCGAAGCCGATCTCCTTCATAAGTTGCTTATACCGTTTGAGCGGGATCTTTTCTTCTGTAGGACTAATATCAATCAATCTTCGAATAATACCGGACTTACTGTCGGTGATCTTCACCGGTTTATTCGTTCCCATGAACAGCATGGCATTAAATCGATTTGTATACTGAGATTTAAACTTCTCGTTCACAGTCATCTCTTCATGAGATACAAGACTGTTCAAACGAGTATTATCCTCAATGCGACTGAGATCGCCATCATGCTGGATTGCCACCAACGGATTATTCTTGAACGGCTCCAACGCAAACGCATCGGTTGTACTTCCCAATGCCTTCGCACTGAACGTGCAATAATATCCATCGAACAATTCCTGAATAATATTCAGAATCGTAGATTTACCGGTTCCTGCCGCTCCATAGAAAACCAGGAACTTCTGAATATTCTTTGAATCGCCCGACACGATTGACCCAATGGCCCATTCGATCTTATGTCTCTCCGGCGGAGAATATAAAGTGCTGACAAGTTCGTCCCAAGCATGGTGGTCGCCTTCGGCTAATGCATAAGGAAGCCTTTTGCTCGCGTAATCTTCCTTGTTCACAGGACTGTTTGAAAACACCAGTTTCTCGTCAAGATTATGGTAATTATCCTGCATCTGCTTCTGACAAAAGTGATACCATTTGTCGATCATCTTGGTGTCGCCATTAGACAAGTACATAGTTGTACAATGATCAAGCTCCGGGTATTTACTTTTATACTCGTCCATAGCATTGTCGATCATATCAACAATATCATCCTGATCTTTGCTCCACAGTCCTTTCCGTTCATCCCATACAGCGTAAAAGTCTCCGCCACGAATCATCAAATCCTTGGACCGCTTCGTCACGAAAATCGGATAAACAATATACGAGCCTGCTTCACCCCGCTTAGTCGTTCTAAAACTTATTCGTAGGAAATCCACATATTGCCTCCTTTCTGGCTGTGTGATAAAATTCCGTTTTTTCGGCCTACCTTTATATATAAAAAACACTTTATCTCACGTATTAGGTAGAAAAAAAACCATCACATTTATCACAAAACCCAAATTTTTCATGAATTTTTAAAGAATTTCTCTTGCATGTAATAATTCAGTTGGTACCACAAATCGATTTTTCGCATGTCTTTTTCGTACTTAGAAATCCAAAAAGGACCCAAATATCCATCCGGATAATAGTCTCTTTCCAAAAATATCCGAACGATTTCACGTACTTCCCGCTCGTCAAAACAGTCATCTTCATACGAATCCAGCCCCAGATTTTCGAACATTTCCCAAAACCAAACGCTCGTTCGATCACCTTCATCGGGGTCATACATGAGCTGTTCCTCGCATCTGGCGGCCAATGCAATCAATACCTCGAGCACCGAACAAGGCCCGGATTTATCACAGAGCATCCCCGTCTCGTCCTCATAAACAACACGAAGATGCTCCCCATCCGTAGCCCTGTTTCGATCCGAATACATGGTCCAACTGAACTCTATCTGGTCCAGCAAATATAAAACTTGCGCGTACTTAAAACGTAGCT
>CAJOJI010000143.1 GCA_905234715.1 uncultured Saccharofermentans sp.
CTTTTCCGAATCGTAGTCTGTCGTCTGAACACAATGATGCTTCGACAGATAGTAATTGAACACGGCAATGGCCGTAGTGATATTGGTAGCATCATCTCTGAACCGTTTGCTGATGTCAGCTGTAATGATGTCATATACCCAGCCAAGATAATTTGGAAAGACATCACTTTTTATGTTGCAGCGCCGGGCAAGAGACAGGAGCCTTTCGTGTATGTCCTCGGGGAAATCGAGTTCTCTCCCCGTACGCCTGACATTGATGGCAATGCCATTTCGGAAATTCCCGCTCTTTTCGAGATAGTCAAAAAGCCACATTTCCGAATCCGCATATCTTCCATACTCTGTACCTTCTCCCGTATCCCTGAATGTGAATACATAATGTTGTACCGGCATCCACGCAGGCGGGTAGGGCGGAAGAGACGCACGCCAATAGACCTGAACATCAAGCAAGGCCCGTCCGGTCTCTGTGTCCACATCTCTTACTTTGATATGGAAATAATCCTGAATAAGAGTATTGCCTCTTTTCTCTTCGTGAACCTTCATGAGACATTCCTCAAAAGGCGGCAGGAAAGCAAATTCTCCCGCATCATTAAGAAATGACAAGAACATATCTTCTCCGCCGGGAAGTTTATCGAAAGTCTCGACTTTCGAAGTATCGATATAGTTCAATTTGCCGAGTTCTTCAAGCTCCGGCAAATCCTTATACTGACAACCAAACTTGCCGAGCGAGGTAATCATAGCATGAGACCAAGCCTCAACAAGCTGAGCATTGGGATTATTCGCAAAAAACTCCATATACGGATCTGTCATAATTCTCCTCTATCTGATGCTTCTTGTTATCTCTTCGAATTTCTTCAGAGCACTGATCGTCTGGTTGATGTGTGTCGGGTGGATATCATCAAGATGTCCCAACCTCGCCTTGACGATTACCATTTCATCTTCTGCAAGGTCAGATACGACCGAGCTCGGCAGGGAAGGGCGGAGATATGTTCTATTCTCGTTGTAGATGCGCCCGTCATGCTTCTTTGCCTCGCAGACAACAGCAAGCGTCTCTTTAAGCGTATCGAATCCGAGAAGCTCCGTAAGGTGTCTTGCGACATCGTCGGGCGTTGCTCCGTTCTTTGTATCATTAGAATCGGGAACTTTCGCATTAAAAACTTCGACGATCCTTTCCCAGTTATCACTGATCCTTGTCCATTCTTCGCGTGTAGTAATCATGCAGCCCTCCCAATGTTGAGTTTGTAACAGCTGGTAACGAAAAACCACTCTGTACCATCTTCCTGCTTTGCATAACCGTTGTGATCGTTGTTTGCAAAAATGATAGACTCAGTCCACGGATAGTCGATGAGACTGCTGACAACGGAAGGGATACACAAGATATAGTTCTTCATTGCTTCAACGACTTCCTGTTCGGTCTGTCTTGCAATGCTCTCGATATGCTTGTCTCTCGTGTTGAACCAACTCAGAGTATAGAAAGAACCTGTACCGATCATTCGTCGTCCTCCTCGTCATTTTGTTCGTCTCTGGCCTGACAGATATCGCAGTTGCCGGGACAGAGAACACTGTCGCAATATATTGCCGCTCTGTATAATGTCATGCTCATCTGTCTCTCCTTATGCGGACTCGTCATCTTCAGCAGCGCCGTTTTCAGCGAGCCAATTCTGATATTCCGTCTCGGCCTCGTCGATCACATCCTGCAAGGAACAATCGTAAACTGCCGAAGCTCTTGCGACCTCTTCGAACTTAACGACAAAGAAAGCAACATGATGGTCAGAATACTGGATGTAGAAGCCGCCTCGATCCAAAGGATAGAATTCGTTATCCTCCGGTGCTTCGTCAGGTTCTTCTTCGGCAATATACTTCTTGGCCTTTGCCATACAGTATTCAAGCGCCTTGTCATAATCACATTCAATAATATGAAGATCCCAGACATTCTCTGCGCCTTCATTACTTGATGCCATAAAAAGCCATTTTGTCATAAAATTACCTCCGATATTGGTCTTGGTATGGTCTTATCTTCGTTATCTGTCAGGAACGGCCTAATAATGATGCTTCGCCGTACTCCCGTGTTACTCTGTCGATATATTTTTCAAGCCCCTTGTCTTCTATCACGGTTCGGCTAAGGATCTTTGCGACATCGGTTGCGATAACGGCACAATGAAAGGTCCTGAACTGAACAACGCATGAGATCTCGTGTTCTTTTGCCTGATGAACACACGGCTCGCCAAAGAGCCTTGAACCGTCCTTGACATACTTCATAGCCAGTTCTCTTGCCTGTGCAAGACAGAAGTCCTGAGCTTCTTTGGCGGTCGCCCTGATAACAAAGCTGCCTGAAATGTATTCACACTCTTCGCTGTTAGTGATCTGAATGAGCCACTGCTTCTTCTCCGTGTCTGCCATGATATAAGAACTCCTTATTCGATCTACCCGTTTTACCCGACGGGCGGCGGGGAGAGATCTCAGATTACTCCGCCGTGATAGTTATACGGCGCATCGGACCTCTCAGCCTGTTGCTTCAAGTTTTCCCATTCTAAAGAATCCATACGAAACTCCTTTCATTCGGGATGCCTGTTTATAAGAAACTTCACATAATCGTCAACAAGTCGCTTGTCCGCTCTGGCCAGTTTCCTGTAACCCTTGACCAGACTTGCTTCGGCATTGGAAACTCTGAGATTCAAAGGAAGGCTCGGTTCGAACACATCCGTTTCACCGACAAGCCAACCGGGAAGCACATCAAGTGCCGCAGCGATCTTACCGAGCGTTCCTCTGTGTGGAAGGATCGCGCCTCGCCTGTATCGTGAGATAGTCGCTTCATCGATATCAGCTTTTCTTGCAAGCTCGGCAGAAGTCATAGAACGAGTCTCCATTGCTTCCTTGAGTCTCTTCGCAAAAATGTCGTTGTAGTCCATGGATCACTCCTTAAGCAAAATCTTCGGCAAGTTCATCAAAGAAGCCGTCTTCGTATTGTCCGCTCTCAATAACATTGAGAAGGAAAACCGTTACTTCTGTATCTGTCATTGTTTCAATATTGATGTTTGTCA
>CAJOJI010000144.1 GCA_905234715.1 uncultured Saccharofermentans sp.
TTTTTTCTTCTACTATTGCCTTTTTGCGTTTTGTGGTATTATATAGTCGTAAAGTTGGCGCAAGCAAGTTGCTTGCGTTTTTTAATGCAAATTTCCGGAGGTACAATATGTTGTTCTATGCGATTTCCGCTGAGTCGAGCGGACCTTTTCCCGTGGCCGGAAGAAATAATAAGGATACGGAGCTCACTGCTCTGAGGATCGTGACCTGTCCAGATAACAAGCTCATCTGCGACGGAGTGTTCACGAGATCGGACGGGCTTTCGGTCGCATCTCCCTTCAACAGCATCACAGATGAGATGGTCAAAGGAAGACCTGACTTTTCCAAATCCGTCGATAAGCTCGCACCCGTGTTTTTTCACAAAGGCAAGAATGAAAAGGGCGTTGTTGACTATGACACGCTCTTCTTCTGCTTCGGTGCAGGTTTTTACCAGGAACTCTTTAAGAGGTACGGTGTTGTAAGAGACAAGCTCTTCGTTGACGTTTTGCCGATGGTAAGAGATATCCGGGACCAGCAGGCACGGGTTAATATGCCGAGCAATGCGGCCGGATCCAAAATGCCCACTATAAAAGAAGTGGCCGAGTTCTTCGGAAAAGATGAACCGAGATCGCCCCGGGATAAGACGGAGCTGATATGTGATGTGTGGAACTGGGTGCTCGAATCAAGAGGCCGCGGAGGTATTTAAGATTATGAAGATAGAAGACGTAAATGATTGTATGACCATACTCCAGATCTTCGGTGCTGATGCCAAAGAGTTCGCTTACCGTGTGTTTAAGGATAATCCGGTCACGGAGAGCGGTACCTGGGGCGGAGTCAGATGGTGGCGTGAGGTTGTTACCAAGTATCTTAAGTCAGGTACGCTTGCCTGCGGCGGAGGAGCACTGGCTTCTGCTGCCGAGTTCGCAGGAGCGGCTAAGGATATTCCGTCCGAGATATACTTAAGACTCTGGACTTTCAATGCACAGTCACCTCATGCGCCGGAAGCCTTTGAGTCACTCGGAACTTTCGGAGGTAAATATGTCCCTGCATTGAAAACCTATGTCAACGCGGGACCTTCGCTTATCACTGAGCATTGTGATGAGGGTGTCATGACGGTCAAGAACGCTTTCGGCCTGATCGAGTGCCTTCCCCCGGACGATCCGTCCCAGAATATACTGGTCGAGTATGTGGCAAGAGCGGATGAAAGGCTCCTTTCTCTTGCTCACTATTTAAGATACAACGGAGGTGTCTGTTATGAACTTTCAAACATTCGCTGATCTTTCCGAAATGCTGATAGACGGAATGAAAACCTCCGTCAAGCTCTCGCATAATTCCATTACCGAGAAAGATTTCGCGGTCTGTGTCGGTGAGATGGTCTTATCCGAGCTCGAAAAAGACGACGATTCTCCCGATCACATCTGGACCGAGCAGCAGGCGCCGGGACTTCGTCTGGCTCTGGAAGAAAAGGAACAGAGACCGCCTGAAGCGATACTTAAACTTTCCGCTCCGGGGCTTGTCGCATTATCATCCGAGAGCGGAGACAATCTCAAAAATCTGGCGTATCATGTTACTTACAGTGCTTTCCAGACTTTGCTCGGGCGAGGAACTTCTATATGAACGCTTATTATTATTACTATTTCAGATCTAAACTCGGCATCGAGATAACGACGCCTGAAGATGACTGGGAGAATGAAACACTGTTATATATGGCGTCTCCTGCTTCCAAAGCGGAACAGGCAGCCGGTGCTCTCGGTATTTCTTCGCTGTGGCTCACTTCAGTACCCGTGGTGTTTACCAAAAAGACTTTTGCCATGTATATCGGGCCTTCCAAACTCAACAATGGGATCGTGCCCGAGGCAGAAGGTATCTGTGTAAAACATCCAGGGGACGAATTCAGGCAGTCGCTTCGGGCCTTGGTAGATGGTCAGCTGGAGCCTGTGGAAACACCTCCGCCCTGCCCTTACGCCTTGATCCGTGCGGCAGCAGAGCTGAATCAGACTACGGTGGAAAACTACATCCGCAACAATTTCCATTATGACGATAATGATTATACGGAAACGATAATCAGAAATGTCTTTATGGCCGGATGCAATCCTCCTGCCGGTTCGATGGAGACCTGTGACCAGGGTGTCATCAGGGATTTTGCCAAGGCAGAGGACATCACGATCGATGAAGCTGCATCAGGCTTTGAAGTCAAGGACGAGAATTGTCTTATCAATCTCCTCATCGCCTTTAAGCTCTGTGTATCGAAATTCTCCGTGACTTATAACAAAGACGGTTCCTTACTCATTACGTATCCCGGATACAAGCTCTCGGATTACACTTTCGTTCAGCCTGTTGTGAACGAAGTAAGAGACAGACCGAGTCCTCGCGGCAGCTCCTTGAACATGATGGAGTTTATGCAGTAAGACATTGACTATATGTGATAATGTTCTTGCAAATTGTCGCCCAATGGGCTATAATATGAATATAAAGATTTGAGGAGCTGAGACTAATGGATAAGATCAAGACATATAATTGGTATTTTGGCACACAGCACACATCGACCATTACAGTAAATTTTACGACCAAGAAAGTCTCGGTCGTGCATCACTCCGATGTTAAACCCATCTGTGCTTTCTCGGGCAAGACTAATATCACCTTCAACAGCTGGGAAGATATGATTGCAAGCAGGTGTATCCCTTCTACGCAAGTAGGTGCTATGGAAAAATTGGCCAAGATCGGGATTACTGAGTATGACCCTTACAAGATCATCGAAAAGACACACGGCGCCTTAGTTCATGATGCTTTCGAGATTGTTCCCGTGGAGGGTTAAGCCATGTTAGAAGAATTTAATATCGCCGTATGGCATGGAAATCCCGCAGACTGGATCTACGGGAATATGCGAAAGTGGTGTGATAACGGTATCTGGTATAAAGAGGACTTTCCAGACCGGCCGGAAGGTGCTGCTGAATATCTTGTAACACAGATTCTGCGTGCATCCAATGCTTCTTCTTTCGCGGAGTATGAAATGATTTCAGCCAAGAGAAACGAAGAAGTTATTCATTTATGCAGGT
>CAJOJI010000145.1 GCA_905234715.1 uncultured Saccharofermentans sp.
GCCGAGCCCTACAGAATGATGACATCCCGTGCCGAATACCGTCTGCTTCTTAGGCAGGATAATGCCGATCTTCGTTTATATGAGTACGGTCACAGAGTCGGTCTGCTTTCCGATGATCGCTATGAAGCCGTAATAAATAAGAAGAAGATCATTGAGTCGGAGATTGAGAGACTTAATTCTACAACTGTAGGCACAACTGAAACTATACAGCACTTCCTTAGAACACATGACAGTACTGAGCTTACATCGGGCTCGACATTGGCTGAACTTGTCAGAAGACCTGAACTGTCATATGAAGCTATCGCAGATATCGATCCCGGCAGACCCGTTGTTGAAGAGGATGTTGCCGAACAGATCAACATTGAAGTTAAATATGAAGGTTATATCAACAGGCAGCGATTACAGGTGGATCAGTTCAGAAAGCTTGAGAAGAAGCTGATCCCTGCGGATATCGATTATGATGATGTTCCGTCTCTTCGTATCGAGGCCAGACAGAAGCTAAAAAAGTTCTGTCCCGTTTCGATCGGACAGGCATCAAGAATATCCGGAGTTTCTCCTGCTGATATCAGTGTTCTTCTTGTTTTTCTTGGCAGGAAATAATAATTTGCAGCGGAGGTTTATATGGAGAAACGTGACTATCTTATCAGTTGTCTTTCTCAAAACGAAATACCCTGCACCGATATCCAGGCTGATAAGCTGATACGTTTCTATGAAATGCTCATAGAAAAAAATAAGGTTATGAACCTTACAGCCATTACCGATTATGAGGATGTTGTCGTAAAGCATTTTGCTGACAGTCTTACAGTTAACAGAATTATCGATCTGAGCAGTCAGAGATTGATAGATGTCGGAACCGGAGCCGGATTTCCCGGAATTCCCTTAAAGATTATTTATCCGGATCTGAAAGTTACATTGCTTGACTCTCTTAATAAGAGACTCGTTTTTTTGAATGAAGTGATCGATGAGCTTGGCTTGAAGGGAATTGAAACTGTTCATTATCGTGCGGAAGAAGCCGCTCATCTTGAAAAGTATCGTGAGAATTATGATGTTGTTGTATCGCGTGCTGTTGCAAATCTTTCTACCCTTGTAGAATATTGTCTCCCTTTTGCTTCTGTTGGTGGTTGCTTTATTTCCTATAAGGGTGAAAAGGCACAGGAAGAAGTTGATGCGGCTTCCACCGCGATCAGAGTTCTCGGAGGTAAATTATCTTCTGCTCAATACTTTACTCTAAACGGTAGCTCCTATGATCGTGCATTAATTCGAATAGATAAGGTTTCGTACACTCTAGCTAAGTATCCTCGGCAGGGTGGTAAGCCTTCATCCTCTCCGATTACTTGAAATTTATTTGTTTTCGTATTACAATGTTTCACGTGAAACATTTTTGATTCAAAATCACAAACATCCAAATGTTTCACGTGAAACATTGACTATATGTATCAGTAGCATAAGCTAAATTCAAACTGATACATCGACAAGGATATCAATGGGTAAAATAATAGCAATAGCAAACCAAAAAGGCGGAGTAGGAAAAACCACATCAACAATCAATCTTTCAGCTGCACTTGCTCTGAAAGGAATGCGTGTACTTGTCGTTGACTGTGATCCACAGGGAAATGCAACGAGTGGACTCGGAATTGAAAAGAGCGAAATAGAGAATACAGTCTACGAACTCATGATAGGAGACTGCGAAACAGAACAGTGCATCTGTGAAAGTGCAGTCACAAATCTTAAAGTAATACCCTCCAATGTAAACCTTGCCGGAGCAGAGATAGAACTTATAGGAATGAACAACAAAGAATTCATTCTGAAGGATGCTCTGAGCAAACTGAAGGATGAATACGACTATATTATGATAGACTGTCCTCCTTCACTCAATATTCTGACCGTTAATGCATTGGCAGCAGCGGATGCAGTACTGATAACGATCCAGTGTGAGTTCTATGCTTTGGAAGGTCTTTCACAACTGATCCATACTATCGAACTTGTTAAGGCAAGACTGAATCCGGGACTGGTTATCGACGGTGGAGTATTCACAATGTACGATTCGAGAACCAATCTCTCAAATCAGGTTGTAGAGAATGTTAAGAACAATCTGGAACAGAATATCTACAAGACAATGATACCGAGAAATGTCAGACTCGCAGAAGCACCGAGCTACGGACTTCCGATCTGTATGTATGATCCCAAGTCTGCAGGAGCGGAAGCATATAACAATCTGGCGGATGAAATACTTGTACGTGACGGCAAAAAGAAAGCCGGAACAAGAAAAACCATCAGGAAAACAAAGAACTGAGAAGAACAATTATAGGCCAAATCAAGATATAGTATATAGAACGATAAAAAGGCACAAAATACTGTAAAGGAGAAATAAGATGGCAGTTAAGCGCGGATTGGGAAAGGGACTTGATGCAATGATAAGCAAGAAGAACGTCCCCGAGACAGAGAACACTGAGACAGAGGCAACAACCGGAGAGACTCTGGTGAGCATTAATCAGATCGACACCAATCAGGATCAGCCCAGAAAGGCCTTCAATCAGGAAAGGCTGAACGAACTGGCGGATTCGATCAAGCAACATGGTATAGTTGAACCTCTGATCCTTCAGAAGAAGGGCAAGAACCGTTACGAGATAATCGCAGGAGAGCGCAGGTTCAGGGCCGCAAAGATTGCCAAGCTTAAGGAAGTTCCCGCTATAATCAGAGACTATGAGGACAAGGAAGTAGTCGAGATAGCACTGATCGAGAATATTCAGCGCGAGGATCTCAACGCGATTGAAGAATCGAACGCTTATCAGAGACTTATGGACGAATACGGCTACCGTCAGGAAGAGGTTGCTGTAAGAGTATCCAAGAGCAGAGTGGCGATCGCGAATTCACTCCGCCTTCAGAAGCTGGATGAGCGCGTGAAGCTCATGGTCATCGATGA
>CAJOJI010000146.1 GCA_905234715.1 uncultured Saccharofermentans sp.
TTTAGCGAGTTCCTTGATGACGGTCAGGACGCCTTTGGTGAGCTCAGGATCCAAAGCGGATGTCGGCTCGTCAAAGAATATAATCTCAGGGTTAGTTGCAAGCGCTCTTGCGATGGAGACGCGTTGCTGCTGTCCGCCTGAAAGATTGCAAGGATATGCGTCGGCTTTCTCTTTAAGATCCATCTTGGCAAGCAGACGGTCGCAGATAGCATCTGCCTCTTCCTTGCTCTTCTTGTGGACGTGGATCAAAGCTTCCGTGATGTTTCTCTTAACCGAGAAATGCGGGAAGAGATTGAAGTTCTGGAATACGAGACCGAACTTTGAGCGGATCTGCTTTTCGAGTTTCTTGTCACAGTATTGGCCGTCTTCACAAAGAACATCACCTCCGATGACGATCTTGCCGGCATCAACCTTTTCGAGAGTGGTGGCGCATCTTAAGAGCGTAGACTTACCGCCGCCTGAAGGTCCGATGACGGCAACGACTTCGCCACGTCTGACTTCCATGGAAATGCCCTTAAGGACCTCCAGATCTTCGAAGGACTTATAGACTTTTATTATCTCAAGAACAACGTCGCTTTTTGTTTCCGGCATTTGTCTTTCCTCATTAAGAATAGTAGGACATGGATTTCTCCACGCGGTTTAATATCTGTTCGATTATCAGGTTCGTCACATAGTAGAAAGCGCCGGCAACTATGAAAGGAATTACCGATACCTGTGCCGAAGCGGCTGCGGATGCTTTGGTGAACATCTCGGTTACCGAGAGGACCTGTGCAAGTGAAGTATCTTTTACAAGCGTGATTATCTCGTTGGAAACTGAAGGCAGAACGCGCTTAACGACCTGAGGCAGGATGATCTTGAAGTATGTCTGCATCTTGGAAAAACCGAGAACGGTTGCCGCTTCATACTGGCCTTTGGACATGGACTGGATACCGCCTCTGAAGATCTCTGCAAAGTAAGCAGCATAGTTCAAAGAGAACGCAATGATCGTCGCTATGAATCTGTAGTTGAAAGGTCCGATCTGGATGCTTCCGAGATTAAGTCCGAAGATATAGTAAGGTCCGAAGTAGACCAAAAGGAGCTGGAGCATGAGAGGCGTACCTCTTAAGACCGATATATAGAGCTGGAAGATAAGGGATACTATCTTTATCTTGGACATTCTGCCCCTGGATACGAGCAATCCCAAAGGGATCGAAAAGATCAAGGTAAAGAAGAAGATTCCGAAAGTAAACTTAAAGCCCTGAGCCAATTGTATCAATGTCGACTGAAATGCACCCATATCAATACCCCGGCATGATCCACTTTACATTTGTGTCGTCATCAAAACCCTTTACCGTCCAACTGACGGAGTGTTCGTCATTATTGATCAAATAATTCATTACAAAACCATCTTCTGCCAGACCGTAACTGTATGTTTCAAGCACTTTACCGATCTGATCAAGTGCTTCAAATCTTTCTTCATCTGTCATGTTTTTATAGTAATCACTATTACCAAACTTATCTAATACTGCTTTTGCAAAAAAAATCCTAAAATCCTTTTGGGTGGAACTATCATATTGAGACGAAGGAACAAGTATCCTGCATTCATCCACAAAATGAGCAGCTTCAAAAACTTCAGGTTCACTTGAAGTGCACCCGGCAAAAAGAATAACAGACAGCGCTGCAACTATTATCATGGAAAGTACTCGCTTAAACATAGCGATATTTTAGCATAATCCTGATAAATTAGTAATTAAATTAAATAAGGGCGTCTCATGAACCATGAAACGCCCCGTAAACCAATCTTAAGTTAAAAGATTATTTTCCGATGATGGTTACATCAGAACCAAACCACTTCTCGGAGATCTTAGCCATTGTACCGTCAGCTGCCATCTCTTCGAGAGTCTTCTGAACTTCGTCACGGAGAGCTGTGTTTCCGAGGAGGAAACCAACGCCGTACTGCTCAGAAGCAACTGCCTCGTCAAGAACTGCAAAGTCCTTGCCTGATGTCTGGATCTCGTAACGTGCAACGATCTCGTCCATAACGATTGCATCAACGCTGCCTACTTCGAGCTCCATCATTGCCTGGAGATAAGAATCGAGTTCAACGAGCTCACCGAATGTATCCTTAAGAGCTGCATTGTCATTCAAAGCCTCAAGTCCGGAAGAATCCTTCTGAACTGCAACAGTCTTGCCTGCAAGATCTGCAAGTGAAGAAATGCCTGAACCGTTCTTAACTACTACGACCTGATCGTTTTCGATGTAAGGATCAGACCAAGTGTACTTATCCATTCTCTCGTCTGTCATCGTGAAGCCGTTCCAGATGCAGTCGATGTTGCCTGTCTTAAGTTCCTGGTCCTTTGAATCCCATGCGATAGGCTGTGCGACAAACTCCATACCCATACGCTTAGCGCACTCCTGTGCAAGGTCAAGGTCGAAACCTACATAAGAACCGTCGTCAGCAACGAATCCCATAGGCGGGAATTCCTGGTCGAAACCTACGACAAACTTCTTGTCATCCTTCTTGCCGCATCCTGCGATAGCAAGTGCCAATGTAGCTACTGCCATGACGGATGCCACAACCTTCTTCATAACCATAAAACACTTTCCTCCATTTGTTTCCGGTTTAATTATTTGGTGCCGAAAATACGGTCACCCGCATCTCCCAAACCAGGGAGAATATACGCATTTTCATTAAGCTCTCTGTCTACGTTTCCGACATAGATATCAACGTCGGGATGAGCCTTTGCAAGTCTCTCGATTCCTACGGGAGCTGCAATGATGCACATGAACTTGATGTTCTTTCCGCCGTGTGCCTTGATGGAATTGATTGCATCAACAGCAGAACCGCCTGTTGCGAGCATAG
>CAJOJI010000147.1 GCA_905234715.1 uncultured Saccharofermentans sp.
TCATTCGGTCGTTTCGACGGCACTGACAAGAGCGGATATCGCGATGTTTGCAAGGCTGACGGGTACGGAGCTCATTACGATCGGCGATGATACTACAGAGGCGGATCTGCAGAAATTCTTCACAAAGAAAGGATAGAAAATAAATGAAGATAGCTTTAATTAATGAAAACAGCCAGGCGGCGAAGAATGCGGTGATCGAGAACGCGCTTAAGAAGGTTGTGGAGCCGATGGGGCATGAGGTTGTCAATTACGGTATGTATACAGCGGAGGATGCGGCGCAGCTTACCTATGTGCAGAACGGTATTCTCGCGGCGGTATTGTTGAATTCAGGCGCGGCGGACTACGTGATCACGGGCTGCGGCACCGGCGAGGGCGCGATGCTTGCGCTCAATTCCTTCCCGGGGGTCATCTGCGGACACGTTGAGGATCCGTTAGATGCGTATACCTTTGCCCAGATCAATGACGGCAACGCGATCGCTATTCCGTTTGCGAAGGGCTTCGGCTGGGGCGGCGACCTGAATCTCGAGTATATCTTCGAAAAGCTCTTCTGTGAGCCCTCAGGCGGCGGATATCCGAAGGAGAGGGCGGTTCCGGAGAAGCGGAACAAAAAGATCCTCGACGAGGTCAGAAGCGTGACCTTAAAGGACATTAAGGAGATCCTTCCGAAGCTTGACAGGGAGCTCGTAAAGGGAGCCCTTGCGGGTGAGCATTTCGATGAATACTTTGGAAGGGATTGCAAGGATGAAGAATTAGCAGCTTTGATCAGAGAATTAAAAAAATAACAGTTGCTATAGTAAGAAACCTATGTTATACTCTTGTTGATAAGGTAAAAGTTGCAATTCATCACAAACGAAAACCCAGGGAGTGCAATCCCTGGGTTTTCTATTCCGTTTCTTGCGAGGTGGCTTAATCCTCAGGCTGATTGTCGTTGCTATTTCTGTCCAGCCATTTGCTTATGTAATTTCCGATCACACTTGCCATAACAGAAATAATAGAGCGAGAATAGTGATTGTTCAAAATGTTTAAAAAAAAGTATAATATTTTACGTCTTATTGACATTGTTAACAGTTTATTTTAAAATTATTAATGCAGTTTGAACGACTGCATATCATAATTCACAATTCTAAAGGGAGGAAAAAAATGAAGAAGAAGTTACTTAGCGCGATACTCAGCGCAGCAATGGTTGCAACACTTCTCGTTGGATGCGGCGGCTCAGAGGCAGCAGCTCCGGCAACAGACACAGCTCCGGCAGCTACAGAGGAAGCAGCTCCGGCAGCAGATACATCAGCAGAGGCAGAGGCTCCGGCAGAAGCTTCAGGCGCTGGCAAGAAGGTTGCAGTTGCAATGCCTACCCAGTCTTCAGAGAGATGGATCAACGACGGTGCTAACATGAAGTCTCAGCTCGAGGCTCTTGGCTATGAAGTTGACCTTCAGTATGCAGAGGACGATGTTCAGATGCAGGTTTCTCAGATTGAGAACATGATCGCGGCAGGCGCTGATTGCTTAGTTATCGCAGCTATCGACTCAGACGCTCTTGTAAACGTAGAGGCTCAGGCTAAGGACGCAGGGATCCCTGTTATCGCTTATGACCGTCTTCTTATGAATACTGACGCTGTTTCTTACTATGCTACCTTCGATAACAAGGGCGTAGGAACCAAGATCGGTGAGTATATCAAAGAGCATGCAGGCGGAGATGGACTGGACGCTGTTCAGGCTGCAGGCGAGAGCATGACGATCGAATTCCTGATGGGTTCACCTGATGACAACAACGCTCTTATGCTTTACAACGGACTTATGGAAGTTCTTCAGCCGTACCTTGACGACGGGACACTTGTTTGCAAGTCAGGTCGTACATCCTTTGATGATACCTGTATCTTAAGATGGTCACAGGAGACCGCTCAGCAGAACCTTGAGAACTATCTGACAGGCTTCTATGCTGACGAGGATCTTGACATCGTTGCAAGTGCATTCGACGGATTCGCTTATGGCGCAAAGGCAGCTCTTGAGGGAGCAGGTTACACAGCTGATAACTGGCCGCTGATCACAGGTCAGGATGCTGAGCTTATGGCTACAAAGAACATCATCGCTGGAACGCAGACAATGTCTATCTACAAAGATACCAGACTCCTTGCTTCCAAGTGCGTTACCATGGTTCAGGCAGTTCTTGAGGGTGCAGAGCCCGAGATCAACGATACAGAGCAGTACAATAACGGTTCTATCGTAGTTCCTTCATACCTCTGCGAGCCTGTAGCTGTTGATGTTAACAACTACAAGGAGATCATCGTAGACGGCGGATACTACACAGAGGATCAGTTAGCTAATTAGTCGCGATTTTAAGTATTAAAATCGTGACGACAAAAAATATCTTCAGATATTTTTTGCGAGAATGAAAATTTTTAAATTTTCATTCTCCCGGTTGAGGTAATAAATACTCTTAAGAATTATGGGGCGGCGATTGTTTCGCCGCCTCTATTCAATTAAATCTGTTAATCAAAACTTTGTATGAAAGGGAAAAGTGAATGTCGGATTATATTTTGGAAATGAACCACATTACCAAAGAATTCTCCGGAGTGAAGGCGCTTGATGATGTTAATCTGAAGGTGAAAAAGGGAGAGATCCACGGTCTCTGCGGTGAAAACGGTGCCGGGAAATCTACCCTGATGAATGTTCTTTCAGGCGTTTATCCGTATGGAACGTATTCCGGTGATATTGTATACAAGGGTGAGGTTTGTAAATTTAATGATCCGAAGCAAAGCGAAGCGAAGGGAATCGTTATCATTCACCAGGAGCTTGCTTTCCTCTTCTGTCGGTTGCCGAGAATGTTTTCCTCGGAAATGAGCAGACTAAGGGAAAGGGCGTGATCGACTGGACAGAGACCAGGAAAAAAGCCGCCGAGATCTTAGCGAGAGTGGGACTTGAGAATGAGGATGTCAACGTTCCGGTAAATACCCTGGGCGTTGGTAAACAACAGCTTATCGAAATCGCAAAGGCTATGGGTAAGAAGGTTGATCTTTTGATTCTTGACGAGCCTACTGCTGCTCTGAATGATGAAGAAAGCCGGAAGCTTTTGGATATCATGATCGATCTGAAGGAAAATCACGGTGTTACCTGTATCATTATCTCTCATAAATTAAACGAGCTAGAGTATGTCTGCGACTCGCTTACGATCATCCGGGACGGGCATACGATAGAGTCCCTGCATAAGGGCGTGGATGATTTCAGCGAGGACAGGGTCATCAAGGACATGGTTGGCCGAGAGCTTACCAACCGTTATCCTGTCAGGGAAGGCGTTACGATCGGTGATGTTATCTTTGAAGTCAATGACTGGAACGTATATCATCCCGATGATGCTGAGCGGCAGATGATCAAGGATGTCAATATCAAGGTCCGCGCGGGCGAGGTAGTCGGTCTGGCGGGACTGATGGGCGCAGGTCGTACCGAGTTTGCGATGAGTGTCTTCGGCAAGAGCTACGGGCAGAAGATCTCCGGTCACGTTAAGATAAACGGAAGAGAGGTTCAGCTGAATTCTGTCAAGGACGCGATCGATAATAAACTGGCGTATGTGTCTGAGGACAGAAAGACCTACGGTCTGGTGCTGATTGACGATATCAAGCATAAT
>CAJOJI010000148.1 GCA_905234715.1 uncultured Saccharofermentans sp.
TCAACGTCCTCACCGAACTCTCCGTATACAGAGTCTGTTGCAAGACGTGCAAGTCTTACATAGAAAGGTCCGTCGTTCTCATATGCTGCCTTAACTGCCATACGTGCTGATGCTGCATCAGCGGGGCAGAGTACTGTCATGTTAGGAAGGGATCTCATAATGGAAAGATCCTCGAGGCACTGGTGTGAAGCACCGTCCTCACCTACTGTGATACCTGCGTGTGAGGCACAAACCTTAACGTTGAGCTTCGGGTAGCAGACAGAGTTTCTGATCTGCTCGCATGCTCTCTCTGTAGCGAACATAGCGAAAGAAGATACAAATGCTGTCTTTCCGCATGTAGCCATACCGGCTGCACACGCTACCATGTTAGCCTCAGCGATACCCATATCGAAGAATCTTTCAGGGAAGTCCTTCTTGAATCTGCCTGTGTTTGTGGAACCTGCGAGGTCAGCGTCGAATACTACGACCTTCTCGTCTGCTCCAATCTCCTGAAGAGTTCTTCCGTAAGCCTCTCTTGTTGCCATCTTGCCCATTGGATCAACCCTCCAGTTCTGCTATCTTCGCATCGAGCTCTGCGACTGCGATATTGTATTGTTCTTCCTTAGGTGCACAACCGTGCCAACCCGGATCGTCTGTCATGAAGGAAACGCCCTTACCCTTGTGTGTCTTACAGATTACGAAGAAAGGCTTTCCGGAACCCTGATTTGCCTTGAATGCTTCGTAAGCACTCTCGATCTCATCAAAGTTATGTCCGTCGATAACTACTGTCTCCCAGCCGAATGCCTTTGCCTTAGCTTCGATATCGCCGAGACTCATGACATCATCGACCTTACCGTCGATCTGAAGTCCGTTGTAATCAAGGAAAGCACAAAGATTATCGAGCTTGTAGTGGGCTGCACTCATGAGAGCCTCCCAAACTTCGCCCTCCTGCATCTCTCCGTCACCAAGAACAGAGAAGACACGGTATGACTTCTTATCTACCAACTTACCTGCCATTGCCATTCCGACTGCAGTCGAGATGCCCTGGCCCAAAGATCCCGTCGACATATCGATACCGGGAGTGATTGCCTTACAGGGGTGACCCTGCAGGAAAGAACCGATCTTACGAAGGTTCTTAATCTCATTTACATCGAAGAAACCCTTAAGTCCCAATGCTGAATAGAGAGCCGGTGCGCAGTGTCCCTTGGAAAGAACAAATCTGTCACGGTCAGGATCTGAAGGATTCTGGGGATCCACATTAAGAATTACGTTATACAGATAGCAAATAATATCTGTACAGGAGAGCGATCCGCCGGGGTGTCCGCTCTTGGCGTTGTATACGCCCTCGATAACCCATCTTCTCATTCTTGCCGAGAATAACTCGAGCTCTTTTCTTTGTTCAGGTGTCATTGTTGAACCGCCTCTCCTCAAATACCGCTTTATTATATATCAGTCTACAAAAATTCTCTGCACTCTTTTTCCCACATCGCAGGTTATCTCGTAACTTATCGTTCCAAGGGCCTCAGCCAGCTCATCTGCAGGTCTTCCCTTGCCGAATATCGTTACGATATCACCCTTCTTGACCTCGCCTTCCATGTCTGTGGCATCAAGCATGCACATATCCATGCATACGTTGCCGATAATGGGCAGACGCTGTCCGTTAACAATAAGCTCGAAGCCATTGCTTAAGCGTCTCGACAGTCCGTCAGCATATCCTACAGAGACTGTAACAACCTTTGTAGGTCTCTTGGCAACGAAGTGTCTGCCGTAGCTTACAGTCGTTCCTTCGGGGATAGTCTTAACGTGAACTACCTTGGAATACCATGTCATTACAGGCTTAAGGTCTATATCCGTATAACCTTCAGGGCAACCCGCGGGCTTATATCCGTAGAGGATAAGTCCTGCGCGGACCATATCCATGTGCATGTTCGGGAATCTCATGATACCTGCGCTGTTGCAGATATGTCTCTTCTTAAACTCGATACCCATGGCCTTCAGATCTTCTACTTCCTTTGTGAAAGCCTCAAACTGCTTCATCGTATACTCGTCATCATCGGTATCAGCAACCGCGAAGTGAGAGAAGATACCGTAAGGATTGATGCCGGGAAGCTTACAGATCTCGGCGATCTCATCGTTCATGGAACCGTCAACCGGGAATCCGATACGTCCCATGCCTGTATCAAGCTTGATGTGGATATCACATACTCTTCCCTGTCTCACTGCTTCATTGGAGAGTGCGACAGCAGACTCCTTATCGTAGATCGCAAGGTCGATATTATAAAGGACAGCATCCTCAAAGCTTATGATGTCCGTGCCTCCGAGGATCAGAAGTCTTGATGTGATTCCGCTCTGACGAAGATGAACCGCCTCACCTATAGTCGCGATGCAAAGACCGTCAGCTCCGTTATCGAGCAAAGTCTTAGCAACTTCATATGCGCCGTGTCCGTAGGCATCCGCCTTAACGACAGCCATAATGTCCGCCTTGGGATCGGTGATGCGTCTGATCTCCTGAATATTATGCTTAAGGGCAGACTTGTCTATCTCAACACAAGTCCTGTCAAAGAAAACGCCGTTCTCAACTATGCCCATCTTCTGCTCTTTACCATCCTGTCTCTTGGAATGCCTGTGAAAGCGATCCCAATACATCTGTAGGAAGCATACAGCGCTTGCCAAAGAATGTTGACGCATATCTCGGACTTGCAAGAAAATATCTCAAGCAAGGTAAGAAGAAAGAGGCCT
>CAJOJI010000149.1 GCA_905234715.1 uncultured Saccharofermentans sp.
TCCTTCTTAAAAAACGGGGGCTGCACCCCGGAAGGATCTCTCCTTCTATATCTATGGAAAATTTGCAACCCCCTGTACCGAACCTCTTATTCCTCAGCCATATATTTCTTGACTTTGGCGATAATCTTGTTCAGCCTGCTGGATACAGCCTGGTGAGTTTTGGGCTTGCCGTCCTTACCGGGCGGCAGCATAGCAGCGATCTCTTCAAGAGACAGATTCATCCCGTAACGTGCATAGATTAAATTCATCTGGTCTTCTGAAAGATGCGGTCTAACCTTCTCATTAAAAGCCTTAAGCATCGGGCTGATATGCTCTTTTTCTTCTGCGCAAAGCTCCTCCTCACGGCTTTTAACATAAGTAGGCAGACTCTCTGCCAGCTTCTCTCTGTAACGCTGTTCGTCTTCCTGAGCCTGTACTTCCCCGTTGTCGGATGCCTGTAGATAATCCAAAAGCTCTAATGTCACGTCACCCTCACCTACGGTAAAGGTGGTATTGCGATAAAAGCCCTTCTTCTTGCCGGTAGAAACCCATTCCTGATACACGTAATGGGTTTCATCCTCCCTGTAACATCCACGGTTCTTGTCGTAACGTGATCTGTAATTCTTCTCCTTTTTCTTCTGCTTTGTTTCTTTGGTCTTTGCTGCCATAACACAACCTCCTTGGGTTTGTTATGGTCAGCTGCTTTCACCTGACGGTTTACGGTGTCCGATGATCCACTCCGAAAGCAGCACGCTCTCGCGCAGTGCCCTGTGTACATCAGGGCGAAGCTTCACATCAGAGGCAGTTATACGGTCGTTGCCCGACCACCACAGGGATGGCCTGTCCCGATGGGTAAAAAACAACAAAAAAGCCAGGATACATCGATCCATAAGGGAATAACCCTTTGATCGATATACCCTGGCTCAGCGGTGGTCTACTATGGACCCCTATTGGCTCAGTGGTTTCGCATATTACTTTCTCTTAAACCTGTGCGATGCCCCACGCGACGGTTTCACTATCCTTGCGGTTTCGTTATCGTAATCAAACTCGACATACTTCCCGCAATTCGGACACTGGTGAGATGCTTTCCCATGAGCACTCATTTCAACGCCTGCTTTGTGCTGTGGACAGCACGGATACGGTATCATTGTTCTAAACTTCTCTGCGCAATTAGCAATCATATTATTCAACCTCCTTGGTATTAGTGTATTTATGGATAACAAAAAAGCCGAAGCCAATCTCCACCCTTGGTGAAAAGATTAACTCCGGCATGATGACCTCGTATAAATACGGATCTGAGCTCGGTAGCTATTTCATATCATCTTGTAGTGCAAACCTTATTGCACACGGAACGCCATTGTTCGGGACCGGCAGCCTTTGCGATCTGATATATCGCATCGCTTACCTTGATACATACAACCCGACTATGATGCTTGTTGTCGCTGCACTTGACATTCAGGTACAACGCATCAGGTTCGCTATGAAGCTCAAAAGCTTTCTCCTGATCCGCATTCTTAACATCAATAAGCTTTCCCATAATAAAGTTCACCTCCTTATTCAACTACCGGCGGAAGCTCTGCTTCCTCATTATCATTTGCCTCTCTGATGACCTTAAGAAGACGCTCCTGCTCTCCCTTGTCATATTTTTCGCCTACAAGCATATAGGCGATTAAACTGCCTGCATCTTTCAATGCCTGAGATCCGGTGATCATCTTCTTATTGGTACTTGTCGTAACCAAAATGTTAGACCATGCATAAAATCCGGGATCCCAATTAATTTTGTTGATTTTGGGTATAAGATCACTGTACTCGTAACCATAATCCATTGCGATTCTCACTGCCTGACTTAAGGCCATCTGTGTCACCGGCTTAAGAAGAAGGTTTCTCTTCCTTATATTCTCCAAAGAGTTGCCGTCTGAGATGTAATGCTGATAATCCTTAAATGCATCGATCTCTGTCATCGTCTTGTTCCAGAAATCTTTCATGAATGCCAACCCCTGATCAAGTTTCTGCTGATCCCGACGGGTTTTTGCCGTGATGTCAAAATATTCAAGCAGAACTTCCGTCATCGTGTATATAGCCGCCGCTGTTGTCAGCATCCTGCTCCTACGTGGAATTGTGTTGGACTTCCAATTCACCAGATCCTGATTGTTTATAGGCCTCAACGGTGCATCGTCTGAACCGCTAAACATTGCTCTCGTGATAATTGCTATCATGTCATCCTCAGAGGTGATTATATTATCGCCCTTTGATGTCTGCTTAGCGTAACGGTTGACTTTATTAAAAATTTTACGGATCTTCGTATCCGTTTCATGTTTAATAAAGATCACGGTGACATCTGCATTGCCAATCTCAGGATGCGGCACCAAGTCGGTTCTCAGCGAATCTGGCACCTTCACACTCCCGGGAATACCGTTTTCGCCCCTAATTGCTATGGAGAGAGCTGCCAATCTGTGCTGTCCGTCTAAAGCAATTAGTGACTTGTTATCGGGTAGCGTCAGGAATCCTGCATCTCTTAGAGAATCCTTGTATGCTGCCAACGGAGTATTGATGACCTGTTCTATGTCCTGAAATTCGACCTGCTCCCATCCTGAATATACATCGATGATCAGAGAACCGAAAAACCACTCAGGATCGTTCACAATGTATGGAACAATCTCCGATACCACTCTGTCGCCTTTTATTTCCCGCTGCATTC
>CAJOJI010000150.1 GCA_905234715.1 uncultured Saccharofermentans sp.
AATCAGGCGGAATAAATGCGACGATCAGACGCGAGATGGGTTCTGACATCATGGCTGCCTGCGGACAGCTCAGAAGAGGAACCATAGAGGGAACGAGATGACGGCATACGGAATGTCAGACAAAGGTCCCGTCAGAGAGACCAACGAAGACAGTTTCGCTTACGATATGGTAGGCAACTGCCTCTGCATGGCTGTTGCTGACGGCGTCGGCGGTGAGGCATGCGGCGAGATCGCAAGCCGTATCGCAGTCGATACCGTAATGGAGGAATTTAAAGAGAGCCTTCCTTTCGTAAAAGACAGGGAAGCACTGCCTTCTTATCTCAAGACAGTATTCAACAAAGCCAACATCAAGATACTTCATAACTGCCTTGAGCACAGGGAACGCATGGGAATGTGCACGACGCTTACAATTGCACTGCTTAAGGGTACGGAGCTTACTCTTGCCCATATCGGCGATACGAGAGGCTATATGCTTCACGGCTCAGAGCTCATCAAGCTCACCGAAGACCACAATGAGGCCGGAAAGCTCGTAAAACAAGGACTTCTCACAGAAGCAGAAGCTAAGATCCATCCCGGCAGATCAAGACTGTTCAAGGTGCTTGGAGAGAATCAGTATCTCAATCCTGACATTTACAGTTATAATATAAGTTACGGCGATTTGGTCTTTCTTTGCTCTGACGGTCTTTATTCGTTCATGAGCAACGAACAGTTCATATCGTGTGCAAGAGAACGCAATAACCTTGAAGGCATTTGCGGCAAATTGATAAAGCAGGCTCTTGATGGCAAGAGCAGTGATAATATTACGGTAACTATAGGCAGGGCAGAGCCCGCTGCCGAATTATAGGGGGAGACATGGCAAATCAGGTTCACGGCCCGGAGGGCATGATATTTGCGAATAAGTACAGGATCGTCAAGCTCATAGGCTCTGGCGGTATGGCTAACGTATATCTGGGAATCGATATGAATACCGGTGTTAACGTTGCCATTAAGATCCTTAAGCCCGAGTTCTCATCCGATGAGGAGTTCATCAGAAGATTCGATGCTGAGGCAAAGTCAGTAGCATCTCTTAACCACGCAAATATCGTAAAGGTATACGGCGTAGGCCACGAAGGCAATTTCAGATACATCGTTCAGGAATATATCGAAGGTATCACGGTAAAAGATCTCATCAACCAGAACGGACACCTTGACTGGCGCAATGCGGTCCCGATCGTTATCCAGATCGGTCTCGCACTTGATTACGCACACCAGAACGGCATCGTTCACAGAGACATCAAGCCGCAGAACATCCTTATCTCACGTGACCGTGTCGCAAAGATCACGGACTTCGGTATCGCACGTGCGGCATCAACAACTACAATTACAATGACAGGCGTCCAGATGGGCTCCGTTCATTATTTCTCGCCCGAGCAGGCAAGAGGCGGCAATGTCGGTCCTCAGTCTGACGTATATTCTTTGGGCGTATCGCTTTTCGAGATGGTAACAGGAAGACTTCCTTTCGACGGCGATTCCAATGTAGCCATCGCAGTTAAGCATCTTCAGGAGACACCTCCGGTTCCTTCATCACTCATGCAGGGTATTCCGAAGGGTCTTGATTCCATCATCGCGAAATGTATGCAGAAGAGCCCCGAGAGACGTTATCAGACGATGCGTCAGCTCGTAACGGAGCTCGACTCTTTGCTCGTTGATCCTAACGGTGTTTACGGTGTCATCCAGAATGTTCCCGAAAAGACCACAAATACGGATACTAATATCTCTTTCAGACAGGATCCTGAGTACGAGAAGATCTCTGAGATCGAGAAGAGCGCCGAATCAAGACGTATATCAAGATTCAGGGATAATGTTCTTCTTGCTCTTATTGTCGTTGTCATCATCGGCGTGCTTATCGGTATCGGCATCCTTGTCGTAAGGGCAGTCGGCAATGCAACGCAGATCGAGGAGAATACCGATTATACAGTTGAAAACTATGTCGGTCTTACGGCAGATGAAGTTATCAGAAAACTCGATAATGCCCAGGTTTTCTATACGGTAGAGTACAAGGTAACAGAAGCTTACGAGCCCGGTATCGTTATCGCACAGAGCATTCAGGAAGGTGTCGTTATCTCAACGACAAGTAAGCTCAGCAATCTCGTTATTACCGTATCTTCTGTAGATGAATCCATCATATTGCAGGATTATTCGAATACCAATTACGAGAACTGCTTCAAGTCACTCCAGAACTTGGGACTCAAGTTCTCGTTGAGACCTGAGCCTTCAGATACTGTTGAGCCCGGTATGGTAATCAGAACAGAGCCTGAAGCAAACACACAGGTATTAAGAGGCGATACCATCATCATCATCTACGCTACAGAGCCTACGTCGAGCGTTGTTCCTGACGTTGTAGGTAAGAGCGTTGCTGATGCCAAGGAAGATCTTTCAGAGAACAGCCTCAACTATGTTGTTGAAGGTTCACCTGAAGTACTTGCACTTTCCGAGGATGAACAGATCGTAATCATCACCAACCCCGTATCAGGTACGACGGTTGCAAGAAAGTCCACGGTCAAGCTCTATGTCGGTACCCGTGAAGACTACCAGAACGGCGGTACGCCCACTCCGACACCTCCGCAGGCAGAAGTTAAGGTTCTTGTAAGCGGAAGCGGTACGGTTACAGGCGGCGGACAGTACGAGCTCAATACT
>CAJOJI010000151.1 GCA_905234715.1 uncultured Saccharofermentans sp.
CCCGAAGTTCTTCCTGCTGAGAAGCCCAGCCTCTTAGGACTTTGGATCGCACTCGCAGTCGTCGGCGGAGTTATTATCTGTGTATTGCCGATAATCATAATCAAGCGCCGCGGCGTTAAGTAATCGAATAAAATAATATAAATGCGGGGGACAGGAAATGATCCTGTCCCTCTTTTATTAAAATAACTACTACATATAGTTAATGGCATGTGATATAGTTGGCGTCGAATGAATTTAAGTGAGTATATAAGATGGATGAAATAACTACATTTGCAGATCTTGACCTGTCACCTGAGGTCATGGATGCCCTGAAGAAGATGGGCGTAAAGAGACCTACCACGATCCAGCAGAAAGCGATCCCGCTTCTGATGGACAATATCAGCGTTATCGCAAAAGCGCCTACGGGAACGGGCAAGACATTCGCATTCGGTATTCCGATACTTGAGTATCTCAACATGGAATCAAAGTTCGTTCAGGCTTTGATCTTATGCCCGACAAGAGAGCTCGCACTTCAGATCACGACGGAACTTAAGGGCCTTGCAAAGTATATTAAGGGATTCAGGGTTGCTGCGCTTATCGGAGGCCAGAGCATGCGTCTCCAGGCAGAAAAGGTACAGAAGAATCCGCAGGTAATCGTTGCAACTCCGGGCCGTCTCATAGACATGTGCCAGCGCAAGCTCGTAGATATCTCAAACATTTACACGCTCGTTCTGGATGAGGCTGATGAGATGCTCAAGATGGGCTTCATCAACGATATCAGAAAGATCATGGCCCTGACTCCGAAGGACAAGCAGATCGCATTGTTCTCCGCTACGATGCCCCGTGAGATCCAGAACATCACATGGGAATTCATGTCCGGCAGTGCCGAGATAGACGTCATGCCCAAAGCTGAAGACCACCCTGACATCGATGAATATATCGTCGAGTGTCCGGAGAAGGACAAACTTAAGAATATCGTCATGATAATGGCTAAAGAAGACTTAAGGAAAACCATAATCTTCTGCAATACAAAGGTTCAAACCACCAAAGTCGGCCAGCAGCTGACGGCGGCAGGAGTATCCGCAAGAGTCCTTCACGGCGACTGCAGCCAGAGGGAAAGAAACAGGGTAATGGACCTTTACAGAGCAGGCAAGTTTGATGTTCTCGTAGCAACTGACGTTGTCGCAAGAGGCATCGATGTAGACGACATAGAAGCAGTATTTAATTTCGATATTCCCAAGGAGAATGAACTCTATCTGCACAGGATCGGACGTACCGCGCGTGCAGGCAAGGCGGGAAAGGCATTCTCATTTGTTGCATATCTCGACCGTCCGAGAATGGAAGAGATAATCAGATATACAAAGATAGATCCCAAGCCTTACGAGATCTGATAAGTCTTTCTTTTCGAGATGCGAAGATCAGCCCTGAAGTTTCGGGGCTTTTTTAATGATTCCTTTGTATGTTGAAGGTGTGAGGAATACGATGAGCGGCAGGAGCTCGAGTCTTCCTGCGATCATGTCGAAAATGAATACCCACTTGGATACGTCAGAGAAGAACGCGTAGTTGTGCGTAGGTCCGACGAGTGAGAGACCGGGGCCGATGTTGTTGAGAGTTGCCGCTACTGAAGAGAAGACCGTAACAAGGTCATGTCCTTCGAATGCGACGATAAACATCGATGATGCAAAAGTTACGAGATAAATGAAGAAATAGATTGCTACGGAATGCTCGATGTCGCCGTCGACAGGTTTGCCGTCAATATGGATCTTCTTGACCGTTCTCGGGTGAAGATAAGTATTGATCTCTCTTTTTATTGACTTGAACATGATCTGTAATCTTGCGATCTTAACACCGCCGCCGGTGGAGCTTGCGCATGCGCCGATGATCATGAGTGAAAGGAGTATGAACTTGGCAATCGTAGGCCAGAGATCAAAGTCTGTCGTGGCAAAACCGGTTGTAGTGATGATCGTGGATACCTGGAAGAAAGACTGTCTTAATGTTTCTTCGATTCCGCCGTACATGCCTCTTAATGAGAAGAATATAATCGCTGTCGCAACAGCTACAACGGCGAGATAAACCCTGACCTCGCTCATCTTGAATGCCTTGGATATCTGCTTTGTCGTGATGTAATAGTAGAAGTTGAAGTTCGCGCCGAACATGATCATGAAGACTCCGACGATCCACTGGATGTGCGGTGCGTAAGAAGCAAAACTGTCGTTCTTTACGCCGAAACCACCGGTACCGGCAGTACCGAATGCGGAACAGATACTGTCGAACAGCGGCATTCCGCATACGAAGAGAAGGATGATCTCTGTTAAGGTCATTACCAGGTAAATGAGATAGAGCATCTTGGCGGTCGATCTGACCTTAGGCACGATCTTGCCGACTGTAGGTCCGGGGCTTTCCGCTCTCATGAGATTCATGTTTGAGCCGCCTGTCATAGGGACTACGGCAAGCAGGAAAACGAGAACGCCCATGCCGCCTATCCAGTGAGTGAGCGAACGCCACATAAGAGATGTGTGGGACATTGCCTCAACGTCGGTAAGTATACTTGCGCCGGTAGTGGTAAAGCCTGATGCCGTCTCAAACATTGCGTCCGTGAAAGAAGGGATCTCCTTTGTGAGAACGAAAGGGATACATCCGCAAGCACGGATGCAAGCTCGCCTTCCCATGCAACATAAGCCAATGCAACCAGTCAGAGATCAGAAAGCCGGCGCCTATATAAATAGCCGCCAGGCCAATATAATAAAAAACTTGGACCTCACCATAGAAAAGTCCGCAAACGACAGGCAGTAGCATAAGCGCGCCTTCGATGAGGAGGACCTTACCCAGGATGTAAACAAGCATTCTTATGTTCATCTTACGATATCGGTCAAGGTGGTGAATCCCTTATTCTTGGTTACGATCATGACGCTGTCGCCTACCTCGATCGAGTCGGTACCTGTAGGGATAATGATCCTGCCTGAGCGGTTGATGAACGATACGAGTGTGTTGGGCTTGAGCTTCATGTCCTTGAGCTGCTTGCCTGTGGCATTTGAAGCTTCCATAACCTTGAATTCGATCGCTTCGGCACGCTCATCGAAAAGATGATACATAACTTCGACGTTGCTTCCGATGGAAGCCTGTCTTGCACGTGCATATGTGATGATGGCCTCGGAGGTTATCAGCTTGGGGTAGATAACGCTGCCGAGATCCAGACGGTTGATAACGTCTGTAAAGCTGATCTTGTTGATCTTCGTGACTGACTTGATGTCCTTTGAGATCTGTCTTGCGAACAGTGTAAGCATGATGTTCTCTTCGTCGAGACCCGTGAGGGCAACAACGGAATCAACATCTCTGATGCCTGTCTCTTCAAGGAGTGACTCGTTGATACCATCGCCGTTGATAATGGTGGCCTTGGGAAGAAGGTCGCTTAATTCTTCGCAGCGCTCAGGATTCTTCTCGATGAGCTTAACATCGATACCTGTCTTGATGAGCTGGTCTGCAAGATAGTAAGCGGACTTACCGCCGCCGATGATTATCGTGCTCTTTACTGAGTTTGTCTTAAATCCGATGGACTTAAGGAATGAGTGACATACTTTTCTTGTTGCAACGAAGGAAATGATGTCGCCTGCGGAAAGCTCGAAAGAACCGTTAGGAATGGTTACCTCGTCGCCTCTTTCAACGCCTACGATGACGAGATCGTTTGTATAGTTGCTTCCCAAATAAGCAATCGTCTTGCCGTCAAGAACGTTGCC
>CAJOJI010000152.1 GCA_905234715.1 uncultured Saccharofermentans sp.
GTCCTGCTGTATTTACTGCCCTTAGTCATGTCCGCCCCGTATGGTTTTCGAAATGTTATTGAGATTATATCAGTTCAGCAAGACAGCCTTCTTCAGACATAAGTCTTATTTGTTGATTATTTTATACATTCTGAATGTTGGTATAATAGTGAAGATTTTTATTTAACTGGAGTACTTAATGATCAATTTCGGATTTTCATATGTCGGACTGATTTATCTGGCCATGCTGTTTATCCCGAATATCATCTGGGCTAAGAACAAGCCTGAGGGATATGAGGAATACGCAAAGAACGAGAACAAGATCCTTCTGGCGATCGAGCGTGCGGGCGAAGTCATAATCTCATGCCTGGTGCTTGTAATCAGCGACACCAACATAAGACCCACATCATGGTGGATCGGCTGGCTCATCGCATCCTTCCTCTGCATGGTCCTCTATGAGTTCTACTGGCTCAGATATTTCAAGAGCAAGAAGACCATGGCTGACATGTACTCCTCTTTTGCTGGCTTCCCCGTTGCGGGAGCGACCCTGCCCGTAATCGCATTCTTCCTTTTGGGAATCTATGCATCCAACCTGTTCATTATAATCGCATCACTGATACTCGGAATCGGCCACATCGGAATCCACCTCATGCACAGAAGCGAGGCAGGCATCGACCCCAAAAAGAAGACTACCATCAGAGCGCTGCTCGGTCTGGTTCAGATAGTCATCGCCATTCCGCTCGTCATAGTTACCGCTACTTCGATCTTCTACATCGCCAAGAGAAACATCAACTATCTGTCCAACTTCATCAATCCTTTCAAGGGCGTTAATGAGCAAACTTATGTTGAGATCAACGGCATGAAGCAGTTCATTTCGATCCGCGGCAAGAACAAAGACAACCCGGTGATCCTTTACCTTCACGGCGGTCCTTTGAGCCCCGATTCTTATGTAACTTACCTTTACTCCGACGATCTAATCGACGATTACACCTTTGTCTGCTGGGATCAGCGCGGCTGCGGAAGAACTTATGTCGCTAACGACGATAAGTCCAACTCGACAGTATCTTTCGAGCAGGCCATGGATGACGTTGATGCACTTACCGACTATCTCCGCGAAAGATTCGGCCAGGAGAAGATCATAATCATCGGCCACTCTTACGGCTCGATCCTCGGCGCAAGATACGTTTACGACCATCCCGAAAAGGTTACGGCATACATCGGCGTCGGACAGTTCGTAAGCGACAGGCTTTCCACCATATCCGAGTATGAGGATGCACTCAGACTGGCAGAAGAAGCAGGTGATGATACGACCGGAATGAAGATGGCTTATGAGACTTATCTCAATGACCCTTCGTATTTCAATTCAAACGAACTCTCCGCTTATGCGCTTCAGTACCACCCCTACCCTGACTATTCCCAGGTTATCCTCGGTGCTATCGAATCGCCTTATCTCGGCACGGATGATCTCATCTGGTTCATGAGCACGATGAGCGAGGAAGAAGTGGAAAAACTTCAGGGAAGCCTCATCGATACCTGCATGGAAACCGACCTTACGACACAGACAAGTTATGAGGTTCCTGTATTCTTCATATCAGGTGAATACGACTGGGCATGCTCACACGAGGTCATGATCGAATACGCGGATATGATCGGCGCAACCTATGTCCTTGTTCCCGAAGCAAATCACAACGTCCAGGGAGACCACCCCAAGGAGTTCGCAGCTGACGTTAAGGCATTCCTTAAGACAGTCTGCTGAGAATTATAAAGACAAAAAATACCGTCCGGCTCACTTCAGTACCGGACGGTTTTTATTTGTCTATGTTTTGGAAAACTCAGGCTTCTGATTCGAACTTTTCGACGCCTTCCTTAAGAATCTCTATGATCGGCAGATGCTGAGGGCAGACGCCTTCGCACTGGCCGCATCCGATACAGTCTGAAGCCTTGCCGTTGCCGTCTCTTGTTACGAGGCCGTTGTAGAAGAACTGCGGTCTCATGTCGCCCGGGAACTTGCGCTTTGTGTTGATAGCGCTGATCACATCGGGAATGCTGATGCTCATGGGGCACCCGTCAACGCAGTATCTGCATGCCGTGCAGCCGACCTGTTCAACTCTGAACATTGCTTCGACAACCTTGTCGATCGCAGCGTGCTCTTCATCAGACAACGGCTCAAAGTTCTTGAAAGTATTCATGTTGTCTTCCATCTGATCCTGAGTGGTCATGCCGCTTAAGATCGTGGTTACGCCGGGAAGGCTTCCGACAAAACGGAATGCCCAGGAAGCAACGGACTTGTCTGGACGTACGCTCTTTAAGATCTCTGTACACTCGTCATCGTGGTTTGCGAGCTTGCCGCCCTTGCAGGGTTCCATGACGATTATCGGGATGTTTCTCTCGGAAAGGATCTGATAGAGCTTTCCGGAATGAACGAGCGGATTATCCCAGTCGGCATAGTTGAGCTGGATCTGAACGAACTCGACTTCGGGGTGCTCGTCAAGAATCTTTACCAGCAGTTCGGGAGTGCCGTGGTATGAGAAACCGAAGTGCCTGATCTTGCCTTCTGCTCTCTTTTGGATACCCCAGTTGAAGCAGTCGTATTTTACGTATGTATCGTAGTTGTTGCCGTCTTCGATGCTGTGGAGGAGATAGAAATCAAAGTAATCT
>CAJOJI010000153.1 GCA_905234715.1 uncultured Saccharofermentans sp.
CTGTGAAGGTCAGGCTTTGGACATGGGATTTGAAGACCGTTTTGATGTAACTGAAGACGAATACATGGAAATGATTTTCAAAAAGACCGGCGCATTAATTGCTGCTGCCACTAAAGTTGGAGCAATTATGGGCGGAGCCTCTGATGAAGTGATTGATGCAATGTATGAATATGGAAGACTCATTGGTCTTGCTTTCCAGATTCAGGATGACTATCTTGACATTGCAAGCGATGAGGAAACTTTAGGTAAACCTATCGGTTCTGACATCGGCAAAGGTAAGATGACCATCATTGCAATCAACGGTCTTGCATCTGCAGGTGAAGATGCTGAAAAATTATTGGAAATCTTAAAAGATGACAATAATTCACAAGATGATATAGATTTAGCTATTGAAATTTTAACAAAATGTGGTGCAATTGAATATGCTAGAAATCTTGCACTAAATTCTGTAGACCAAGCTAAAGAAGTACTTGAAATATTGCCTGACTCTTCAAGTAAACAAGTACTTGCTGACATTGCTGATTTTGTATTGGAAAGACAATCATAGTCCTCACCGACATTAAGGAAGAGGACAAGAAGCTCGTGCTGGTCGTAGCTCCCAAGCTCGTCGTTGGTTCCTGGATCAGAGAAGTCAAGAAGTGGGACCACTTAAAAGACATTTCCATTGTCGCAATAGAAGGCAATGAAAAGCAGCGCATGGAGGCGATCAGGACTCCGGCAAGGATCCATGTCATCTCAAGAGACAACATTGCATGGTTTGCATCTTTTTGTAATCTGAACCAATTCGACATGATCGTTATGGATGAGTCGTCTTCGTTCAAGGATGAGACCTCCCAGAGAACCAAGGCCCTTATCGGTCTTGACCACCCCAAGAAGGTCATCTTGACGGGCACTCCGATCCCGAAGAATATCGAGGACCTGTATTCCCAGTACAAGATCCTGGACGGAGGCAAAAGACTCGGAGCAGAACTCAGTGACTTCCGCAGGATGTATATGTATAAGAAAGGCCGTGTATGGAAACCTCTTCCCGGCGCACAGCAGACTGTGTTCAGACGCGTCAAGGACATCACCATCTCGATGAAGTCTGATGAGCTCCTTAATCTGCCCCCTGTTACCACGGTACGAAACGAAGTCGCGATGACAGCTGAAGAGCAGGCTGTGTTTGACCGTCTCGCCAAGGATCTCTGTCTTGAGTACAAAGGCATCGAGATCAACGTCGATAATGCAGGTGTTCTCTCAAACAAACTGGCCCAGCTCTCGAACGGCTTCTTCTATGACGAAAACAAAGTGGCACACACAGTCCATCAGCATAAGAAAGAAGAGCTTGAAGCATTGCTCGAAGCATCTGCCTGCAATGGCGAAGATGTCGTAGTCGCATATAACTTCGAAGAAGATCGGGAAAACATCATTAAGACATGTAAAGATCTCGGTATTCCCGCTCTGGACATGAAAGAAAACAAGAATGTCGAAGCGTTCATTGCACCGGGTGACTCAAGAGTTGCCATGGTACATCCAAAGTCGGCAGGCATGGGATTAAACCTTCAGGAGCACTGCCACAGACTGATCTGGTACTCCTTGCCTTACTCCTACGAAGAGTTCTACCAGACTCTCAAAAGAGTATACAGACAGGGCCAGACAGAACACACTTTTATCCACTCGATCGAGTGCCTGAACTCCTATGACCAGAGGATCAGGGACATCGTAAACGCAAAGGGTAACTGTAACGAGGCCCTCTTGCAGACAACGAAGTGGATGGCTGATAAGGGCTTCGAACACAGAGAGGATGAAACATTTATCTTCGACCTGAATACGATGCTCGCAGCACTGAACCAACAAGCACAAACACAATTCATAACGAGATAAGACCTTAAAGGAGGAAAGACCATGAACCGTTACTGTCCGATCAACACCGACAACAAGAAAGTCAGATTATTGGATTCCATTATCCGTCTTCCTGACAAGTATACTCCCAGCATGAACAGGGAAGCCAAAGCAATAAGGGACAGCCTTCCCGAATTATCGTTGGCCGTTCTGCGTTCAAAGAACAGGGCATCCATCGTCTGCGCCGTTATGGGAACAGGATGGGAACCTATGCCGGACAATCCCTACTTCGACAGATACGAAAGCGGCAGAGTCTATAAGGAAGCAATAACCAGGCTCGCAGACTATCTGGAAAAGACCGGTGCACTCTACGAAGGCCTCATCATTGCTTAAGGAGTAACGGTAATATGGACGAATTCCTGAGAAAACCAAACAGGTCAAAACTTGACCTGATATTCAAAGAGCTGGACAAAGCGACCGGTACCAAGCTGACAAAGCGTTATCAGGAGTGGCTTGGCATAATGGATGCAGCGCACGTCAGTTACAGAAGGGAAATCCCGGCCGGAATATCCGACTGCGTTAACTTTCTCGTAAAAAGAGAAGACGTCGAGGAGTGGCTTGACGCGGAAGATCTCTACTCACCGGCGCCGCCGAACAGGTACATCATACACAATGAGGATCTCGCAGATTATGACTGTGGTATAGCTTACTTTTTTCAGCACAAGAACG
>CAJOJI010000154.1 GCA_905234715.1 uncultured Saccharofermentans sp.
ATCAAGACAGGCAAGACGGTTGATGAAGCAATTGAGGCAGCTCTTTCCGAGCTCGGTTGTACAAAAGAACAGGCTACTATCGAGGTAGTTGAAGAAGGAACAGAAGGCGGTTTTCTCGGTTTAGGCAGAAAGGACGCCGAAGTTAAGGTTACATTTAATTCTGAGGAATCAGGCGAGGCAGCTCCTGCAGCAGAGTCTGATGACGATACATATTTCGGTGATGACGAGAGCTTTGAAGGCGACGCTGTAAGCGAAGCTGAAGATGCAGCAGCTAACTTTGTTGCTGAGGTTCTTTCTGGCATCGGCATTCACGGCAACATGGATTCATACAGAGAAGACGATACTATCTACATCTCTGTTACAGGTTCTGACTGCGGTGCAGCCATCGGCCGCCACGGTGAGACACTCGAAGCAATCTCTTACATGACAAACCTCATCGCTAACAAGCACAGCGAGCAGAGAGTTCATGTTTACTTAGACGTCGGCGGATACAGAAAGCACAGAGAGCAGGTCATCAAAGGCCTCGCTGACAAGGCAGTATCCAGAGTAAGACGTTCAGGACGCAAGGTTACAATGGAGGCTATGAGCCCCGCTGAGAGAAGGATCGTTCACTCCTATCTCCAGGATGTAAACGGCGTAACCACACACAGTGAGGGTGTTGAGCCCAACAGATGTGTTGTTGTAACACCTGAAGAAAAGAAGTAATTCGCGCAAAGATCTATAACCAGATCATCGCGGGCTTTTATCGATGTATTCGTATGATGACGAACCTATCTGTGCCTGCTCCACGCCGGCCGGAATATCAGGCATAGCGGTTATCCGCATTTCGGGTAACGGCTGTGGAAAACTTGCCGATAAATGTTCAGTTATCTTAAGGAGCAGCGGTGATTATTCAAGATTATCCGAGATCCCGGGTTACACCTGCGCATTCGGATACGTTAAAGATCCTTCGAGCAACGTAAAAGTAGACGAAGTTATCTTCACACACTTTGAAGCACCTCATTCATATACCGGCGAAGAGATGGTAGAGATCTCTTCACACGGTTCAGGTGCGGTAAAGCAGGAGATACTTAAGTGTCTCGGCATGTCGGGAATCAGAATGGCTTATCCCGGCGAATTCTCAAGAAGAGCATTCATAAACGGAAAGATGAGCCTTGCTTCTGCAGAAGCAGTTATGGACGTCATCAATTCTGAGACAGAGAGACAGCTCGAAGCTGCAGGCAGTCTTATGTCAGGCAAGCTCGCAGACGAGATAGATTACATAGAGCGCAATCTATATGAGCAGGCAGCAATGCTTGAGACATTCACTGAATTTGATACGGAAGATCCCGCTGAAGAGGAATCAAAGCTTGAGACCGTTAAGGATAATCTCAGCGACTGCCACGACAGACTGACTTCACTCTGCAAAGGATACGGCAAGGGAAGGATCCTTTCCGAGCGTCTCCGTGTGGCTCTCTTAGGACTTCCCAACAGCGGCAAGAGCACTCTTCTTAATACTCTTACAGGTTTTGACAGGGCGATCGTTACAGAGGTTGCCGGAACCACGAGAGATACCATTGAAGTCCAGCTTAACATCAACGGCATTCCCGTTACTTTGATAGATACCGCAGGCATCAGAGAGACCGATGACATCATAGAGTCGATGGGCATTGGCAAGGCCTACGAGGCAGGCAGAGGCGCAGACATGATCTTTTACATGATCCCGCCTGACATGACTGCAGACGAGGCATTCTCGGGTGTTAAGGGCATCATCGAAGACTGTGAATCGGTTACGGCCGTATTTTCGAAAAGCGATACAGGCGAGAATCCCGACAGGGAAGAGATCGAGAAAAGACTCAAGACACTCGGCATTGAGAGCTTCATCTCGATTAGCGCCGAAGAAGACCTCAACATCGACAAGCTCGAAGATGTCATCATCGACTACTACAATGAGCTTGGCGGCGGTGCATCTGAAGGTCTTCTCATAACCAACAGCAGACACTACACCAAATTCTTAAAGGCATCCAAAAAGCTTGCGCTTGCTCTGGATGCACTTGATAAAGATCTCGGTACTGAGGTATGCGCATCTGCATTGAGGGCATGCCTTGATGAGATCGGAGAGGTAACCGGCAAGACGGTATCGGCTACTTTGGCTGATACGATCTTCTCAAGATTCTGCATAGGTAAGTAAATGACTATCCGTGAGGCTTTAGAGTTGGAAAGAAGCTTTGAAGCGGGAACATTCGATGTTGCCGTTGTAGGAGCAGGCCATGCCGGATGCGAGGCTGCACACGCATGTGCAAAGCTCGGTCTGGACACCATTCTTTTCACGCTTTCATTAGACAGTCTTGCAAACCTTCCGTGCAATCCTTCGATCGGAGGCCTCGCCAAGAGCCACCTCGTCTATGAACTCGACGCTCTCGGCGGCGAAATGGGACGCAACGCCGACGCTACCGCCCTTCAGTCCAAGACACTCAACTCAAGCCGCGGTCCGGCAGTTAGGGCACAGGAAGACCGTGCAATGTATTCGGTCGAGATGAAGCATTATCTTGAGAATCTCCCGAACCTCACATTAAAGCAGGCACACATCACTGATCTTCTGGTCGACGACGAAGGCAGAGCCGCAGGCGTCATGACCGAAGGAAAAGCCGTATATAAAGCACGCGCGGTTGTCATCTGCTCCGGCACATACATGGAAGCCAGGATTATCAGAGGCGAGGTGATCGTTGAGAGCGGTCCGGACGGACTTCCGAGATCAGTCGGATTATCTTCATCTCTTAATTCACTCGGAGTTCCGCTCTTAAGATTCAAGACGGGAACACCGGTAAGAGTCAATTCAAATTCAATAGACTTCTCGCAGATGACAAGACAGGACGGCGAGGACGATATTCCGCCTTTCTCATACATAAACGAGATGGAAGGAAAGCTTCCCGCGCCTTCTGAAGAACAGATACCGTGCTGGTCAATCTGGACGACGGAAGAAACTCGTCAGGTTATTTCAGACAACATGGACAGATCGCCTCTTTACAGCGGTGAGATCAAAGGCATAGGCCCGAGATACTGTCCTTCGATAGAAGATAAGTTCATGAGGTTCAAGGATAAGACAAGACATCAGATCTTTGTCGAACCCATGGGCCGCCATACAAACGAGATGTATCTTCAGGGATTCTCAACAAGCCTTCCCGAAGAGATACAGGAAAAGATGGTCAAGTCACTGCCCGGTCTTTCAAATGCGAAGATCCAGAGGGCTGCATATGCCATCGAATACGATCTCGTGGATCCGCTCTCCATCAAGGCGAGCCTTGAATCAAAGGTGGTTCCCGGCTTGTTCACTGCAGGACAGATCAACGGTTCTTCCGGATACGAGGAAGCCGCTGCACAGGGAATCGTTGCAGGCATCAATGCCGCAATGAACTGCCTCGGCAAGGAAGCTGTAATTATTGACAGATCACAGGGATACATCGGTGTTCTTATCGATGACCTCGTTACCAAGGGAACCAACGAACCTTACCGCATGATGACATCCAGAGCCGAGTACAGACTCTTCTTAAGGCAGGATAATGCCGATGAGAGACTTACTCCCATAGGACATGAGATCGGTCTTATCAGCGACGAGGTTTTCGAAAAGTTCGAGAAGAAGGTTGAAGCGATCGCTGCTGAAACTGAAAGGCTCAAGAAGACTTATGTTGCACCGACAGATGAACTTAAGGCGC
>CAJOJI010000155.1 GCA_905234715.1 uncultured Saccharofermentans sp.
GGTGTATGCGTCAAACGATTCGAGCGAAGAATCGGCGATGCCTGCGAGCACATATCCGTCCATATCAACATAAGTGTCGTCAAGGAAGATAACTCCGGCTTTTCGCATGTCTTCGTAGAACTTATCAAGCTTATCACCGTGAAGTCTGTCTTCGTGATTGCCTGTGACATAGTAAACGGGTGCGATCTTTACTGCGCCTTCAACGAAGTCCATGGCGATCGAATAAGATGTGTGGGTCGAATCAACGATGTCGCCCGTAACGACAATGATGTCAGGATCAGCCGCTTCGATCTTTTTCAGAAGGGAAGACTCTCCAATTCCGAAAACCTGGTTGTGAAGATCTGACACCTGAACTATCGTGATGTCCTTTTCGAGACCGAGATCAACATCGTATTCGCTTACGGTGAGATGGTAGTTCTGATAAAGGCAGAAACCGCAGATAACAAACTCAAGTACCATGAGGAGAGGAACAGTGACTGCAAACTTCGGCTTTAAAGTCTTGTGGTGGAAGATCTTCATGCCGAGGAACGCGCCAATGGAGCCGCCGATCCAGGCCCAGAAAAGAAGTGTTTTTTCAGGGATGCGGCGCGCGCCTTTTTTAGCATACGACTTATCCATTCCGTAAAGAATGAACGCAACAAGATTAACCAGGATGAGCCAATAGACAAGTATCATGATCAGAAATCGTAAGGTGATGCCACACCGAAAGTATCGCAGAAGTCGTTGACGTGTTTGGGGTTATATACGATCGTTTCAATTACAAGGACCATGTCTCCGCAAATGTAAACGGCAAAAGATCCGTCACTGCGCTCGTCGTATTCTTCGCGGAAAAACGCATAGGTATAACCGTTCATCTCGCCCGTCTCACCGTTGTCCATGTAAACATCGCTGTAACCGTCGAAAAACTTTTGTGCATCTTCTTCCGACTCGAAAGTCATAAGTACCGTGAGATCATAACCGAATTTGTCATCGATATAGAAGACGGAAGTTTCAACAGGGTCCAAAAACGGGAGATAATCAAAGGTGTTAACGAGATGGTCGTATATTATCTGCGCGTCATCACCTGTGGAATGGTTAAAGCATTTGCAGACATAAAGATAAGTGTCCATCTCGTCACAGATGGCCTGTGCATCGTCGAATTCCGTAAGCTCGTTATCACGTGCGAACTTTGCAACTTTGTCATGCGAAAACTTTTTGCTTCCGCAGCCGGTAAAGCTTAAGATCATTGTCGCTGCAAGGATCAGGCTTAATGCTTTTTTACAGGTCTTCATCTAATAGATCTCCATCTGCGGTCAGGCCTCAGTAGGTGAGATGACCTTAAAATATGCGCACATATCCTCGACAAGATCGGAATCTTTCGTCATGGATCTTACGATCAGAACAGTGTTGCCTTTGAGATATACTCCGGTAAGAGTATCCTTGCCTGAAGGACCGTCGCCGGCCTCAATGCTGTATGAATAGCCCTTTTCCTCACCAGACTCACCGTCATCTGCGAAGCCTCTCGAGTATTTCTTGAAAAGTTTTTCGGCTTCTTTTGTTTCTTCAAAAGTGAACAGATAACCTACAGTCAATTGCTCTTTACCGCCATAACTGAATAGCGTTGCTTCGGAAACATCATAATCCGGGAAGTCTTTGAAGCGGTTCAGGACGTCATCGTAAAGATCCTGTGCATCACCTTTTGTGGCGTACATATAAATGCCCTCGTCTTCAGCTCTAAAGCTGATGATCTTTCCGTATTCTTTAAAAAAATCATCGTACTCGTCGTACTCTTCGAAATCCTGTTCTTCGCAGAAATCAGAGAGCTTCTTGTGATCGAATTCCTTTGCTTTACAAGCCGTAAGCCCGAAGATCATGGCTGCTGCCAAAATTGCACAAGTAAGTCTTTTTAAGGTTTTCAAATTATCCCCCCTATTCGAAATAAATCCTAAATACCCGACAATACTAATTATATCCCTTTTGCTTTGAGATGCTTGAAAAACGCATCGAGACCTTCCTTAAGATCGTCATATGTCTCATCGAAATTACCGGTGTACCAGGGATCTGCAATGCTCCTTGAAGAGCCTGCAAACTCAAGCATCTGATATATCTTGTTATCAGGATCTCCGCCGGCAATACGCGCCATGTTCGAGATGTTGTAAGAATCCATTCCGATAAGGTAATCGTAATTCTGATAATCGTCACGCGTCATCTGGCGTGCACGGTGAGGAAGAACGGGAATCCCGACCTCTCTCATCTTTCCGACCGTACCATAGTGCGGACCATTGCCGATCTCCTCACGGCTCGTAGCCGCAGAGTCGATATAAAACTTATCAGCCAGGCCTTTTTTATTGACCATATCCTGGAACATAAACTGAGCCATCGTCGAACGGCAGATATTGCCGTGACAAACGAATAGTACTTTTATTGCCATTACGATTCAACACGATTCGAGGCGAAATGCCCGTATTTATTGGGTTTGTGGCCATTAGCCTTAAA
>CAJOJI010000156.1 GCA_905234715.1 uncultured Saccharofermentans sp.
GTTAAGAAGAAGTACGATGAGATCCTCGTTCCTGCAGGTATGGGAGATGTAGCCATCTACACAGAGATGGGAAGATTCATGCTCGCTCCTTACGGTCAGCTCGTTACAAAGGCTATCCACGAGAAGCATACATATAAGGAATACATCGGCGTTGATGCATGCGCAGCTAACCTCATGAGACCTGCCATGTACGGTGCATACCACCACATCACAGTTCTCGGCAAGGAGAATGCTGAGCCTGAGTGCACTTACGATGTAACCGGTTCACTGTGCGAGAACAACGATAAGTTCGCGATCGACAGACAGCTTCCCAAGATCGACATGGGCGATTATCTCGTTATCCACGATACAGGTGCTCACGGTTTTGCCATGGGTTACAACTACAACGGAAGACTTAAGTCCGCTGAACTTCTGCTTCAGACAGACGGTTCCGTGAAGCTCATCAGACGTGCCGAGACACTCAATGATTACTTCGCTACATTCGATTCCACGGAGTACGGAAAAGATCTTATAAAATAAGTTAAGAAATACTTTACACCGGGTTCAATATATTATATAATCCTCTTCGCTTTCCGAGTTTAATATAACTAAACTTCAAGTTAAGAGGATTTATATGGAGATCGGTCAGAAAATCAAATTTTTAAGACAGCAGAATAACCTTACCCAGGAAGAGCTCGGCGACAGATGTGAGCTGTCCAAGGGCTTCATCTCCATGCTCGAAAAGGACAAGACCTCGCCCTCCATCGCTACCCTCAAGGACATCCTTGAAGCGCTCGGCACAAACCTTGCGGATTTCTTCGCAGACGAGGAGCAGGAGAAGGTGGTTTTCGGCGGGGATGATTACGCTGTAAAGGAAGACGCAGAGCTTAAGAACAAGGTCTGCTGGCTTATCCCGAATGCACAGAAGAACGAGATGGAACCCATACTCGTTACTATAGACCCCGAGGGAAGAACGTATCCTGACAACCCGCACGAGGGTGAGGAGACGGGCTATGTGCTCGAGGGCATCATTACTATCCATATCGGTAAGAACAGGTATCAGGCAAGAAAGGGAGAGAGCTTCCTTATCAAGCCCGATAAGCCTCACTATATTTCGAATGAAGGAAAGAGACCGGCGAAGATCCTTTGGATCTCAACTCCGCCGAGTTTCTAAGGAGGAAGAGCATGAGCGATAACGAAGAGAAAAAGGTTTTGGCAGGACAGCTGCTGCCTGACGACAAGGGCATGGAGCATATCATCGAGCTCAAGGACGTAAACAAGAGCTACGACGGTAACCAGGTCCTTCACGACATCACTTTCTTTATCAGAAACAACGAGTTTATTACACTTCTCGGCCCCTCGGGCTGCGGTAAGTCAACGACACTCAGGATCATCGCAGGCTTCGAGACTGCTGATTCAGGTATCGTAAACTTCGAAGGCTCTGACCTTCTTAAGGTGCCTGCACACAAGAGACATATCAACACGGTTTTCCAAAGATATGCTCTGTTCCCGCACCTCAATGTATTCGATAACGTCGCATTCGGTCTGCACCTGCAGAAGGTTCCTGCAAAGGAAGTAGAGGAGCGTGTAAACAAGGCGCTTCACACTGTAGGTCTCGACGGCTTCGGCAACAGATATATCGATCAGATCTCAGGCGGTCAGATGCAGAGAGTTGCTATCGCGAGAGCTATCATCTTAAAGCCCCGCGTACTTCTTCTCGATGAGCCTCTCGGAGCTCTCGATCTTAAGATGAGAAAAGAGATGCAGATCGAATTGAAGCAGATGCAAAGAGAGCTCGGCATCACATTCGTATACGTAACACACGATCAGGAAGAGGCCCTCACGATGTCCGATACCATCATCGTAATGAAGGACGGATACATCCAGCAGATCGGCACTCCTATCGATATCTATAACGAGCCTAAGAATGCATATGTTGCAGACTTCATCGGCGAGTCCAACATCATCCCCGGCACCATGACTAAGGATCACGAGGTCACATTCGCAGGAAAGAAGTTCGAGTGCGTTGACCCGCTGTTCCCTGAGATGAAGGAAGGCGCTGTTAACGACGTTGACGTTGTTGTCCGTCCCGAGGATATCTACATCAAGGAAGAGAACGATGCATACGTTAACGGTACTGTAGAGAGCATCGTATTCAAGGGCGTTCACTATGAGATCATTGTAAAGGGCGACACTGGCATCGAGTGGATGATCCAGGATGTTGATCCTGTTGAAGTAGGCAAGAGAGTAGGTCTCACAGTAGATCCTGATGACATTCAGATAATGAGAAAGTCCAGATTCTCACCCGCACCCGGAAGCTACGGCGTAAGGGGTGTTAAGGATGATGACGTCACAGAGGAGAAGGCATGAGCGATATCAGATCAAGATTTAAGCTGATGCCGCTTCACGGCATTATCATGTGCATAGCA
>CAJOJI010000157.1 GCA_905234715.1 uncultured Saccharofermentans sp.
ATCCGATTCTCAGACGACTTGAACAGATGCAGCTGCTTGAGGTTTTCTCGCAGGAGCACAACGGAAGGCTGAGAAAGTATTACAGGATCACGCCGCAGGGCAGGGACAGGATCACACAGCTAATGAGCGAGTGGGCCGAAATAGTCAAGGTCTATCAGTTCATAGTAAGTGAACGTTCAGCGTCACAGGAAAACAATATAGGGCTAGGAGGAACGGAACAAAATGAACAAGCAGGAATATCTTGATACACTGAGAGCTGAGCTTGAGAAGCAGAGTATCACCAATATCGGTAATATGATAGAGTATTACGATGAGATGATCTGTGACAGGATCGAAGAAGGAATGAGTGAGGAGGACGCTGTCAGGTCAATGACTCCGATCCCTGAAGTGGTTAGGGAGGCTGTTCTTGACAAGTCTGTTCCTTCACTTGTTAAGGACAGAGTTAAAATGAGCCGCGAAAAGGCTCAGAAGAGCGGTAACGGCTGGTTATGGATCGTTCTGGCGATAGTAGGCTTCCCGGTATGGCTGCCTCTGCTGATAACCTTTGCGGTTGTAGCTCTCGTTGTATTCATTCTTCTCTGGGTCATCGTCGGAGTAATATTTATAGTTGTGATTTCGATCGGAGCTTCCGCGGTGGCGTGTCTGATATCGGCCCTGTCGGTATTCGGCGGATTCATTTCGGTACCTGGAGCGATACTTGCGGCCGGAACTGCACTGCTCCTCGGCGGCTTATGCGTACTGCTGTGGAAGCCCGCAGCCGGACTTGCGAAGTTCTTTGTGTCTGAGATCGGAAGATTCGTAAACTGGATCAAGACATCAATTGCAAATAAATAATTTTATCAGAAAAAGGGAGTAACGGATCATGAACAAATCAACAATCATTGCAATAGCAGTATGCATCATCGGTATCGGATTGATCATAATCGGTCTGGTCGGAATCAAGGGCAAATGGAACACGATCAGCAAGGCCTCGGCGGATATGATCCAGCTGACTTATGAGTGCAGGAGCAGTGTGGATTCGATAGTTGTCAGCGAAAAAAGTGACGATGTCACAATCACTGTCGGCAATGTCTCCGCGCCTGTGATCACCTATTATGTTCAAAAGGGCTACGAAAACGAGGTTGAAGTCGGAGAGTACGGCGGAAAACTCAAGTTTGAGCGTAAGGACCATGATCTTCACATTAATTTCGTGTTCTTCAATTTCGGAACCGATTTCGATCAGAAGACAGTTGTTACTGTGCCTAAGAATTTCAGAGGAAATGTTGAACTCGAAACAACGAGCGGCAGGATAAAGGCAGAAGATCTTGAAGGCTGCACCTTCTCGGCAAAGAGCACATCGGGAGGAATCACGGCGAAGAAGATTTCTTCTCCCGAAGGCTTTATTGCATCTGCAACAAGCGGAGAGGTTGACATCACGGACTGCGAGTGCAGGGATAAGATGACTCTCGGTTCGACTTCCGGCAGGGTAAGCGCAAATAATATCGATTGCTCAGAGCTTGAGGCCGCAAACAATTCGGGAGGAATAAAGCTTGAAGATGTTAATGCGGACAGCATGAACCTGAAGGTTACTTCTGGCAGCATCAGGATCGAAGATATTAAGTCCGGAACAATGTCTCTTAAGTCAACCTCCGGAACGATCAACATGGAGAATGTGGTAGTTGATGAGATAACCTGCAACTCAACATCGGGCGGAGTTCATTTCAGCAAGCTTGATGCAGGCAGGTCGATAGTTATAGGCTGCAACAGCGGCAGCGTAAGGGGCAGCATTAAGGGAAAGGAAAGCGATTTCTCCATCATTACCTCGACCAATTCCGGTTCGAGCAATCTGAAGGATTCAAGATCGGGCAGCAAGACGCTTGATATCAGTACTACGAGCGGTGGAATAAAAGTTGATTTTGATTAACAGATCATAAAAAAGGCCCCGGCAGAAAGCTGGGAGCGTCATAAGACAGTAGGCGTGGCTTTGGTCACGCCTTTTCTTGTGCTAGGAAGACATCCTGATGAACAAGAAATAACCGTTGGTACGAACTGTCACATCATGCTATAATGAATCCATGAACATATGAAAGAACTGTTGGGGTAAAATAAAATGAATACGGAAAAGAAAAGCTCTGCCGATACAGAGCCTTACGAGTCTGACCGCAGAGGTGATTATTCGAGCGAACTGGAATACCTTTATCACAATTATCAGCTGGACAAAGAGGTTCCCTGGGTAAGATATATCGCTCTTTATCTGGTGACCGCCATAGCAGTCGCGTGTTTTATCTATGTAGCGGCACGCTACTGTCCGCGCAGGTTGGACAATCCTTACCGCGAGCCCGAGATCATTGACAAACTGGGCTTTTTTGACAATACATCCGCTGCAAGAAAAGACAGGTGCTTACTTTGCGATAGCATCGATCCCGGGAGAAGAGTATCGCCTACCAGATGACGGTTATACAATAAGACAGCTCGATGTCTATCACAATCTCTTTGATGATGAGGAACATGTCCTGATATTCGTTTCAATCGTAGACAACGTAGTCCATAACGATCTGGTCTACGGCAAAAACACAGTCAACATTGTTAGGGATGTGCCGATCGAGAAAACTATCTCATCAAAGGCCCGCGGACCTCAGACGCTCCCGGGCGCCATCCTTGATTCCCTGCGCGAGCTGAATCCGAGTTTCATGAAGCTGCAGCCCCAGTTCTATGTATTTGCAGCAGCCGCCGTGCTCGGCATCTTATTCATCCCATGGCACATTTACAGGTATATCATCAAGCGGCGCTGAAGACGCTGTGTACAAATACGCCCCTCCAAATTTGGAGGAGCGTTCAACCAACCAAACGTTCCTACCATTAATGTTGTGGTTGATATAGTTGCCCCCCAACGCAGGATTGCCAAGATAATAGGTGGCGAGGTGGATGTAAAAGCAAAAACCATCTCATTATTTTAATAAAAAAAGGAAGTCTGGAAGGTATGTTCCTTTCAGACTTCTTCTTTTTTGCCAATTCACCGCGACAGTGCTCATTTTGCGTTACTGTCTTATGAACACTGCCGTAACGCCGGGGCCTTATTTTATAAAATCTGCTGTCAGCCGCCTCCGATACGGATGGGCTCGCCAACGCAGGTGGTATAGTACTTGATCATGTTGTCGCTGTGATTATTTTCGAATTTCTTGTCCGTAAGATCCACATCGCGAACATAAGCAACGTTGTCGTAAATGATAAAGCCGTCCTTTATGATGTCGTTGAAGGGCAGGAGCGGAGTATAGTTGTGAGAATTTTCGTTGTCACTCATGGCCGTTCCTCCTTTCAAATAATTGCAGAGATATTATATATCCGTTATCGTGAAAAAACAAGTTTTTTTGCTAAAAACTGCATTTTGACATACTAATGACATAATTTGATGCTTTAATACATATGATGTAATGGAATAAAAGTGGGTTTTTATGCACATTTTTCGGAAAGGAGGCAGCGCATGAATATCTACATTTCAGATGTCGGCATATTCAAGTCGGATAC
>CAJOJI010000158.1 GCA_905234715.1 uncultured Saccharofermentans sp.
GACATAACAGAGCCGAAGACTTTTGAAAGAGAGAGCACTCCCTTACTGAAGATTGCTGACGGATACAAGAAGATGATAATAGCGAGGACTTATCAGCCCGCTTACCATCACGAAGGAATAAAGATAATAGATGCTGCAGAATGGCTTTTGGGAGATAGCTGATAATGTCAGACAGACCGGAATTAACAACTGAATTGAAGAGAAAAGAGTTCCTTGAATATTATTTTCTCAAGGAAGAATTGGTTTGTTTCTGCCGTGAAAACGGATTGCCGACATCCGGCGGAAAAGCGGAACTGACTGAGCGAATCGCATATTATCTTGATACAGGAAAGATTAAAGCCATAAAAACGGTGCGGACTCAAAAGCCTAAGATAACGGAAATAACAAGAGACAGCATCATTGAATCTGATCTGGTATGTTCGGAAATCCACAGAGCTTTTTTTAAGCACGAGATAGGCGAAAGTTTTTCTTTCAATGTCGCTTTTCAAAAATGGCTTAAATCTAACAGCGGAAAGACATATGCGGATGCGATAGTTGCTTATAATGAAATTAAGAGCACAAAGAAACCCGGAAAAAAGGACATAGATAAGCAGTTTGAATATAATACTTATGTACGGGATTTTTTCGTCGACAATAAAGGTGCTTCGCTGGCCGATGCAATAAAGTGCTGGAAATACAAAAAGAGCATTAAAGGACATCACAAATATGAACGGTCTGACCTGACTGCATTGGAACAGTAAATCGTGAATTATCAACACTAACACATTGACTGACAAGGTATAATATTGTTAATAATGCTTAGATGAGATCAACAAGATGAGTTTATTCGGAAACAAGGACATAATACCTGACGATATCGCGGAGAATATCGCGCAGAATCTGTTTGTCGTGTATAACCGGGGGCTGGAGTTCAATATCGATGAGGACATCAGCAGATATGAAGCTTATGTTGATATTAAGCTGAAGCCTTTCTGGCATTACTGCAGCGGTGACAGGCATTATACGTTAAAGCTCGAAAATAAGATCATCAGCAAGATGGAATTCTCCGATCTTTTCGACAAGGGCAACGGTTACATAAGCCTGGACCGGTTTAACTGCATCCATACAGTTAATATGGAGTCTTTGAACAAGATAATGGAACTGGTTAAGGGGAAATTTGCCGCACAGGATAAGAGCTTTGTTTACAGGGTTTTTTACGACAGATACTATAAGAGCAAATGCTTCATACCATATGCATACATAACGCTTGAACAGAAGCTCGTGAGGGGTGAAGGCAAGGGTCACACGACCATGTGCCGTTTCCCTAAACCGGATCACCTCCCTTTCAAACTGAACGAAGCTCCATACGAGATTGTCGCGGGTGACCGGGATTTTAAGGCTGATATCGAACTTAATGGGATCACGCTGCTTAATGAACAGGAGGCATTGGCATTTAAGAAGTTTATCGACTTTCAGCAGAAAGATACGAGATGGTGGCTTAAAGACAAGGTGCCCCATATGCCCCGCTGCTCCAAGGTGATCCAGCCGAATGAGATGATCATACCGGGAAGTGTCGAGCTGCGAAACGGCATATCTCCTGCGATTACAGGCAGTTTCAGGAAGTTTAAGCGCGGCACTAAGCTTTTGTACGCAGGGCATAAGTGGACTGTGATCTCAGATAACATGATGTTCATAGAAGATCTGCTTGGATCCGGTCCCTATAATTACTATTCTTCTCAAGAGGGGAACTTCGAAGAAAGCGACTTAAAGGCGTTTCTCGACCGCTGGTTTACCGGCCATAAAGACGATCCCGTATACCTTTATCGTCCGGGGTTCTCTGACGATACATGGATGTTATAATAACTATGACAGTACGGGTACAGTCGAATACGGGTAATAACAGTATCCTCGGAAGCATAAAGGAGAACCCGCATGGTACTTAAGAACAAGAAGATTGCAGCCTTGGTACTTTGTGCCGCCGCATTGATGAATCTTGCAGGATGCTCGGATACTGAAGCGGTGCCGGCTGCCGAGACCACGGCAGCTTCTGTTTCCGAAGAAACAACAGAGACAACAGCCGTTGAAACGACAGAACAAATTGAAGCTTCTGAGACTACAGCTACTGAGCCTGAAATGACTGTTGTTCCTCTTATCGCAGATGAGAATGGCAACCTTATGAGCCAGTTCGAAGAGTTCGAGCTTACATCCGAAGATATCGAGGACGGCTTCTGGGTTGATGCTATCTCCAGTTCTCCGGCAGGCGACGATGTATCTCCGCAGCTTAGCTGGAATCCTGTCGACGGCGCTGGTCAGTATATAATCTACATGGTTGATATATTACCTCATTCACTGGAAGGCTGAAGGTGTTACCGAGACTCATCTCGATCGTGGGTGGGCAGATTCTTATTATTTTGGTCCTAATCCTCGTCCGGGACTCACAAACACTTACGACATCTACGTTATCGCAATAAGAAATCCGATCGATCGTCTGAGAGGATCATTGCGTGTGCCGAATGAGAATTTCCCTTTGTTCCTCGCTCATCTCGATATTGATGCAGAGGGTAATACAGGTAATATCATTGCTTACGGTCACATTTCGGCTCAGTATTCAGTATCCTGATATCAGTAAGCCACAGGAACGTTCGGGCACAAGGGAGTACAAATTAATGAGAAAATCAATCTACTTCATCATACAGATAGTTTGGTCGCTATTATTTTCAGTGGTCATCTGGTACTTAGCACTCAAGAATGCCAATTTTGATTTCTATGGAAACAGTGACGACACAATCATGATTGTAATCCTCGTTGCAGGAGCCGTCATCTATCTTATCCTGACGATCGTTCAGATCATCGTCGGTGTTAAGAAGGTAAAAGAATGGCGTTGGTGGGTCTGTCTTATATCGCTGGCGATTGCCGGAGCAACTGCATTTATCGGTGTATTTGTAGCTGCTTATGGTTCGGAACTTCTTAATAAAGCCTTCTGATCTTGTACTGTCAAATACGAGTTTTTGAGGAGGATTACGAGGGAGTAATTCCCTGATACAAAGATGAAAGAGGAGTGGAGATTGTTACAGAAAAATATGAATAAGAATGAGAGCAAATATTTTAAATCAGCAGAGAAGATGCATAATGCGTTGATAACACTCCTTGATAGTAAGGACTTTGAGTATATTACCATTAAGGAAATATGTGAGACTGCAGGAGTAAACAGATCA
>CAJOJI010000159.1 GCA_905234715.1 uncultured Saccharofermentans sp.
GATGGTTTTAAGGAGCTGAAGAAGGCCAGCGAGCCTCTGTATAAGAGTCCTAAATCCATTCAGGAAACAATTGAGATCATGGCTGTTGCGGAGAACGGTATCTTTGAGGTCGCAAGGAACAGGTATTCCAAATGCTATAAGTTTCAGGATATCAATTATACGACCGCGACAGAGGATGAACAGATCGGAGTGTTTGAGCGTTATTGCAAGTTCCTGAACTCTTTGGACTGTAATTATAAGATTACGGTCAATAACAAGAATAAGGATATGAATATGCTCCGTGACTGCGTTTTGATCCCGTATGCCGATGACGGATTCAATAACTTCCGTAAGATCTATAACGATATTATCGAGGAGAAGATCCTTGAAGGCAGGCAGGGAATCGAGCAGGAGCGATACCTGACACTTACGATCGAGCGAAAGAATTTCGAAGAGGCGAAGGCTCAGTTTGCAACACTTGAGGCAACGATCCATAAGGCATTTATCGAGCTCGGTGCGGACATTTTTCCTCTTACCGGTAATGAGAGACTGAAAGTCCTTCATTCGGTGATGAGGACAGTTTTGATTTTGATATCAAGACCGCTAAGAAGGTCGGGGCTGATTTCAAGAATGATCTGTGCAACGGTATTTTGAAGTTTTATACGGATCATTTTGAGGATGAAAGCAAGTTCTGTAGGGCACTCTTTATCAAGAAATATCCGAGCAGTCTTTCTGACCGTTTCTTAAATGAGATTACATCACTGCCGGTTCATTCCATCGTGAGTATCGATGTAGTGCCGGTGCCGAAGGATCTTACTACGAAGACCTTGCAGAAGAAATATCTCGGTATCGAGTCGGATATCATAAAGCAGCAGAGAGTCCGTAATAAGAATAACGATTTCTCTACGGAAATATCTTATGCTAAGAGAACAGAGAAGCGTGAGATTGAAGCAATCATGGATGATGTCAGGGAAAATGATCAGTGCCTCTTCTATGTGGCAGTGACAATCATCCTGATGGCAGAATCCAAGGAAGAACTGGAAAGTATTACAGAGACTGTTGAGACTATTGGCAAGCGTAATTCCTGCGTAATCGAGCCGCATTACTATAAGCAGAAGGAAGCATTAAATACGGCACTGCCTATTGGTGTAAGACAGGTAGAGACCATGAGAACAATGCTCACACAGAGTCTTGCGGTGCTCATGCCGTTTAATGTTCAGGAATTGAATGATAAGGGCGGTAACTATTACGGCATTAACCAGATCAGCAAGAATATCAATATTGGTAATCGTAAGAAACTGATCAACGGTAACGGATTTGTGTTTGGTGTTCCAGGTTCCGGAAAGTCATTCTTCTGCAAGATGGAGATGGGATCGGTATTCCTCTCGGGACAGGATGAGATCATCGTAATTGACCCGATGAATGAGTATTTCGATGTCGCGCATACTTATGGCGGTACAGTGGTAAATATGTCCACTTATACCGATAATTATGTGAATCCGCTTGCAATGGATGTCTGGAATCTTGACCTGAATGATACAAAGGGCTGGATCAGAGAGAAGGGCGAGTTTATGCTCGGTCTCTGCGAGCAGTGTATTGGCGACAGCCTTAATTCAAGACAGAAGTCAATTATCGATAGATGTGTAAGGAAGCTTTATACGGATATCGCTAAGAGATCAGTTGAGGACAGATATATTCCGATCATGGAAGACTTTTATAAGTTGCTTCTCGACCAGCAGGAAGATGAGGCAAAGGATATTGCTCTGTCTCTTGAACTCTTTGTCAGGGGCTCTCTTAATATCTTTAATCATCAGACCAATGTTGATGTGGATAACCGCTTTACGGTTTATGGTATCAGAGACCTCGGTACAGAACTCAGCCCGATCACAATGCTTGTTATGATGGAGTCCATCCAGCAGAGGATCGTTGAGAACGGACAGAAGGGTAAGGCAACATGGCTTTATATCGATGAGTTTCATGTGCTCCTTAATTCTGAGTATTCTGCGAAGTACCTGCAGCAGCTATGGAAGAAGGTTCGTAAGCAGGGCGGTCTCTGCACGGGTATCACGCAGAACGTCGTGGATCTTTTGCAGAATTATACTGCAACGACTATGCTCGCAAACTCTGAGTTCGTGGCACTTCTTAAGCAGGCTAATACCGACAGCGCAAAGATGGCGGATGTTATCGGGGTATCGCAGGCCCAGCTTCGTTATGTAACGAATACCGCATCTGGTATGGGGCTGATCAAATGTGGCTCGGTGGTTATCCCATTCGACAATCAGATCAGCAAGGATACAGACCTGTACAGACTTTATAACACGAATATCCATGAGAAGATCGCTGAGCAGAAGAAAGCCGGGAAGATTGCGGATGATAGCCTGCCGGAAATCAAGTCCGAACCTGCATCCGAAGATGCGGCTCCTGAAACAAGTAGTGATAAGAATGTCGAACAGTCTGAAAAACCTGTTTACAAACCTCATGAGATGGGAACGTTCTTGGGATAATGGTGTGAGTCATAAGATAGCCGTTTTGGAGTGTAACAGCTCTGGAACGGCTTTTTATTGCGCGAATTTACAGGGAAGGAGATGTGAAACTTGAAGATTAATAAGGTCGAAGAAAAGCCTATGGATATCCATAAGGCCGATAAGAAGATCAATATCCATATGACAAGATCAACTGATATGAAGGACAGGCTCAAAGGTGGTGTGCAGTCAGATTCTGCCGGGAAAGGCTTTAAAGCCTTGAAGGACAGCTTTATGCAGCAGGAACAGTCGATCAAGATTAAAGACCAGGCATTGTTCCTGAAGAAAGGTTCGATGGCAGGCGAGGTC
>CAJOJI010000160.1 GCA_905234715.1 uncultured Saccharofermentans sp.
TATCCTGCTGCCTTTCATGTTCGTGTTCGCATATATCCTCAACAAGAGAATGCGAAAAGCATTCAAGCAGAACAGGGTAAAGATAGCTGAGATCAACACGCAGATCGAAGATAACCTCTCAGGAATCAGAGTCGTAAAGTCTTTTGCTAATGAAGAGATCGAGAATGAGAAGTTCAAGGTCGGCAACGACGGCTTCCTCAAAGCGAAAAAGGCCAGCTACCTCAACATGGGTATCTTTCATTCCGGCATGACGGCCTTCACGCTCCTTATCAACATTCTGGTAATCGTTGCGGGCGGCATCCTCATGAGCAAGGGACTTATCGAAGTCTATCAGTTCGTTACATTCCTTCTGTACATCAACGTCTTCACCGAACCTGTAAGAACGCTCATCGATTTTACGGAGCAGTTCCAGAACGGTTATACGGGCTTTGAGCGTTTCGTCGAGATGATCAGCATAGAGCCTGACATCCAGGACAAGGAAGATGCTGAAGTGCTTACTGATGTTAAGGGTGATATCAAATTTGAGGATGTATCTTTCAAATACAAGGACGGCGCTCACAGAGTATTAAGACACATCAACCTGGAAGTTCCCGCAGGTGCTTATGTCGCTCTGGTCGGTTCTTCAGGCGGCGGTAAGACGACGCTCTGCAGCCTCATCCCGAGATTCTATGACGTTACTAAGGGAACCATCAGAATCGACGGCAAAGACATTAGAGACGTCACCATGAAGAGCCTTCGTGACAACATCGGTATCGTCCAGCAGGATGTCTACATGTTTGCAGGCACGATCTACGACAACATCAGTTACGGAAGACCGGGTGCGACTGAAGAAGAGATAATCGAAGCCGCAAAGCTTGCAAATGCCCATGACTTCATAATGTCGCTTCCTCACGGTTACGCGACTGATATAGGCCAGAGGGGCGTCAAGCTCTCCGGCGGTCAGAAGCAGCGCATCTCGATAGCAAGAGTATTCCTTAAGAACCCGCCGATACTGATCTTCGACGAAGCCACGAGCGCACTTGATAACGAGAGCGAGAACATCGTCAAAGAATCTCTCGAAAGGCTTGCAAAGAACAGGACCACATTGGTCATTGCGCACAGGCTTTCAACGATCCGCAATGCCGAGAGGATCTTGGTCCTCACCGAAAACGGCATTGAAGAGAGCGGAACACACGACGAGCTCATGCAAAAAGACGGTGTGTACGCTTCGCTTTATAAATTCAACGAATAACAACAAACATAAGGTCCTCACGGCTGTGGGGACCTTAAAATTTGTAACATTAATTTTTATAATTTCTTTTTGACAATTTCATCTTTAATGTATAATGAAACAGTATGGTTTTTTTCTCAATGAGCGTAATAAAAGAAAGGGGTTTTCCGACATGAAAACAGCAGGAAAAGGTTTATTCAAGATGTTGCTGGCATTTACGGTCGCAATCTCATGCCTTATCGGTATCGGGATGACATCTGTTGCAGCTGATTATGATTCATTCGTCTTGGATAAAGAATATGCGGTAGGCGATACGATTACATTGACGTCGGATGTTGCTATTAAGACTGCATCTACTACTACAACATACTTCTATGCAGGAGACGAATTGACAATCGGAACTGCAGGAAATTATTACTGTTTTAACTCCCAAAAGAAAGGAGAAGTTGAAATAGGGACAACTTTTGTTGATTCAGATACAATTGGTATTGTTCCGATAAAAGGTGATGGAAGTGATGATAATCCATTCCTTTTTATAACAGCTCTTCCGGAAAACTACAATTTGCAATTTTTACGGAATAAAGCAGTGGCTTTGATAAATGATCTTCCTTCTCCTGAGTACATTACTGCTGACGATGCTGAATGTATTCGAATAATCAGAGAGACTTGTGATGAACGTCTTCCTGATGCAAGTGATGAAGAATTACTGGAAATAGGTTTTCTTACTGAAGAAGAGTTAGAAAAACTTCAGGGTTGCGAAGCTGCTTTAGAAACAGCACTTGCTGATAAGAAGGCTGCTGATGCAGTTTCAGCTCTTATTGATGCATTGCCTGATCCTGAAGATATAACAGAGGATGATATCGAAGATGTTGAAGCTGCAAGAGAAGCTTTTGAAGCTTTGTCTGATAAGCAGCAGTATCTTGTTGGTTATGAGAATGAATACAAGCTTATAGATTGTGAAAAACAGGTTGATGTTGTCAAGGCTGAAGCTGTTATGGATCTTATCGATGCAATTGGCGAAGTC
>CAJOJI010000161.1 GCA_905234715.1 uncultured Saccharofermentans sp.
CGCAGGCGGATCCGGCCCGTCTCGATCAGGATCGTACCTTTCGGGGATAAGCTTACGGAGATCTTAAAGGCAGCTAAGGCAAAGCAGAAGCTCAATGAGAAGACCTATGGAAAGCTGTATCAGAGGTGCTACTACAGAGAAGTTCTTGAGAAGAACAGGAACTACTACGAGTATTACGCCCTGAACGGCACGCAGGAAGTTCCCGAAGACTATCACCGCATCGACTTCGTATGCAGAAGGGATGACGGGAGCCTCATGAGGTCTTTCACACTCACGACGGTCTGTAAGAAGATCTCGGAGAAGCTTCCGGGCTTTGAAGACTTCCACTTCCACCTTTTGAGGCACACATTCACGACAAACCTCATTCAGAGCGGAGCAAGTCCCAAGGATGTACAGGAAATGCTCGGTCACAGCGATATCGGTACTACAATGAACTGGTACGCGCACGGCACCAAGGACACCAAGATGTCTTCTGTAAAACTTCTTGATCAGCTTACAGGGTGACGCTTTCCCTTATATCCCGATAACAAGGGAAAATATAAGGGAAATCACCTTCCCTTGATCGCTTGAAATACGCGAAACGCTTGAGTTTTAAGGCTACTCAGAGAAAGCGGTATTTTTAATTCAGGATTATCTCAATCAACACCGAACACTAAAGCGGGAATGCCACTGCATCAGTGTAAAGCTTTTGAAGAGTCTTTATGAAGATATCCAAGCTCTTTCTGTTATCTGTTTTGTGTGTGCAAAGTACGAGGTGAAAACATTCCTCACAATCAAACGGTATCCAGGCAAACTGACCGCTGTGATCGTTAAGGAATCCGGGCGCGAGGCATATACCTTTCCCCGCAGCAACATTAGTTAGTGTACTGTCGTGGTCAGGACTGTTGAAATAGCTTATCCTGCCCGAAGCTATAAGCCGTTGCTGGACAGCTCTTAATGCATCCGGAGAACCGCCTCCGACCATCAGTGTCCTGCCGTAGATATCTTCTTCCGTAATAGTATTCTTAGCCGCAAGCGGATCGTTTTTGTCTGTTATCAGATAGATACGCGAATCAAACAACTTGTGGACATTTATTCCAGGAATATGCTTCGTCTGTTCTGTAAGCGCAAAGAAGATATCAGCATCGTTTTTCAGGAAGACCTCAAGACCGTGGCCGTAATTGAACATCGGTGTGATCTGTACACCCGGCTGCTTTTTCTCGAATATGCGGATGGCTTCAGGAAGGAAATACAAAGCCTGGCGCACCATCATTACGATGGAGATGTTGTCATTATATTTTGCACTGAAGTTCTGCCCCTGTTCGATCGCACGCTTCATCTCTTCGCGCATGTTAGTCAGATATGATACGAACTGCTGTCCCGCAGGAGTAAGAGATGCACCTTTGCCGTTCCTCTCGAAAATAGAAAACCCGACCTCTTCTTCCAATAACCTGATCTGATATGAGAACGTCGGCTGGCTTACGAACATATTCTCAGCGCCTCTGCTGAAGTTCTGTGTCCTGGCAAGTTCAATGCAGTAATCTATCTGTTTTGTGTTCATGGAGGCTCCATTCGTTATTTAAATTTTAAATCAGATATTCAGTCTTTCTATTGGATATTTTATCGACCTGATGTGAGAATGTAAACATAGAAAACAGAATACGGAGGCAGTATATATGGCTAAGATATTGATAGCATTCTTCTCGAGAGCTGATGAGAATTACTTTGGCGGAGCGATGAGATATGTAAAGGTTGGTAACACCGAGATCGTGGCAGGGATCATGAAGGAACTGACAGGTGCGGATACCTTCAAGATCGAGATGAAGAACCCTTATTCGCCTGTCTACATGACCTGCATCGATGAAGCCAAGAAAGATCTGAGGGAGAACGCCCGTCCTGAGCTCACATCTTATTTCGACAGCATCGACGGGTATGACACGATCATTTTGGGTTATCCCAATTACTGGGGAACGATACCAATGGCTGTTGCAACCTTTCTCGAGAGATACGATTTTGACGGCAAGACCATCCTCCCTCTCTGCACTAATGAAGGCAGCGGCATGGGTTCTTCAGAACGCGATATTAAGAAGTACGCAAAAGGCGCTGATGTTAAGAAAGGCCTTTCGATCACAGGGTCCCAGGCGGCAAACTCAACAGACGCTGTTAAGAAGTGGCTTGCAGCAAACGGACTGATCTAAGGAGAGGATATCTGATATGGAATACACAAAAGGTTATGTATATGA
>CAJOJI010000162.1 GCA_905234715.1 uncultured Saccharofermentans sp.
ACTCCTCCACTGATGTTATTTAGTTCATCTTTGTTGAGTTCTCTTATGTCTTTCATGATATACCATCCTAATTACAATTACGTATTCTATTCATATGTGCCTTTCTAAAGGTTGCCCCTTAAGGGGAATTATATAATGGACGGTACACAATATTGGCAGTTATAAAGACTCCTTCAGAATATTTCGTATCTCATCTTTGGTAAGCACCTTGTATCCGCCTTCAAGGATCAGCGTTCCTTCCGTGATACCGTCGATCATGTCTTCTGTCGCTCCAAGTTCGCTAAGGCTCATTGCGACACCAAGAGTCTTCATCCAGTTCTCCATTGCTGCAAGACCTTCTTCTGCGACCTTCTCATCTGACTTGCCTTCAGAAGAGACACCCCAGACTTCCTTAGCAAAACGGACAAATTTCTTGAGACCGTACGGCATGATATAGCGGTAATAAGGAAGAGATACAGCAGAGAGAGTCATACCGTGGGTGGCATCGGTATAAGCGCCGGCTGACTGACCGAGCATATGTACCATCCAGTCTGTTGTCTTACCTCTTGATATGAGGGTGTTGAGCGCCCATGTGGCTGTCCACATGATATTCGATCTTGCTTCATAGTTTTCCGGGTCCTCGATCGCGATAAGAGAACTGTGGATAAGGGACTTCATCAGAGCTTCTGCAATATAATCGCTCGTATTGTCGTCTTCACCTGAAAAATACTGCTCACAGATGTGATTGAAGATGTCATATATGCCTGCGACCATCTGTCTCTTAGGGAGTGAGAACGTAAACTTCGGATTAAGGATCGAGAACTTCGGCATGACCTCTTCTCCAAAAACGTGTCCTATCTTAAGCTTCTGCTCGTGGTTGGTAATTACGGCACCTGCGTTCATCTCTGATCCTGTTCCGGCCATAGTGAGGATGCATCCGACAGGCAGGATCTCACATGTCGGCTCCCCAAATCTCAGATAGTATTTGTCCCAGGGATCCTCATCGCAATTAACCGAGACAGAAACAGCCTTGGCATAATCACAACAAGAACCTCCACCTACTGCAAGAAGAAGATCAACATCATTGTCGCGGGCGATCTTGATGCCTTCACGTAGTTTTTCGATGGTGGGGTTGGGCATGACACCGCTATCTTCCACGATAGTCTTGCCATTTTCCTGCAAGATCTTTACTATCTCGTCATAGACACCGTTCTTCTTGATAGACCCGCCTCCGTAAATGAGCTGAACAGTCTTACCGTACTTCGGGAGTTCCTCATTCAAGTACTTAAGAGAATCATCTCCGAAGTAAAGCTTTGTTGCATTCTTGTAGCTGAAATTACCTAACATCTTGATTTCTCCTTTACTGATATATTAGTGTTATCGTTACATCCCCATTTGACAGAAGGGATATGCTTGCAATAAGAACAGTTGCTCTTCTCAGTCCCATGTGAGTTCACCTGTCTTCTGTGCGATCTCGTATCTACCGATCTTATAATCGAGTTTCTCCAGCGCGATGTCGTATTTTTTCTTCGCTTCGATTATTGTTTCGCGAGCTTCCTTGAGAAGGGCAGCTCTTGCATCGATCGTAGAATCGCCTTCCTGAAATAGCCTTACATACTCGATAAGCATTTCCACCGGCATCCCGGCATCTCGAAAACATATTGCATTCTCGACCCAGCCGATATCAGACTCCTGATAATCTCTGATACCTCCGGCAGTTCTGGTGACTGTAGGAATCACTCCGACACGCTCATAGTACCGAAGTGTATCGGCAGTGATATCGTACTTCTCGCAGACTTCTTTTATCGTCATAGATGAGCACCTCCAATCGTTGTAATCATCTGCTGATGATTCAATCATACAACTTGGAGCTAACTCTAAGTCAAGGTCTTTTCCAAAAAACTCGGATTTTGCTCCAAGGTCTTTGGTTCATTTAATTCAGGATTCTCTGTAGGCATTATTCTCAGGTCTCACTTGCTGTTATATACTTGCATGTGAATACCAATCAAAGCCTTATTTCTCAGGACTTTTTATTAGTCCGCTCACCCTTAGGGGTTCTCTCATGTTATATCGTCCTATATAATCTTCGCAGAATGATAAGGGAAATTTCAAGGGAAGAATTATCTGGTAACACAACATAACACTATGCGGCTTCGAGCTGTTGAAATGCTATCATTCATATAGATGTGCAATCTTTTTACCGCTAATTTATTGGCTTCTTTCGTCGTCCAATAGT
>CAJOJI010000163.1 GCA_905234715.1 uncultured Saccharofermentans sp.
TCCTTCACGGCATCGCCCTGGCCGCATCCGTGCTCGACCATCAGGGCGCCGCCGTCCTTAAGATGCTCTTTGGCAAGTTTAAGGAGAGGACCATAGAAATCCAAACCCAATTCCCCTGCCCTTAAAGCCAGATCAGGCTCGTGGTCTTTTACGACCTTGTCGAGTTCATCCATCTCCTGATTGGTTATATAAGGCGGATTGGATACGATCAGATCTAGTTTTCCCAGTTCGGGAATGTCTTCTCTGATGTCGCTCTTTATCACTGACAGGCATTCGGGTTTTATTGCCTGTGCGGATATATTAGTTTTCGCTGTCTCAACGGCGACATCACTTATGTCGGCTAGAATGACCGTAGGATTGCCGTTCTTTCTTACTATCTCATTGGCAATCGATATGCCGATGCAGCCCGTGCCTGTGCAGAGATCTGCAAATCTTATATCTGTATATTCTTTGTTATATTGGGGTATTCCGAGGATGTCGCCTGTGGCAAGCTCATCCAGACCCAGAAATCTTAAGGCGGATTCGACAAGGACTTCAGTATCTGCTCTCGGAATAAGAACGCCCTCGCAGACCTTATAGCATTCCTTATAGAAATGACGGTATCCCAATATATAAGCAAGAGGCTCGCCTGAAGCGCGCCTCATTACAGCTTTCTTTAATGTCTCTCCCTCTAATTCCTCCGAAAGGATCTTAAGGTCGAGTTCTGCTTCGTCGTCTCCTGAATTTCTCAGGATATTGAGAAGCTCGGGATTACCAGATGTCATCTTCCTTGTTCTCCGGGATAACTGCCTGCATTGATGCGATGGCAACTTCTGCTATCGGTGCGTCAGGCTCAGCCGTGGTGAACTTCTGGAGCCAGAGACCGGGCTTTGCCATGAGCTTGCAGATCCAGTTTCTGTCGTGACGGCCTACGAATCTCAATACCTCAAAAGAGATGGAGCAGATGATCGGGATCGCTACGACTCTGATCGCAAGGTTTACCCACATGGGCTGTGCGCCTGTGAAGATACCGATAACCGTATAGATGATGATGGATATCGCAAGAACGTTAAACATGAAGGATGTTCCGCAGCGGGGATGGAAACGTGACTGCTTCAGTACGTTCTCGACTGTGAGCGGAAGTCCTGCTTCATAGCATGCGATGGTCTTGTGCTCTGCGCCGTGATAACGCCATACTCTCTTGATGTCCTTGAGTCTTGAAGCAAAGATCAGGTAGAAAAGGAATATGAGAAGTCTCAATATGCCTTCGCCGACGTTAAGAAGGATCGGAACCCATGTGATCTCACGGATATGCTCAGGGATGAACTTGGTGACTATCTCAACGATAAGTCTCGGTGCAAGGATGAAAAGTCCAACTGAAAGAAGGATGCCGATGATTGCTGAAATGGACATCATGAGATTGAAGTGTCTTTCGGTGAATTCATCAAGACGTGACTTCTTCTCGCCTTCCTTCTTGGGATCAGGCTTGCCTTCTTCGGAGATATCGGCTGCCTTCATGAGCGCGCCGGTACCTGTTACGAGCATCTTATAGAATCTTATGCAGCCTCTTACGAAAGGGACCTTCTCGAAGTATGAAGTCTTCTCGCCCTGCTTGATCTCTTCAACGTAGATCGTGCCGTCGCCCTTTCTGACTGCCATGCATGTTCTTGAGGGGCCTACCATCATGACGCCTTCGATAAGCGCCTGGCCGCCGATCGTTGTTTTCTTTAAAGGAGCTTCAGAGCCCTTCTTCTTTTTCTTGGGAGCCTTGACCTCGGTTGAGATCTGCTTGGGCTCTTCAACGGGTGCCAGTTCCTGATCAAGATGTACGGGCTTGATCTCGCTGAACGGCAGTTCGTTAATTATATTATTGTTGTCATTTGACTCTGACATATCGTTCCCCCAAATGAGCATAATTGTACATTCTGCGGAGATTATAACATTTAATAATAGCAGTGGTGTTACAGAGAAAAGGCAAAATTATGTGTTTATAATCAATAAAAAGAGGTTGCCGTTAGACAACCTCTTAAATTCTTTTACTTCAGAACGAGAATTAAGCCTTTTCCATTCTCTTCTTGAACTTATCAACACGTCCGCCTGTATCAACGAGCTTCTGCTTGCCTGTGTAGAACGGGTGGCAATTTGAGCAGATATCAACTCTAAGATCGCTCTTTGTGGAAAGAGTCTCGAATGTGTTGCCGCATGCGCACTT
>CAJOJI010000164.1 GCA_905234715.1 uncultured Saccharofermentans sp.
GCGGCGGCGACGGTGCTTTTTAACATGAACAAGGATGTAGGTGCGATCGCATTTATCTATGCGGGCCTTATCGCTTTATCCAGACTTTATCTTCGCGTACATTTCTTCACGGACGTGTTCTTCTCCATGGTGCTCGGTACCGGATTAGGAATACTGGCTGTAAAGGCATATGAGACGGGATTTTTCGGACTTATTTGATACAACAAAACCGCTGGTCGCGCTATCCCCGATGGCGGGGTTTTCGTGCGTGACATACAGGGGTATTTGCCACAGCTTAGGCTCGGATTATGCTCCCACTGAACTTACGAGTGCACGTTCCATCGTAATGAACGGCCTTGAAAAGAGTTACCGCTTTATGAGGATTAACCCTGAGACGGAAGGCGTTACGTGTATACAGCTTTTCGGAAATACTCCTGAGGACTTTACGGAAGCGATGAAGCTTATATGCGAAGACGAGCTTTTAAGACGCGTAGATATCTTCGACATCAACATGGGGTGCCCTGTGCAGAAAGTAGTGAAGACCGGCGCGGGATCCGGACTTATGAGAACCCCTGAGATTGCTTCGAAGATAGTTAAGCAAAGCCGCGCCACCGCTGAGTCTCTGGGCAAGGTGCTCACGGTAAAGACGCGTATCGGATTTAGCGATAACACGAAGAACGGACCTGAGTTCGCGAAGATGCTTGCAGACAGCGGAGCACAGGCGATATGTGTTCACGGAAGGACTGCGGCGCAGATGTATGCAGGCCAGGCAGACTGGGAGCAGATACGCCTCATGCGCGAAAGTGTCGCAGGAACCGGAGTGTATTTCTTTGGCAACGGAGATGTTAAGGACGGCCCCTCTGCCAAGAAGATGCTAGAGGTAACGGGCGCTGACGGTGTGATGATAGGCCGTGCGGCGTGTGGTAATCCGTGGTTGTTTACCGAGGTAAAGGACTACCTTCTCGGTAAAGGAAAAGTAAAAGAAGGTAATATCTCATTAACAAAAAAATGTGATATGCTGATAACTGAACTTGACGGAAGAATAGAGGAAGTCGGGGAGAAGACTGCGGTCACAGAGATGCGCAGTGTTATGCCCCAGTATATCAAGGGCTTCCCGGGTGCAGCTTCAGTGAAGGCATCCCTCTGCCGTGCAAGTACCAGAATGGAGGTTAGACAGATTCTTGATGACTGTCTGAAAGGAAGAGAAGATGAACATTGATGAGATTTTCTTGGGTATCATCCTTGTTGGCGGCCTGTTTATAGGATTCTTCGGAATCAATTTCTACAGAATCGCTTGTATCATCATGAATGGTGCAACAGGTTATGTTCTCGGAAGAATGTTGTATGACTATGTTGTTGGCAACGTTGTCGGTGAAGGCGTATTCAGAGAGATGGATGCCAGTGCCGGTTATTCGTTTGTTATAGCAGTATTCGTTCTTGGCGGTGCAGCACTCGGATATTTCTTCTATCAGATCATGAGCCCCTTGTGCGCAGCTATCGGCGGCGGCTTCCTATTTGCCAGACTGTTCCAGGTTCTTATGGGCAGAGATATAAGTTCAGCTTTCATCGGTGCAGTTATCGGAGGCTTCCTTGGCATTATCATCGCATTGATTGCTTTCAAGTTCGAGAAGGTAGCTTTGATCGTATTCACATCGCTTATCGGAGCCAGATTCGCCGGCTATTCAGGAGCGTATTTCCTTGCTACTACAGGCATAGGTAAGACGATAGCAAATCCGTTCGTCGGAACATTCGCTCAGCGCTTCCCCGGAGAAGCCACTCAGATGGCAATTTTTCTTGAGTTATACGTAGTTTTACTGGTGCTTGGAATAGTAGTTCAGCTAATCATCAGAGACGACTGATAATAGTCACGAAAAATTATTAATTTTGCCGTTGATTATTAACGTTTAACTTGTTATCATTCAACTATCGAAGGCAACTTCGATATTAGATTAGACAATTTTCTATATCTATCCCTTATTCCATGTTGAGGGCATCTCGAACAACAAATCGAGATGCCTTCAATAGTTTAGGGAAAAATTCAATTAACCTGATTAACTTCTGCTCCCGTCTTACCGTCCATAAAGTTACGAAGATTATTCGCTGCAGCTTCGATAAGTCGTGCTCTCGTCTCCTTGGGAGCCCAAGCGATATGCGGTGTGATCACTGTGTTGGGAGCTGTAAGCAGGGGATTGTCTTCCTTCATAGGC
>CAJOJI010000165.1 GCA_905234715.1 uncultured Saccharofermentans sp.
TGACTGCCGTTGTAGGTCCCTCGGGAAGCGGAAAGAGCACTATCGCTAATCTTCTGGCGAGGTTCTGGGATGTAAATTCCGGAACGGTAAGGGTAAAGGGGGTCAACATCAGAGACATATCCATGCAGCAGCTGATGCAGCAGATAAGCATGGTGTTCCAGCGTGTATACCTTTTCCGGGATTCCATTTATAACAACATCGTAATGGGACGTCCTGATGCTTCGAGAGAAGAAGTTATCGAGGCGGCGAAAAAGGCCCGTTGTTATGATTTTATAATGGCACTCCCTGAAGGATTCGATACGGTTATCGGTGAGGGCGGTGCGACTTTGTCGGGCGGAGAAAAGCAGCGTATATCTATTGCAAGATGCATCTTAAAAGATTCTCCCATTGTCATATTGGATGAAGCGACAGCTTCGGTAGATGCGGATAACGAGAGCCTTATCCAGGAAGCTATCAGCGAACTGGTAAAGGATAAGACTTTGCTCGTCATTGCACACAGGCTTAAGACTATAAGAAGTGCAGATGAGATCCTTGTAGTCGATGACGGAGTTATCAAAGAGTGCGGTACGCATAACGAGCTTATGAACCAAAGCGGTTTATACAAAAAATTCATAGAAAAGATCAATACAGATATTGCCTGGAAGAAAGGAACAAAAACAACATGAAAAAGCTTGAAGTAAAAGATCTGATCAACATCGGTATTTATACGGCATTGCATTTTCTTTGTATTTTTCTCGTAGCGATGCTCGGATTTATTCCGCAGGCCTTTATTTTTGCAGGAATAATTGAGGGCTTCCTCGGTGCTATTCCGATCATGATCTTCTTAACAAAGGTCAAGAAGTTCGGCATGATCACGATCATGGGCGTGCTTCTCGGTTTTATTACATTCTTGATGGGAAGACCATGGCCTTGTCTTGTAATAGGACTTGGAGCAGGTCTTATCACAGATCTTATCTGGATGAAGGCTAAGTTCAGCAAGATCAAATTCGGTCCTGTGTGCTGCGGAACGATGATGCTATGGACAGCCGGTATGGGACTCCCTCTGTTCTTTGGATACAGAGACAGCTATCTTGCCAATCTCGAAGAAGGATACGGCAAAGAGTATGTAAATGTAATAAGATCGCTTACACCTGACTGGATGTTCGTCGGAATGATCATTATTGCAGTCGTCGGCGGATTCCTGGGTGGACTTTTTGCCAAGAGAATCTTAAGAAAGCATTTTGCAAAGGCAAATCTTGTCGAATGAGAAAGTTAGATCCGAGAACAAAACTGCTCTTACTCGTTGTGATCAACGTAGTTATGATGACCGGAAAGATCACGGGCATTTTCGTGCCCGTGAGGATCGTCTTTGCACTGATCCCCTTTTTCCTGATGATGAGGGAGAAATGGTTCAGAGGTGCATTTATTTATTTTGGCCTGTATCTTTATGTGTTCCTGCTTGAGAGATTTACCCTGCAGGATATCCATCCGGTACTCCTCATCATATTGCTGTTTACTACAGGCTTGCTGTCGCGCTTCCTTGCGGGCGTAATGATGGGACCACGACAGTAAGTGAGTTTGTCACGGCAATGGAACGTATGCATGTTCCGAAGGTGATCGTAATACCGTTTGCGGTAATGTTCCGTTTTTTTCCGACTCTGAAAGAAGAATGGCAGGATGTTAAGAATGCCATGAAGATGAGGGGCATTGGTCTTGCAGGAAGAAACCCTCTGGATGTTTTGGAGTATGTTATGGTTCCGATCCTGATGTCGGTATCCAAGATTGCAGATGAACTCTCGGCAGCATCGATGACTAAATGCCTTTCTGTAGACGGCAGAAGAACTCATATTGCGAAGATCGGCTTCTCTTTCCTGGACATCATTCTTGCCCTGTGTTCAGCAGCAGGGCTGTTTGCACACGTATTCTTAGGCGGTGTAATCGGAACATGATCACATTCTCGAATATCAACTTCCAATATAAGAATAATAAGACCGACAAGGGTAATCTCATCGATATCAATCTGACCATTGAAGAAGGTGAGCTGATCGTGCTCACGGGTGAGAGCGGCTGTGGAAAGACAACCTTTACAAGGCTCATAAACGGTCTTGCTCCCAATTACTATCCCGGAACCGTAACAGGGGAGCTCCTTCTTGACGGTGAGAATATCATCGGTAAATCTGTTACCGAATTGGGAAAAACGGTCGGAAGTGTTTTCCAGAATCCGAGAAGCCAGTTCTTCAATGTCGATACTGACAGTGAACTTGCCTTTGCTGCAGAGAATATCGCAATGGATCCTTCAGAAATAATCAGGAGGATGGATATAATAACGGAAGAACTGGATCTGAAAGAGCTTAGAGGACGAAGCATTTTTGAATTAAGCGGCGGTGAGAAGCAGCGTATAGCCTGCGGAAGTGTAGCAGTCATGTTCCCGAAGGTTATCGTTCTTGATGAACCTTCTTCAAATCTTGATGTCGAATCCATTGAAAAGCTTAAATGTGTACTCGGGAAATGGAAGCATCAGGGTAAGACCATAATAATAGCCGAGCACCGTCTATTCTTTCTGAAGGATCTTGCGGACCGCCTGGTTGTAATGAAGGGCGGAAGGATCACGAATGTATTTAACCGTGAAGAAATGAAAGATCTTAGTTCATCTCTTAAGGAGATGGGCATCAGACCTTTAGAGGAACCCGGGCTTTGCATCAAGCGGTCTGAGGACGGCATAAGAGACTTTATAAGAATCAACAGTCTCAAGTACTCATATGACAGAAAGACACAGGCTCTTTCGGTGGAGGATATGCTGCTTCCCGGAAAGCAGGTAGTAGCAATAGTTGGCAATAACGGTGCGGGTAAAAGCACTTTCCTTAAGTGTATGTGCGGCATCTATAAGACCCAAAAGGACAGTCTCACACGAAATGGAAAAATATGGAAGAGAAAGCAGCGGAGTAAAGATTGTTACATTGTTTTCCAGGACGTCAACCATCAGCTGTTTACCGAAAGTGTTTTAGATGAGCTGATCATCGGAATGGATGGTTCGTTAAGCGAAGAAGAGAAGAAGAAAAAAGCATTAGAGATCTTAGACCGTTTCGGTATTAAGGAGTTGGCCGAAAATCATCCGATGGCGCTCTCAGGCGGGCAGAAACAAAGAGTTGCAATAGCTTCAAGTGTTGCAGCGGGCAGAGACATAATACTGATGGATGAACCAACCAGCGGAATGGATGAACTTAACATGACGCGCTTGTCACAGGAGCTTAAGAGTCTTAAGAAAGCAGGGAAGACCGTCTATGTAGTAACGCACGATTACGAGTTCATTAATGAGTGCTGTGATTCAGTGATAAAACTCGATTGAATACTCGGGAAATATTACATTTGATGTCTTAAAAAAAGTTGACCGCAAAAAGTATCATTTTGCGCATAAAGTATTCTTAAACCGAGGACATGGATCGCTTCTTCTGGAACCCGAGAGACTGCTAAGGGAAGTTGACCTTGCCTATAAAGGATATAAGGGGAGATATAAGTCAATGTAG
>CAJOJI010000166.1 GCA_905234715.1 uncultured Saccharofermentans sp.
AAATGTCACCTTGAATTCTTCGATGCGTATCTTAAGGAAATAAAAGACCGCCCCGAACTTAAGGACAACGGGGCGATCACAGTAAAAGAATACTGAGCTCGACAAGGATCTAAGTAAGCGTGTTTTGCATTATCATAGCCATAAGTATATCGAATATATCTCCGTTGATGCATATACTCCTGTCACTGATCTGCTCGGGGCAGAATGCCTCATTAAAGTTCAGGCACGCATAGACAGCCTTGGGATTGTCATATGTCATCTGCCAGAACGGATACTTAATGATCACAGGAGTGTTTGCACCCACACCGAGTTCAAGATACAGAATATGAAGACCTTTATGTCTTCTGACAAAATCAGAATATGCATCCGATGCTCTATGCCAGCCTTCATCCTCAACAAAAGAATAATCTGAACGAAGATTTGTGGTCATATCACTTCCGTCAACAGCGCACTTCGGAATAAGGGCCGTCGGGATCTTCATGGCGATAGCTTTATTCTCAGGCACTTCGAAAATGCCATCCGCATTTCTTGCAAACCCTTGAGCCTCCATTGCCTTCATGACCCATTCTTCATTATCAAATGTCTTCTTGATCGCGGAATTTACGCTCTGGAAAAGCCCGTAATCTCCCTGCGTGTAGAAGAGTCTCTTTTTATCAAATCCCGCTTTCTGGAACTGGTGATCAACATTAGTCGTAAGCACAAAGTAATCTTTATCCTTTACGAGCTTCAACAGTTTTTTATACACAGGCTTTGGCGCATCGATATACCTGTTGTAATAGATATGCCTCGCCCACCAAGCCCAGCGTGTCTCATCATCCGGGAACGGATAAAATCCTCCGGAATATATGTCCGAGATACCGAACTTCTTCGCGAAATCAAAGAAGTATCTTTCGAAACGTTCTCCGCTGTAAGTAAAACCTGCAGACGTCGACAGACCCGCTCCTGCACCAACAAGAACTGCGTCACAGGTTTCAAGTTCGTGCTTAAGCCGTTTTATGTTCTCATCGTAATTCTGATTCATAAAGCCTCCTGTCTTCATCTTTGAAAACATTGAAGATAACACGGTCAATGATACCAGGATGTTCATCCATCCAATTAGTCACAGTTTGCGTTGCTATACGGCAAGCCCTGTCATTCGGGAAGCAGAACACACCCGTTGATATACAGCAGAATGCGACGCTCTTAAGACCGTTTGAAGCACACATATCAAGTGTGTTGAGATAACAATCGGCAAGATCTTTCTCGAGATCCGGTGTCAGGCTTCCGTTTACGATCGGGCCGACGATATGTATTACTTTTCGCGCAGGAAGATTATAGGCATCTGTAAGCATCGGAACTGCTGTCGGCTGCTCGTAATCACGGCCGAACTTGTCTCTAAGCAGGTTCATTTGCCTGTTGCACTCTGTGCGAAGCTGTATCCCTGCGAAAGTATGGATACAATTATCAATGCATGTATGCATCGGAACAAAGCATCCAAGCATCTGTGAGTTTGCAGCATTAACGATCGCATCAACAGCAAGCCTGGTGATATCACCCTGCCAGATGGATATGCCGTCCTTGATCACCGGAATGTCACTGCTTCTGACTACACCGATTTCTTTTGATCTCAAAGACAGATATTCATCCTGAACTTCTATTACTTCTTCAGGTAACGGAGCCGGCATTCTTATATTCATAAGCGATCTGAGCAACTTCTTTTTCCCGGCAGTATCCGTCGGAGTCTGTATAGTCTTATACTCGACAGAGTCAGTTTTAAAAGCCTCTATCAGATAGTCTAAACGTTCTTCCTGATTCATATCTTCACCTCCTGACTACCGCACCTGCAGGACAAACGTTCATGCAATTACCACAATGCAGACAAAAGAATCAACTAACCGATATATCTAATGGAACTATTTCACGCAAAACACTTTCCTAAACCACGTGATGTTATTTCCGTTCTCGGGGCCGTATATTGCGAATCTGACTTCATCGAAAAGACGCCCGTACCCTTCGTTGATCAAGACCTTTCTGAAACACTCCGCCACGTCCTGAGGTTTATTACCGAAAGCACCGCAGCC
>CAJOJI010000167.1 GCA_905234715.1 uncultured Saccharofermentans sp.
GCGCGGAGAAATCGGCCCTGGAGGGACAGCTTACGCAGCTCCGCGCCGATCTGGAAGCGGAGGAGAAACAGCAGCGGGAGGCGGCGACGGCCGCTGCTTCCGCCAACGCGCCCGGACAGGGCAGAAAGGACGGTGGCATCAATGGCTGAGTGGTATTTAAATGAAGGTAAGGACAACGATGTTGTTCTCTCCACAAAGGCGTGCATCGTCCGTAACATCAAAGGTTATAACTTCATGCCGCGTCTTGATGACAAGGAGTGCAAGAGCCTTCTTGAAACTATCGACGGTGTGATAGACAAAGACGAATTCACGGGCGGTATTGCTTCAGGCTTTGATAAGGAAACGACATTAAGACTTACAAGGCTCCAGATATTGGGACGCGAAGCAAGCCAGATGGTCGATCCTGAAAGAAAAGCCTTCTACTATAATGACGATGCAAGCCTCTCGGTAGGCGTCGGAATCGGCGAGCATCTCACGGTAAAAGCAATGGCTCAGGGCCATGACATCAGCGTATATAAGAAGGCCGAGAAAGTTGCTCTTGATCTTGAAGGCAAGCTCGATGTTGCTTTCTCTGAGAACTACGGCTTCCTTACTTCAAACATTAAGTTTACCGGAACGGGACTTAAGATCCTTTACACGGTAGCTCTCCCTGCTATCTCAAAGACTGAGGGCGGTATCGAGGCTTTGACACAGCGTGTCGGCCAGTATGAATGGACGATCTATCCTTTCGCTGAAAGAGGCGAGATCGCAGACTCCGGTGTTTACATCATTGCGAGCGTTAACACTCTCGGTGTTACCGAAGATGAAGTCCTCAAGAGAGGTGAGATGCTTATCTCTGACGTCATCAAGGCTGAAAGAGCATGCAGAGATGAGATCGCTTCAAGCAAGAAAGACCAGTCTGCTGACATCTACGGCAGATCCTACGGCACACTTAGATATGCCGGCATGATCTCCAGAAGCGAAGCGCTTCAGGCATTGGGATGGCTCAGACTCTACCACGACTACGATGATTCAGGCGAGATAAAGCTCACATGGAACACACTTGATAAATTGACGATGGACATACTCTGGGAACCCGGCGCTCCGTCAAGAAAGAGCAGCCAGAGTGCGGCATCGCAGAAATTCAGAGCAAATGGAATAAGAAAGATCTTGAAAGGGGATGATTAACATGAGAATCACAGAAGATACAGCTAAGGTGCTTGCGGTATCAAGCCTCATAGCAGAAGAAAAACATACATCGCTTATCCGTGACACCATCCTTTTCGCAGCTTTGTGCGTAACTGATACACCTGCAAGAGACATCTTGAGCGAGAATATTCCCGACCTTAATCTCGTGCTTGAGCGCATGGGAATCGACGGCGATTACGAGCTTGATGACAATGCTCTCAAGATGCTTGCGGACAGGGCTTTTTCGAGCCTTAGGATCGACGTAAGAAGGATCTTTGCAAATGCTGCGGATCTTTCCAGAAGAACAGGTTTTAAGGGTGCTGTAAACCCCGAGCATCTCCTGTTCGTGATCATCTCACGCAAGATCTCCAATCACCCTGAGATCTTCGGCAGCCTTGAAGCTGCAGGATGCGATGTTGAGGGTATCAGAAGCGCCATCATCAACGTATTTAATGAGCAGGCTGAAGCTGCAAGAGAAGGCACATTCTCCGAGAATGGCGGCGACGATGAAGAGCTCCCTTCAGGCGAGCCTTCTCCCAGACCGCACAGACCTTCTGAAAAGACTTCAGGCAAGAAGGGCGGCCACAAGACTCTTGATAAGAAGAACCTGACAGAGCTTGCAAAGCAGGGAAAGATCGATCCCGTCATCGGCCGTGAGGAAGAGATCTCACGTGTTATGCAGATCCTTATCCGCCGCACAAAGAACAACCCTTGTCTCGTAGGCGACCCCGGTGTAGGTAAGACAGCGATCGCTGAAGGCCTTGCTTTGAAGATCGCAGAGAACAACGTTCCTGACGTCATCAAGGGCAAGATCGTTTACAGCATGGAGATGGGCTCTATGGTTGCCGGCTCCAAGTACAGAGGTGAATTCGAAGAGCGTATCAAGAACATGCTCGACGAGGCGGTTGCAGATCCCAACATCATCCTTTTCATCGATGAGATCCACACTCTCGTAGGCGCAGGCGAATCTTCAGGCGGTTCCATGGATGCGGCAAACATCATGAAGCCTCTTCTTACAAAGAACGAGCTTCAGATCATCGGTGCTACGACTTTAGATGAATATTCCAAGTTCATCGAAAAGGACCACGCTCTCGAAAGACGTTTCCAGAAGGTTATCGTCGAAGAGCCTTCCATCGAAGATGCGATAGCCATCATGAAGGGTCTCCGCAGCAAGTACGAAGAGCACCACAAAATCTATATTCCTGACGATGTTCTCGAGCAGTCCGTAAGACTTTCCGCAAGATATGTTTCTGACAGATTCCTGCCTGATAAGGCTATCGACCTTGTCGATGAGGCAGCTGCCGCTAAGCGTATCAACTATGCCGATTCAAAGGTAAAGATCGATCTTGAGAAGAAGATCGAAGAGATCAAGGAAAAGAAGAAGGCTGCAGTAGACGCGCAGGATTTCGAGGCTGCGCAAACACTCAAGGAGGAAGAAGAAAAGCTTAACGAGAGACTCTCACTCCTTCAGGATAAGGTTAAGCCTGATGCAGACGGATTCACCGGAACACTCACCGTTGATGACGTTGCGGTGGTTCTTGCAAAGTGGACAGGCATCCCGACAACAAAGATCACGGAATCTGATGCCGACAAGCTTAAGAATCTCGAGACTGAACTTTCAGCCAGAGTTGTCGGCCAGGATGAAGCAGTTCACGCAATTGCAAAGGCTATCCGCAGAGGAAGACTCGGCCTCAAGGACGAGAAGAGACCTTCAGGCACATTCATTTTCTTAGGTACTACAGGTGTCGGTAAGACTGAGCTCGCAAAGGCTCTTGCCGAGGTAATGTTCGGCAACGAAAGCGCACTCGTCAGGATCGATATGTCCGAATACATGGAGAAGCACGATGTCTCAAGACTCATCGGTGCGCCTCCGGGATATGTCGGATATGATGAGGGCGGCCAGCTCACCGAAGCTGTAAGAAGACATCCTTACTCGGTAGTTCTTTTCGATGAGATCGAGAAGGCTCACCCTGAGATCTTCAACACGATGCTCCAGGTTCTTGATGACGGACGTCTCACAGACGGTCACGGCAGAACGGTCGACTTCAGAAACACGATAATCATCATGACATCTAACATCGGTGCAAGAATGCTTACAGGTGCCGAAGGCCGCAAGATCGGTTTTGCGATGGCAGACGACAGCGACAAGGACGAACTCTCAAGAGAGGGTCTCTACGGCGGTAAGTCCTACGATGAGGCTAAGAAGGTCGTTATCGACGAGCTCAAGAAGACATTCACTCCTGAATTCGTTAACCGTGTTGACGACATCATCTTCTTCCGTATGCTCGGCAAGGATTCGCTCATCAGGATTGTCGACATCCTCATGAAGCAGGTAGGCAAGAGAATTAAGGATCTCGGCATGGACATCGAGCTTACGGAAAGCGCAAAGGAACTCCTCGCAAAGAAGGGTTACGATCCGCAGTACGGTGCAAGACCTTTGAGAAGAGTAATCACATCAATGGTCGAGGACCGCTTCTCCGAAGCTATGCTCGACGGTGTCGTCAAGCCCGGTCACCTGGCCATCATCGACGCAGTCGAGACAACTGATCCTGAAGCTCTCCTTGCCCAGGGAAGCGCTGCAGAGGACGGAAAGGTCATCGTTATCAGGGACGG
>CAJOJI010000168.1:0-1970 GCA_905234715.1 uncultured Saccharofermentans sp.
CTATAAACCCTCTGTCCACTGCTTGTTGTTCCTTTCTGTCAGTAACTGTTGTTCAATAATGAATTGCCCCTTGTCATTTACCGAATTAAGTCATTGCTGACATAGCAGACAAGAATAAGAAAGCGATAAATCCGACTGCCAAACCGGCTCCGGCAAACGCGACAGATATACCGACGGTTCTTGACTTGTTCTTTTGCTTTAACAGCGCTATTATCCACAGAATCAAAAATACAACAAAGACAATAAAGCAGATTGAACAAGTTATTGCTGATACTGGAAAGAAAACCGGATGCTCGTCAGCTTTGTTAAACGAAAGCATACTAAGCCACGCTGTAAACATAAAAAATCCAAAGGTCGAGACTATCCCTATTATTGAAGAATAGACATACATACGGATAACCCCGGAAGATTTATTATCGCTCATTGCATACCTCGCGGTTCTGAGGTTGTTTAGTTTTTTTGTTTGTCAGCATCAAGATTCCGGAAACAAGAATGATAACCCCTCCGAAAGCCATAAAAACAATTCCGGCAACATTACTGCTACCTGAAATAATAGTCGGATTATTAGGATCATAGTAGATCCTTATTTCTTTTCCGACGCTGTAGTCGAACTGATAATGGTCGCTTGACTGTTCGTAAGTCTGACCGTCAACTTCATATTGAACATATACTTTGTGATCATTAGTATCTTCAGCATTAATACGAGGTACTTCTTCAATCTTTGTTATAACCGCTGTTGTTTCAACATAACCGCGGTGAGAGAAAAAAGTAATGTTGCCACCAACCAAAAGAACAATCAGTCCTATAATGCACAATGCTGTTTTAGCCCAATTACTCATACTACTTACAATCCCCAGTCTTCAATCCCCAATCTCTTGTTTAATTATACATTAGAAAACCGGAGGATATCTCCTCCGGTTCTAGCCAGATAATTGTTTATTATGTATTAGTGATCAGCTGTGACCGTGACTGATATCCGCATCAATTCCCAAACTGCTGAGCCTATTTGTCATAGTAACTGCAGCACCATTATTAAATCCTTTGTCATTGTTTTGTCCTCCTTTGTTTAATGACACGATCATTTTCCGTTTATTAAAAACAATCCCACGCCGCAGACTACAACACCTTCACAGCAGGTCATCGACACTTATAACGAACTCGAGGCTTTAGGTCTATAAAAGAGGTCCCATTTCACCTGTAAGATGTGCCACACAATAGCCGCAAATTTAATTTGATAATCAAACTAAATGCTTTATTATGTGGTTAAGAGGGTGAGGGGGTGACTGTCATGTGGAAGAAGACATCTGTTCATATCCTATACGGAATCAAGATAATTGCATTATGGTGTCTGGTCGCCAATCTGACCATCTTCGGAATCAATCTGTACCTTGAGTTCAGGGAGAAGGTAACGGTAGAGAATGCCGTCCTTACGGAAGAGTACTACGACTTTTATCCCGACGAAAGGGCGGTCTTCGATGCTGATATGGGAGGCAGATCAGTCGTGCTGCTCACACCTCCCGACAAGCAGGTCGGCGATACCGTTCAGGTGATACTCAGAGACGGCAGTGTCTTTAGGACCGTTTGGACTGACGAGGATTATAGGTACACTACTGTACCAGGCAGAATCTCTATCGCGCTCTCGAAGAGCTGGCAGGAGGCTATAATCACGGAAGCTATAGTGTTCGTCCTTCTTTCGCTGATTCTCATAAAGCAGGGGAAGCAGATCAGAAGCACGTATCCTGTCCTTACGTGCGTGACACATATTCTCGGAGCAGTTGCCTCTGTTGCGACACTTTTCTTCTGGATGATGGGTGTCGAGAACAACACATGGGAGGGCTTCGGCCAGACGATTATGGCGTTCTGCTCATTCATATCTTACGCGATAGTCATGTTCATAGTGTGGTGTATCAGAACCATCTATAAGAACGCCCGCCTGAAGAATCAATAAGGCTGCTTATTATTCTCAACTA
>CAJOJI010000168.1:2083-3678 GCA_905234715.1 uncultured Saccharofermentans sp.
TAAGCTCTTCAGGAGAGAGCGGCGCTTCGGTGGATCTGCTCATCATCCTGTCAGCAATTACGCTTACGATGGCATCAAACTCGCTACCAAAACTGAAGAGTACACCTGCGTCGTTCATCATGAGAAGACGGTCCATGTTTTCTTCCCAAAACTTAAAGTAAGTAAGGCAGAGCTTGTGAAGATCTTGCGTATCACTAAGCGAGATGTAATCGGCAAGCTTTTGCAGGCAGGATCTGAAACTGTATCTTAGTATCTCGTCCTTTGTTTTGAAGTGACGGTATACAGTCCTTCGCGAGATGTTGCATCCCGAAGCGATCTCCTGGATTGTTATCTCATTGTAGTTATTGTTTTCTATCAAAGCGACGAGCGCCTCTGCGATGGCGTCCTTGGTCTGTTTCAGCCTTGCTGATGTATCTCTCATACGGGTCTCCTTAAATGACGCATTTTTGTGAATGTGAGACATTGAAGCAAATACCGTTGAAATCAGTATTTACAAGGAATTATAATCTCAATCAATTGATGACACAATGTGACATTTAAGGAGGGAATAAGATGGAGATCAAAGACAGCAGGATAGACGCAGGTAAGGCTTTTGACTGGGGAAAGACCTCAGAGTACTATGCCAAATATAGGGATATATATCCCGAGGAGTTCTACCGCAAGGTTGCAGACCGCGGGCTTTGCGTTAATGGCCAGAAGGTATTGGATCTCGGCACAGGTACGGGCGTGTTGCCGCGTAACATGTATAAGTACGGTGCGCGGTGGATAGGAACCGATATTTCACCCGAGCAGATAGAGCAGGCACGAAGGCTTGCTGCAGAGGAAGGAATGGACATCGAATTCAAAACAGTTTCTGCAGAGAAGTTAGATTACCCCGCGGAGACTTTCGACATAATCACAGCATGCCAGTGCTTCTGGTATTTCGATCACGAGAAGGTGGCACCCGAGTTTCACAGGATACTTAAGATGGACGGCAGGATAGTAATCCTCTACATGGCGTGGCTTCCCTTTGAAGATGAGATTGCAGGCAAGAGTGAGGCGATCGTTCGCAAGTACAGCCCTGATTGGACGGGTGCAGGCGCGACACGAAAGCCCATCGACATCCCGGAAGTGATGTACGATTATTTCGAGCTTGAAGAGCACGAGGAGTACGATCTGAAGGTGCCCTTCACGAGAGACTCCTGGCACGGCCGTATGATCGCGTGCAGAGGAGTCGGAGCTTCGTTATCGCCGGAGGAGCTTGCGAAGTGGGATGCGGAGCACAGAAAGTTCATGGAAACCGTTCCTGACAGCTTCGACGTTCTGCACTATGCGGCTATAGCTGTATTAAAGCGAAAAGCTTAAGTTGCTTCTTGCGACACACGTTATTACGGCAGTTCTGCGATTTGTGCTGACTCCGGGAATAACGGGTTGTATAGAACGGTAACATAATCGCCCTGATATGCCAGATAACGGCCGACTTCTTCATAAGGAACTTCGGCGGAACGGTGGCATTCAAATGTACAAGTCTTTCCGTACCAGGTATCGAATTCTATTGTGCAATTAATGATCAGGTGTTTATCGCCGTAGCTGCCGTCAGGATTTAACTCGATGCA
>CAJOJI010000169.1 GCA_905234715.1 uncultured Saccharofermentans sp.
CCGCCGTGGGCTTTGCCGTGGCGATATCCATGCCCCGGTAGATCTGCATGGAATCCGCGGAAATGATCTCCCCGTTCAACCGTTCGGCAAGGGCGACGCTCAACGCGGTTTTTCCCGACGCGGTGGGCCCGACCACGACGATCGCGGGTATTTTATCCATAACGGCTCCTCTCAGGTGATCCTGCCGAATCGTTTTTCTGTCAAAGCAATTTTCTCATCGTTTATCAAATGTCTGTACTGATGAGCATCAAACTCTGCGGAATGTTTGATTTCGTAAATCTCGCAAGTGTTTGTCTCGCTATTATAGATTACCATGTCAAACTCACCTGCATCAAAACGAATCTGGAAAACCTGCTTTTTGTTCGTAAATCGGTTCGGCATCAAGATTCTCTTTGTCTCGTAGATTACGATGTCTTCAAGCATGTGTCCTAACACGCCTTCAATAATCTTATCTGTAATAAGCTTAATTTCCCGCTCTTCCATCAGGGAATAAACCAATGCCTGTGCCTGGCAGAAACGCATTCCCGGTTGTGTGAAAATCGTATAATTGAGACGGCCTGCATTGCCCGTAAGAGTTTCAATATCAAGCTCATCAATCAAATCAAGCCGTTTAAGATACTGCTTTATTTCGGTTACATGGCTATCGGTAACGCCGATTTTCTGATTATCAAGTTCCTTAATCTCCAGAATCTTCTTTAAGGTAGCAAGAATCTGAGACTTGTCGATTGTATCAAGGACATCGGTCCGCTTATCTTCATCACGGGCTTTTCGAAGAAGCTGCGCCGTAGAACCAAGATCGTGACTCTCAAACAAGTCTGTTATGACTTTCACGGTGAACTCGTGGTTCTCATCTTCGATAATTCTGTTGATTGCATTCGTAAGCTCGTTTGCATCGTACAGCTCACGAAGATGCCTGAAATAGCGGCCTTTCTGATAGCACTTCAAACTGTGTTGAATGTTCTTACAGATGGCGGTATCAATGTATCTTCTGGCAGTCTCGTCATCTCGGAAAGAGGCTTCTTCTACATTCAGTTCTTCATCTTCAAAAGCAAGTTCCCCGGCCTTAAGGGTTCCACCATAACGGATATATTCATCAATAGAAGTAATTCCCAAAAGTCGTGCATGTTCCTTATACGAGATAAATGTCGTATGAACGGTAACTGTGCGGTCGTAAAGCTCTTCGCTCTCAGCAAAATAAAAACCGAGCGAATCTGTTCCAGAAAGAACGAACTTCAAGCCCTGAACCGCATACACATCAGAAAGGAGTGCCGCACTGTCAATAAAGTCTTCGAGCAAGGTAATTTCATCAATCAGGAAAAACTTGATTCCGTTTTCACGGGCAGTCTTTATATCCTTATTCAGATCTGCAATTGTCTCCCCTACCCTAGCCTTTATATAAACAGTCTGCATTCTGTTTTCTTCGCTCATATCCAGAATAAGCTGTTTAAGGAGAGTTGTTTTTCCAGTTCGACGAAGACCATAAACAAGACAAACCTTATCAGCGGGCTTTCCGTATAAATAGGAAGAAATCTTTTCGTAACAGTCGCGTTTCTTAAAGCTACTGGCAGTCTCGGCCATTTCTATAAGGTTACAGCCTGTAATGGCGTTCATAATGTATTCAGATGTATTTTTAGGTTGAGACGCAGAATCAGGATTCTTCTTTATTTCTTTGAGACACTTCTGCAGCTCACGACGCTCTTCGATCAGAGGCCGCATTTTTTCCGCTTCTTCATTTGAAAGGAAGTTACTTACGGTCTTTTTGTTCTCTTTGTATTGCTGATAAAAATAAGGCTTACCGTCTATATTTTTGGTAACAATCGTTCCACGCGGTAATGCCGCAATCTTTGCTTCCAGTTCTTCGATAGTTTCAGCCATAAGCACCTCTTACTATCATACTAACACCTACTAACACCCTTGTAAAGTGTAATAAGGTGTTAATATTTGGCTTATCGCAGTTCCATAAATGCCCTGTAGTTTGAGTCGTCGTAAGGAGGACAATAAACCGCAAACTCTATGGTCTTGAAGAAATGTGCGTATTTTTTAGCAAGGTTAAGCATTACTTTTGCTACTACTTTCGGATCATTCATAAAAGCACCGCATCCAAATGCCCCAAGGACAAGCACATTAACATTTTGAGAGGCCGCTGCATCAAAGATACGAGCATCACGATTTTCGTGCAGGGAGTAAAGCTCCTCATTATTCAAAATGAGCCGTTGGTCACCATCCCCTGAATTGTATCGATTGCTCGGATTCTCACGAAGATTTGGAGCTGCGCAAGTAATC
>CAJOJI010000170.1:0-1632 GCA_905234715.1 uncultured Saccharofermentans sp.
CTGCCAAGCGGGTTGCATCAACGGCTTCCTTACATGCAGGGATGGTGCCTGCGAATTCACTGAATATTCGGCTTACTCCGACAGTACATTCACAGTTGAAGATTCTTTTACATACACAGTAAAGCTCGTCGAGTACAGTTCCGAATTTATCGAAGCCTTCCTCGGAGGTAACGAGGCTTAAGATCCTTCCGCCTGAGATTATGCTGAAGCTTGTGTAGTGCTCGCGAAGAACCGCATCTACAGTCTGATCTGCCTTGGGAGAAAACGACACCGCGCTAATGGCAAGCACGGCAAGAAGGAACGGTTCTTTGAAACTGATACCCGTGTCGTTAAGACGCTTGATGATCTCCTTTTCGCCGGGGTAGTCTGCGTTCTGATCCAGAAGAAGTGAAGCCACGGCGAGGTGTCTGCTTGCAGGTCCCTCGGAGGGGAGCAAAGAATTGAATCTTGTCTCCATCCTTGCGTGGATCTCCTGAAGCTTCACGGTAAGATCCGCCATCTTTATGGGCTTAAGAAGATATGCGATAACCTGACTCTCGATGGCGCTTCTTGCGTACTCGAAGTCATCGTATCCTGACAGAAATGCGATCTGAATAAGGGGCTGAAGCTCGCGCACCTGACGTGCAAGCTCGGTGCCTTTTATGAATGGCATCTGTATGTCCGTAAGGAGAAGATCAGGCTCTAACTGTTCTACGAGCTGGAGTGCATCAAGGCCGTTATTTGCTTTTCCTACAAGGCGGAAACCGATGCTCTCCCAATCGATAAGAGTGCATACGTCATCGAGAAGCTCTTCTTCGTCGTCAGCAACAACAATGGTAAAGATCTGATCGGCCATATGCATCTCCTGCTTTTTTCTTGATTCTACAAACGTCAGAAAAAATTGTAAAGCCCAGCCACTATGTTATATTGAGTAGAGTAAGGAGATATAAGCATGGAATTGGCAAAGCTCATCTTAACTTCACGTAAATACCTTTATGAGTTCGATTACGATCACTACCCGGAGAACTTTGAAGTGTTCGAGAGGGAGGTAGGTCCGTTCTTCGATGAGGCAGAGTCGCAGAGCGCTAAGGAAGTTTCTGATGCCATCGACAGTGAAGTTCTTGCTCTGCCCAAGCGTGAGCAGAAGAAGGCTTCCGAAGAAGCGAAAAGAGTACTTGCACTGTTCTTCACACCCGCAGCTTTAAAGCGTGGCGGCAGTGCAGAGGAATTTGCTAAAGACCTTTGTAGCACGTGGAATGAGAGCCACCGTAAGAACACTTACAACGTCGGCAATTACGACACGATCCTTAGCGGATTTGATTCGAATATATTAGGAATAACTTTGAGAAAATCTGACAGACGGTGATGCACGATATGGAAGAGATGCTGCAAAGAATCCAGAAGATAAGTAAGCTCATTCAGGTGGCAATGAATATCTGTTGGGTGATATTCGGTTTCATGATTTTGCTGGGATTCGTTGTGGCGATAGTTCCGTTTGTTACTAATATTGATCTTATTACTTTCCACTCGGAAATCGTAAGCAGTGCGAATCTTCTTCCTATAGATATCATTGACTATATCTTCGGCGATACGCATCTGAAGCTTCAGATAGTTCTTTCAGGATTGTTCATCTCTATGATGGGCGGGGTGTTT
>CAJOJI010000170.1:1682-2418 GCA_905234715.1 uncultured Saccharofermentans sp.
AAGCTCTCCCTAATTACCCTCCTGATTTGTTTTTTCAGTACTCTTCTGGGCGTAGCTATATTCCTGGCGATAAGACTTCTCGCGTATGTATTTGAGTACGGGGCATATCTGCAGGGAAAGGCTGACGAGACTAATCGCATTCAGGAAGAGATGATCATGTCCTTCGCTGAAATCACTGAAAACAAATCGGAGCAGACAGGTAAGCACGTTCGCCGTGTCGCTGAGTATTCCAGGATTATGGCAGAGCAGATGGGTCTTGGAGAAGACAAAGCCAAGATCATCCGCCTTGCATCTACCATGCACGATATCGGTAAGCTCCTGATCCCTGCTGAGATCCTTGAGAAACCGGCAAGACTTACGGACGAAGAATTCGCCATCATCAAGAAGCATCCGGGCTACGGAGGAGATCTTCTTAATAATGTTGAAGGTGAAGTTATGGGTCTTGCAAAGACTGTGGCTCTTGAACATCACGAGCGTCCTGACGGCAGAGGATATCCCGAGGGGCTGAAGTTTGATGAATTAAGCCTTGAAGGCCAGATAGTAGCCGTTGCAGATGTCTACGATGCTCTTACAAGTAAGCGCAGCTATAAGCTGGCGTGGGATGAGAAGGATGCATATAACGAGATCCTGAAGGGAAGAGGCACGCAGTTCAATGCGGCGGTTGTGGATGCTTTCGAGAAGTCGTATGCAGAAATCAATAGGGTAAGACAGCAGCTTCAGGAATAAACATTGACAA
>CAJOJI010000171.1:0-1303 GCA_905234715.1 uncultured Saccharofermentans sp.
CGAGGAGATAGTGATTGCCGTGAGCGGCTCGTTCGATGTAATGGTAGATGACGGATGTGGGGAAAAGGTGATATACCATTTGAACCATCCCTATCAAGGACTCTATATCGGGACAAAAATATGGCGTACACTGGAAGATTTCTCCAGTGGCGCCGTCTGCTTGGTACTTGCCTCCGAGCTCTTCGATGAGGAGGAGTATATTTATGACTATGACGAATTCCTGCAAATAACGAGTAATGTTTGAGGTAGTCAGATATACAGCGGATAAGGTTGAAGAATGGGATACGTTCGTGAGGCAGTCGAAGAACGGCACTTTCCTTTTCTTCCGACAGTACATGGACTATCATTCCGACCGCTTCCATGACCATTCGCTGATGATCTATCGGAAAAGTCGACTCTACGCCCTGCTTCCTGCCAACGAGCAAGACAATACTTTCTCGTCACATCAGGGTTTGACCTATGGCGGACTCGTGATGGACCAGCGTTGCAGGGCAGCCGAGATACGTGATGTGTTCTCTTTATTGAACAGCTATCTTGTCTCACAGGGTTTCCAGCGTGTTGTCTATAAGCATATTCCTTGGATATATCCGATATTGCCATCAGAGGAAGACTTGTTCGCATTGACGAATGTAAGTCATGCCCAACTGTGTACTCGTGATATTGCTTCTGTCGTGTTCCTGCGTCGTCCCTTGTCTTTATCCACACTACGTAAGCGTGGTATTAAGAAAGCGCGGAAGAGTGGATGGATAATATGGTCTGCCGTATATCGGATAAGAACCGTCTGTCAGAAGGTAATCTTACAGCGGTAACAATGATCGTGCGTTCAGGTGATTAACCGCCGTAATACTCTTCGTAGAAAGACTTTGCAAAGTTGCCCAGACAATCTTCTGCGATAGCTTCCCTGATCTTTTCCATAAGCTTAACCAGGAACCAGATGTTGTGATAAGTACACAGTCTCTGTCCGAACATCTCCTTAGCCTTGAGTAGATGTCTTACATATGAGGCCTGGTAGTTCTTGCAGGCATAGCAGTCGCAGTTAGGATCCATCGGACCGAAGTCTTCTGCATAACACTTGTCTCTTATGATCCTCTTACCCTTGGAAGTAAGGATGGTGCCGTGTCTTCCAAGTCTTGTCGGCAGAACGCAGTCGAACATGTCGACGCCTCTTAACGAACCTTCAATTAGGTAATCAGGTGTGCCGACACCCATAAGATATCTGGGCTTCTCCTCGGGCATGAGGGGAACCGTGAAGTCGATCATCTTAAGGAACAGATCTTTAGGCTCTCCTACAGAGATACCGCCG
>CAJOJI010000171.1:1322-2065 GCA_905234715.1 uncultured Saccharofermentans sp.
ACGCAAGTCTTCGTACATGGAACCCTGAATGATACCGAACAGAGCCTGTGTATCAGGATTCTTGTGAGAATCGATACAGCGGTCAAGCCATCTTGTTGTTCTTTCAAGTGAACGTAAAGCGTACTCGTGTGTGGACGGGTAGGGGCAGCACTCATCGAAAGCCATGATGATATCTGCACCAAGGTCGTTTTGTACCTTCATTGAAATCTCAGGTGACAGGAATTGTCTGGAGCCGTCGAGGTGAGAACGGAACTTAACGCCTTCCTCTACGATGTCCTTAGGCTTTGCAAGTGAGAATACCTGGAATCCGCCGCTGTCCGTAAGAACGGAGCCCTTCCAGTTCATAAACTTATGAAGTCCGCCTGCCTTGGCTACGATCTCGCTTCCGGGACGAAGCCAGAGGTGATATGTGTTCGACAGGATAATTCCCGCGCCTGTACCTGCTACTTCCTCCGGGCTCATGCCCTTAACAGAAGCCTGTGTTCCTACAGGCATGAAAGCAGGTGTATCGAAAGTGCCGTGAGGCGTATGCACGCGGCCGAGTCTCGCGCCGGTCTGCTTGCAGGTGTGGATGTGCTCATACCATACGGGGAAATTACTCATGCTCAGGGAACCTCTTAAGATCTGTGATAAACATAGCATCGCCGAAAGAGAAGAATCTGTATCTTTCCTTTACGGCCTCGTTATAAGCTGCGAGCACATGCTCTTTGCCTGCCATTGCCGATACCAGCATTACAAGCGTC
>CAJOJI010000171.1:2258-3143 GCA_905234715.1 uncultured Saccharofermentans sp.
AACGGTCTCGAGTACTCTTGTTGACGTTGTGCCTACGGACACGATGCGTCTGCCTTCTGCACGCGCTGCTCGTACTATGTCAGATGCCTCCTGTCCAAAAGTGTAACGCTCGGAATGCATTTCGTGCTGCTCTATGTTGTCAGACTTAACGGGGCGGAACGTGCCCAAGCCGACATCAAGCGTAACCTCAGCTCTGATGACACCCATGTCATCGAGCTCCTTAAGAAGCTCGGGAGTAAAGTGCAGACCTGCGGTAGGCGCTGCAGCTGAGCCGGGGATCTTAGAGTAGACTGTCTGATAACGCTCTCTGTCTACAAGCTGCTCGTGAATATAAGGGGGGAGAGGCATAGTGCCTGCTCTGTCTAAGACTTCTTCCCATATCCCTTCGAAATCAAACTTCATTATTCTGTTTCCGTCGGGAAGGACAGCCTCGCACTCGGCTTCAAGCTCACCGGGGATAAAAGTCACGCGTCTTCCTTCACGTACTTTCTTGCCGGGACGTGCCAGTGTCTCCCAGCGCTTCTCATCGAGACGCTTCAGAAGGAGAATCTCTACGGCAGTTCCCGTGTCAGATCTGCTTCCCATAAGTCTTGCTGGAATAACACGGGTATTATTAACAACCAGGACATCGCCCGGTATAAGTAGTTTCTTTATATCGTAGAAGTGTCTGTGAAGAACGGAACCGTCGTTCTTATCAAGCACCATGAGTCTTGAATTCGAACGCACATCCAGCGGATGCTGTGCGATAAGCTCTTCAGGCAGATCATAATAAAAATCAGAAGTCTTCATCTTTTTCCTCTAATAAATAAGTAAGAACAGAAAGATTATACCAAGAAGCAAGAGATTTGTTTCTTAATAAATTAACAAAAACTTAAACACCTACGC
>CAJOJI010000172.1 GCA_905234715.1 uncultured Saccharofermentans sp.
ATTTGGAAGATATAGCTGAGCACTTGAGTGTCAGTCAAGATACTGTCCGTACATGGATCAAAGAGGGCAAACTTCCTTTTTATCGTGCCGGGAAAAGATATAAATTCAAAATCTCCGAAGTAGATGAATGGGTCAGGAACGGCAAGATCACAGAATAAGCATCGAGGAGTTGGACGGGTATGAGCGAGAAAATGAAATCGGTGATCAGAAAGATCACATTAAACGGAGCTACCTTCGATAACGAAGTGATAGAGCCGACATATGTAAATTTCTTTTACGGAAGAAATGGTGTGGGAAAATCAACAGTCGCCAGAACAATAGAGGGCGACGATGGAGTGGTATGGCAGGACGGTCGTTCTGCATCTGATTATGATGTCCTTGTTTACAGTCAGGACTTCATCAATCGTAATTTTGAAACATACGGTGACCTTAAAGGTGTATTCACGGTTAGTGAGCCCAATATCAAGATCCAGAAACAGGTGGAAGAAAAGACTGCTAAGAAGGATGAATTTGATAGACATGCTGGTGAATATACAGAACAGAGCGGTCAGAAGGTAACGGCTCAGCAAAATGCAGAGGATACTTTCCAGAAAGCATGCTGGGATAAGACCAGAGATATTTGCGGGAAATTCCCTGATGCCGTAAAAGGCACAGGCCGAAAGAATTTGTTTGCAAGTGCGGTTCTCGCCGTAAAGACACCGGCAGAGCAAGATCTCGATAAGTTAGCAGAGCTGTATCGTATTGCTTACGATTCACAGGCACGTACTTACAGCCAATTCTCAAGGATATCGGCAGCTCCGACTTACGGCAGGCTTCCCGGAAATGATCTGATGGATAAGGTCGTAGTGAGTAGTAGTAAGACACCTTTTGCAAATTTTATTAAGGCACTGAATGCATCAGACTGGGTACGCCAAGGACACCAGCATTATTCTAAAGAGGCTGCAGGAAAGTGTCCTTATTGCCAACAGAAACTTCCTGCAAATTTTGAAGCGGAAATTGCCGCATGTTTCGATGAGCAGTATCAGCAGGATATTAGTGAGCTCACTCGGTTTCAGTCAACCTATGCGCGGGAAACCTCTGCAATCATCGATAAGCTGAAGGCAAACCTGAGTGATCCCATGCCTGCACTGGATCTGACTGACTACCAGAGCAAGCTGTCTTTGCTGGAGAGCAATATAAAGATCAATGAGCAGCGAATTGCTGAAAAAGTAAAAGAGCCGACATCCGTGGTTTCCCTTGAGGACATCGACTCTCTTCTCATTGAGATCGGACAGATCATAGATGAGATAAATAAAAAGACCAGCAGCAGAAGAAGGAAGAGTGCAAGACCGCCGTATGGGCGCACATTGCTTTCATTCTTCAGTCCGATATTACGAGCTACAAGACAAGTCTTGCCCAGCTCAAGAAGGATGCAGAGGATCTGAAAAACAAGGCGTCTCAGGCTCGTAAGGATTCTCGGGCACTCGCGGAAGAAATCGCCGAGTTGAACAAGCAGACTGTAAATACCAAAGCTGCAATCGATAGTATCAATGCCCTGCTTCGAGATTCTGGTTTTCAAGGCTTCAGTCTCCGTGACAAGGCCGGAGTAGCAAATGTCTATGAGGTTATTCGTGAGGACGGATCTGTTGCAGAAAACCTGAGCGAGGGCGAGCGTAACTTTATAGCATTCTTGTATTTTTACAATCTTGTTAGGGGCAGTCAGAGTAGCGAGGTAGTGAAAGACAAGGTCGTGGTTATTGACGATCCCGTTTCCAGTATGGACTCCAGCGCGCTGTTTATTGTTGGCGCAATTGTCCGGGAGCTTATTACCATCTGCAACAACAATGCACAGATCGTCGATGATAAGATCACCGGCACATATATCAAACAGATATTTATCCTGACGCACAATGTCTACTTCCATCGCGAGGTGACATACCATCAGGTTGAGAAATACAGAAGCGTTTCCTTCTATGTTATTCAGAAGGTACATAACGTTTCGACCATTGGCGCTCCTAAGACACGCCAGAATCCAAACATTCCATCTGAGTTGGAGAACTATAATCCGGTGCAAAACTCCTATGCAGCACTTTGGAATGAGCTCAAGGAGATAGATTCTCCGATATCGCTTCTTAACGTTATGCGAAGGATTCTGGAATACTACTTCATGCAAATGTATGGCTACGAAGGGGACGATCTGAGGAAGCTGGTGCTCGATGATCATAAAGAAGACTTCATCATCCCTCCGGAGAAGGAAGGCGACAAGCCGGACAACATGAAGTTCAATCTGGCGTCTGCGATGCTTTCCTATATCAGCAATCCGACAGGCATCAACGATGGACTGAATCTGACGGAGGATTACGCGGAAGTGTCTCAGTATAGGGAGACCTTCAAACAGATCTTCTATGGCCTGCATCAGGAGCAGCATTACAACATGA
>CAJOJI010000173.1 GCA_905234715.1 uncultured Saccharofermentans sp.
TGTAGGTCCTTCCGGTTCAGGTAAGAGTACTATCGTTAATCTGATCCCGCGTCTTTATGATGTCGACAGCGGATGCGTTACTTTCGATGGTATTGATGTCAGAAAGCTCGACCTGAAGTTCCTAAGAAGTCAGGTCGGAGTAGTATCCCAGGAGACGTACCTTTTTAACGGCACTATCCGTGACAATCTTCTGTATGCCTGCCCGGATGCTTCTGAAGATGATATGATAGAAGCTTTGAAGAAAGCTAATATTTGGGACTTTGTGCAGAAACAGGAGAAGGGGATAGACACTGAGGTGGGTAACCGAGGTCTTAAGCTCTCGGGCGGCGAGAAGCAAAGAATCTCCATAGCACGAATAATCCTTAAGGACCCTACGATATTTATCTTTGATGAGGCGACATCTGCGCTTGATTCTATATCTGAGAAGAAGATTCAGGATGCGATCGATCCCATCATCAGAAGCAAGACGAGTATCCTTATCGCACACAGACTGTCTACAATACTTGCAGCTGACGAGATCCTTGTGGTTAAGGACGGAGCTATCGCCGAGCGCGGTACACATAAGGAACTGCTTTGCAAGGACGGAATCTACCGTGAACTGTATGAGACCCAGTTCAGCAAGGCTATGATCGAAGAAGACGGCGTATCAGAGCTTGAGCAGTACATCTGGGGAACACAGCCTGCAGATGAGCCTTACGAAGAGGAAGAATAAGCGACACACCTGCGCATTTTTGTTGAATAAGCAACACTCTGGTTCAGTATTAATCAATGGTTTGCAGTATAAAGATTGCAATAATAGCGTTGGTTAAAGAAACAACGATTTTTGGGGAGGCAAAAATGAAACAAAAGAATGTGTGCAGAGTAATCTGGACAGCGGCGCTTCTACTTGCGCTGGGAATGGTAGTGTTCGGCTATGTGAGCGGTGAAGCTGAGACAGTCTTCAGCAAAGCTGTGAATATCTGTATGGAGTGTATTGGCCTTGGATAAGAAAAAAGGATCTAAGCTCCGCAAGATTATTCAGATCTGCTGGGGCGTATTAACTAACGCATATGTAAAAGGTTTTATCGCAGGAAGTTCAACTATCTACACAGGACCGCTGCTATTCCTGCCCCGGTGCCCTCGGCGCGTGCCCGATCGGTGCTTTGCAGGCAGTACTTAACTCAAGACACAGGAAGTTCCCTTTCTATGTAATCGGCTTCCTTATGACAATAGGTCTTTTCCTCGGACGTTTCGTCTGCGGATGGCTGTGTGTGTTCGGCCTCATTCAGGAACTCCTGTACATGATCCCGACACCGAAGCTCAAGATCCCTGAACGTGTGGACAAGGTCCTTCGTAACCTGAAGTACGTTATGCTTCTAGTTATGGTAATAGCTCTGCCGCTCCTGTATCGAAATGAGTTTGGTGCAGCCAAGCCTTTCTTCTGTGAATTTGTTTGTCCTGTAGGCACACTTGAGGGAGGTATACCTCTGGTCCTTCTGAACGATCAGTTACGACCTGCTCTCGGCAGTTTGTTCATATTTAAGACAGCTATCCTTACTGTATGCATACTGGCTTCAATATTCATTTACAGACCTTTCTGTAAATATCTGTGCCCTCTCGGAGCTTTCTACGCACTGTTCCAGAAGGTCAGTCTCGTTAAACTCGATGTAGATAAGTCTGCCTGCGTCAGCTGCGGTGCCTGCGCACGTAAATGCGCCATGAACGTAGACCCGAGCAAGATGCCGAACAGTACTGAGTGCATAAGATGCGGTGAGTGTATAAAGTCCTGCCCGAAGAATGCTCTTCGCTTTATTTGTGCGGGCAAAAAAGTAGGAACAAAGAAATGAACAAGAAGGTAACGAGCATTGTGATTGCTTTGACAATGGCATTGTCGTTCGTATTGAGACAGAAGGAATGAAAGATATCCTTCAGCGTTTCCATGTGGAAAGCTTCCAGGGATACTATTACGCTAAGCCCCTTATGTTGGATAAGATACATGAATGGGAAAATGATCCCGGATGATATAACAGCTCTTATATCTCTATTATCTTGAACCCGCAGCAGTTGACGATCTTAGTGCCTGATTCGTGATCATGGTAGAGCTTTACATTTCCGTATGAATCGTGGACGTGTCCGTGGAGCATGTATTCGGGACTGTATCTGTTGATAAGCTTGTTGAAGCATTCATATCCCTGATGAGAGAAGCTTCCTTTCATGTCGCCGTATCCTTTGGCGGGTGAGTGGGTCACAAGGATGTCAAAGCCTCCGTTGAGCATGATCGACGGGGTCATCTTCATTATCCGTCTGTTCATCTGGTCCTCTGTATAAAGATTGAGTGCACCGGGCTTGCTGCCGACGCTGCCTCCCAGCCCGAGAAA
>CAJOJI010000174.1:0-709 GCA_905234715.1 uncultured Saccharofermentans sp.
ATACATTTCTCGGCATTCAGGCAGCCTGAATAAAGCTGCTCATTATGAGTAGCTTCCATTACAAAGTCAAAATTGCCCTTAGGAATTGTTATAGTGGATGTAAGACTGATCTGATTGATCTCCATTTGTCATCTCCGCGTCATGCCGTTTATACACAACTCAAACGAACGCCCCTTTGGAGCGTTCGCCTGATCGAATACATTATAATGTGTAAAGGAGAATAAGTAAACGAAAACTTGTCTTAATATCCGAATATCGAGAATGGATCTATATAAATGGCATCGCCATCCTGCCCGCCGTTTTCCTGTACCGGCTCTTTACTGTCGTCTTCATCGGCAAGATCCGACTCCGAACGTTTTCCGAGCGTTACCTCGACCGTGACATCCTTATACTCCGATCCGTCCGGTCTCTTCACAAGGATCTTGATCTTCTCTCCTGCCTTGTAATAATTCAACTGTTCTTTTATATCATTGATGGATGATACCGTCACTCCGTCGAACTTCTTGATAACATCTCCTTCTTTTATCCCTCCCTTATCGGCAGGTCCGTTCTTCTCAACCTCCGAGATATAAACACCGGTGGGAATGTTATAGGTCTTGGACACTTCATTGGTAACCGATACACCGGAAATACCAAGGTAACTTGCATCCTTCTTATCGACCACTTCCCTCGTCCTTCTGTTCATGAGTTCCTCTATTATGGGAGTCGC
>CAJOJI010000174.1:721-2500 GCA_905234715.1 uncultured Saccharofermentans sp.
GTCGAGATAGGTATCGCATATCCCATGCCTTCAACCTGTGCTGATGCAAACTTCGCCGAATTGATACCGATCACTTCACCACGCATATTAAGGAGTGCACCGCCGCTGTTCCCGGGATTTATCGCTGCATCCGTCTGTATAAGTTTGCTCGTAAGATTATCTCTCTCAACCTCTCTGTCCAGAGCACTTACTATGCCCGTTGTGACCGACTGGCCGTATCCGAGAGCATTACCTATGGCGACCACCTGCTCACCTATCTCAAGAGCATCCGAATCGCCCATTGTTGCGATAACGATCTTATCCATTGTGCTGTCCTTTATATCGGACAGTTTAACAGCAATGACCGCAAGATCGTTTTCGGGATCCGTTCCCTTGACTACCGCCTCATATACCTCATCATCTATAAATCCTACCGATATTTCCTTGGCACCTTCGACCACATGATTATTTGTTACAAGCAGCAGTTCATCATCATTTTCACCTATTATTATACCGGAGCCTGCGCTCACGCTCTCATACTGATGTATGCCTCCGCCGAAGAACGATCTTACTTCCTGTACGCTCTTATTTGTAATGGATACTATGGATGGCATTACATTCTCGGCAACATCGGAAACATCCAGACTGCCTTTTGATGAAAGCGGGGTAGCAACTGCTGCGCTCTTATTTGTTGTTACCTTTTCTTTCTCATCGGATCTTTCTTCTTCCTCTGTTTTGGCTGAGCTCTGAAGTTTTTCCTTATTTGTGTCCGCACTGTTTTCATCAACACCGGCAAGCACTTCCTTGTTGAGTCCCATTTTATTTCTTACGATGTCACCCGCAAGATCGACTCCCTGGANNACCAGAGCATATGCTATACATGAAAGCCATTTGTTTCTCTTTTCTTTCTTCCTTGCCTTGGCTTCCTTAGCCGCACGTTCTTTTGCTTCTGCCTGTATCCTTTCCTTTTCGCCCTGAATAGGCTGATTCTCATAATCGTAATATTCGTACATAACTCATACCTCCCTTTTTCTTCACTTGCCGTCGCACGAACGATTTATTTTATGTTTATATATTATCTTAAATCTGTGTTCATTCTACATACGTTCCGTGAGAAAAAAGTGATGAAAAAGTGTTCATTCTGTGAACTGCATTTAATCTATCCCTATCTTAATAGATTCCTGCGTGAGAATATGCTGTTCCAATTCATCGATCTGTCTGCCGAGCGTTTCGTCAAGTTCTTTTAGAGTCTCATCGGGATCCGCACCGTTCCAAACTTTGGAGAAAAGCACTTCGACCTGCATCCAATAGTTCTCGACGGTCATCATCTTGGGCATGGGAACGCTCCTGGCGTACTCTGCCGCGAAGATTCTGGAGTTGTCATCGAGTTTCTCGGTCAGTCTGTTGGATGAAAGGTATCCGGTCATGGGCTCTAAATTGGATGCCGCATCAGTAATGAGGTATGAAGCGAATCGGTTTGCCAAGTCCTTCTGATCCGAATATCCGTTGACTGCTATGCACTGCGTGACGGAGAGCGATCTGCTCTGGCTCGTCTCGCTGATATCCGGGATGTTGGCCACACCGTATTCGTACTCAAATCCGTTTCCTTCATCGTTCACATAGCTTTCTATAGACTCCAGAGCATCGTATCCGACCACTGTAAAGAGCGTTCTTCCGTGGATGAAATCATCAACGCTTGATTCGTAGTTTACTTCATTAGGCTCTATCGAGAAGAAGGCGTGAAGCTTCTGGTAGATCCTTAAGTTGTCTATCGCCTGGGGACATGGAGAACAAAGGTTG